>DASRRM010000351.1:0-8568 GCA_035695715.1 Tepidisphaeraceae bacterium
GACGCAGGTGTTTCGCAATACCGAGGATCGAATCGTCGAAGGCCTCTATACATTTCCGGTACCCCGGAATGCTTCGGTCGCGGGGTTCAGCATGTGGATCGGCGGGAAGGAAATGATCGGCGAAGTTGTCGAAAAACAAGCCGCCCGCGAAATCTATAACAGCTACAAAGCCGTCAATCGCGACCCGGGCGTTCTAGAACAAACCGATTTTCGCACCTTCGAGCTGCGCATTTTCCCCATCGCGCCAAAAGCGCAGCAAAAAGTGCAGGTGACCTATTACCAGGAACTGGATTCCGACGGCGAATGGACCAGCTATGTCTATCCGCTGGCCAGCAATGTCCGCCAGACGATTAACAGCCGGGTAACCAAGTCATTTTCGATGACGGTGGATGTGAAATCGAGGTTGCCGATCGAGGAAATGCGCAGCCCAAGCCACAGCCGCGACCTTCACGCGACGCGCTATTCGCCGACGTATTGCCAGGCGGTTATCGGCGCCAATAGCGCGGCGCTGGATCGCGATGTGGTGATCGACTATCGCCTGGCCAAAGCGCAAACGGGGGCGGCTTTGGTCGCCTCGACGCCGGCGAATACCGATGGCTATTTCTGCCTGATGCTGTCGGCGGGCGATGAACTCAAACCCGCCGCCGTCGGCATGGATTACGTTTTCCTGCTCGACGTGTCCGGCAGCATGCGCGATGACGACAAGATCGGCCAATCGCGCGGTACCCTCGGCGCATTCGTCAACATGCTGACGGATGAAGACCGCTTCGATTGCCTCGCATTCAATACCGCCTCCGTTTCCGCGTTTCACGATCTCGCCCCGGCTGACGATGTTCACAAAAAATCCGCCAATGATTTTCTCGCCTCGCGCAAGGCGCACGGCGGCACCAATCTCAACGCCGCTCTGGCCGCGGCTTATCGTTATGCCCAACCGGGGCGAACGCTTAACGTCGTGGTTATCAGCGATGGGCTGACCGAGCAGGCGCAGGTGCCGATGCTGCAGCGGATGGTCAATCGACGGCCGATCGACAGCCGGATTTTATGCGTTGGCGTGGGAAATGACGTCGATCGCACGCTGCTTCAGGAAATGGCCGACGGCTCGGGCGGGCTGGCGGCGTTTGTCTCGGCCGATGATGACTTTGCCCGCCAGGCCATGGCGCTGCACTGCAAACTTGCCCGGCCCGCCATCACGGATATCAACGTCAGCATCGCCGGCATTCCCGTGCACGATGTCGAGCCGCCGCGCATGCGGAATCTTTTTAACGGCATACCCCTTCGCGTTTATGGCCGATATGGAACCGCCGGCCCGGCACAGGTAACGCTCACCGGCAAGGTCGACGGCAAAGACTGGTCGCAGACATTTCCCGTTGCCTTCCCGCTTCAGGCAGACGCTGATCCGGAAATCGAGCGCATGTGGGCGATGCGCCGAATCGAGCGCCTGCGCAACGACCCGGCGGGCTTGAGCATGTCCGGCGTCGACCAAATCGTGCGGCTGGGCGAAGGCTACTCCATCGCCACGGAATACACCTCGTTCATCGTGCTTGAAAACGACGCCGCCTATGCAAAATGGAAGATCGCCCAGCGCAACGCCATGCGGCTGACGCAAGACCGCGACGCCCGCGCGCAGTTGGAGGAAGAACTCAAAGCGCTCCGCAAAAAAGCGCCCGGCGGCCTGGGCGATCCCTCCGCCGCCCCGGCGAATGCCGATGCCAGCGGATCAATGCAGCCGCCTCCCGCCGCGACGGCGCTGACCAATCCCAACCCAGCCTCTCCCGGCCTGCATCTGGGTGGGGCGATGGATCCAACGTATCTGCTTCTGGTGCTCGGGATGAGCGGACTGGCGGTGGCAACCTGGAAGTGCAAAGGCGGTTCGACGGTTGGCTCGAACAACTAAATATTCAAACTGAGCGGTTTTTTTAAAATGCCGATCGTGACACGGCCGTCTCGGCCGTGCTGGCGACGAGAAAACGCGAGGAATAGGCGTTGGTGGTGCTGTTTGAAACCCATCAAATCCCCATTACGGACGGGATACGCGTGTCACATGAAAGCAGTTTTCGTAGGGTGCGCGTACTCGCCCACCATTTCCGCACCCCGCGACGAAAACGCGGGGCGCGTGACGCGCGTGACATGTTCAGGCAGTCCGCGGGTCATTCACCGAAACGCGGTGGGCGAGTACGCCCACCCTACGGTAACTCGCGCAGTGACCGCGGCAAATTTCCCGTATCACGGGCGTCTCGCCCGTGTGTTTATTCCAGGATGGCACCGGCGAGACGCCCGTGATACGGGAAATTCCATGCAACATTTCCCATTTATCACTTCGATCGGAATGCTTGCCGCAACCGCGCTGGCTTTCAGCCAGCGCGCATCGCAATGGTTGCAATTCGACCGCTCCGCGATTTCACGCGGCCAGGTCTGGCGGTTGCTCACCTGCCATTTCACGCACTGGTCGCCGGCTCATGCCTTTTGGTCAATCCTGGCATTTCTGATTCTCGCCGCCATTTGTGAAGCACAAAACCGCCGGCGAACGGCCATCGTCATCGTCGGCTCGGCTATCGCCATCTCGCTTGCCATTTTTGTTTTCCGTCCATCCCTGCTGTTTTACCGTGGACTGAGCGGCGTTGACTCGGCGCTGTATGCCCTGGCCGCGATTCATCTCCTTCGAGCCAATACGGACTGGCTGATGCGCATGGCGGTGGTCGGCGGGCTGCTTGGTTTTGCCGGGAAGATCTTCTACGAAGCGCACACGGGCCAGCTGCTCTTCGCCGACAGCGGCGGCGGTCTAGTTCCGCTGCCGGCAGCGCACGCGGTGGGATTTGCGATCGGAATATTCGGCGGGAAATATGGATGAGTCGGCATGAGAATTGCATTTCGCTTCCGAAATGAAGCCGAGCGAATCGAGCGCAGCCGACCCATCCATTGCTTCGACAAATCCGAGCGGCCCGCCAAGAAGGCATTGGCTCGCCCGACTCGGCCCGGGCCTCATTACCGGCGCCAGCGACGACGATCCCAGCGGAATCGGCACCTATTCCCAGGCCGGGGCGCAATATGGCTATTCGCTCCTTTGGACGATGCTCTTCTGTCTGCCGCTGATGATTGCCGCCCAGGAGATCAGCGCGCGAATTGGGCGAATCACCGGCCGGGGCCTGGCGGGGAATATCCGCAAATACTATTCGAAATGGATTCTTTATCCCGCCATTTTCCTGCTCGTGGTGGCTAATACGTTTAACCTGGGGGCTGACATCGGCGCGATGGGGGATGCCGTCGCGTTGCTCATCGGCGGGCCGGCGCTGCTATATGCCGCACTCTTTACGGCCCTTTGCATCATCCTGCAAATCTTCGCCTCCTACCCGCGCTGCTCCGCAATCCTCAAATGGCTGACGCTGGCACTGTTCAGCTACGTTGCCACCGCGTTCTTCGTCCATGTGCCGTGGAAAACGGCGCTTCTGGCCACCGTCCGTCCATCGTTGCACTTGGGAGGCGATTATTGGGCGATGTTCATCGCCATCCTCGGAACGACAATTAGTCCATATTTGTTTTTCTGGCAGGCCTCGCAGGAAACCGAGGAGATCAAGAGCAGCCCGGAGCAAGAGGCCCTCAAGCACGCCCCCGCCCAGGCGCGCACCCAATTCTCCCGCATCCGCTTGGACACCATCATCGGCATGGCATTCTCAAATCTCGTCGCGTTCTTCATCATCCTCTCGGCGGCCGTCACGCTTCACGCGCATGGAAGTACGGATATTGAAACCTCCGCCCAGGCCGCCGACGCGCTGCGGCCGGTGGCCGGAAAATTCGCTTTCATCCTGTTCACTTTGGGAATCGTCGGCACGGGGTTGCTGGCCGTCCCGGTTTTAGCCGGGTCGGCGGCGTCGGCGGTGGGGGAGGCCATGCAATGGCCCACCGGTCTCGATCGCAAGCCCATGGAGGCGCGCGGGTTTTATTCCGTGCTGAGCGTGGCCACCGTGATCGGCCTCGCCCTGAATTTTCCCGCGATACAACATTACTCGCATCTCTCGCCGATCAAGGCGCTGTTCTGGTCGGCCGTCATTAATGGCGTGGTAGCCGCCCCCATCCTGGCGATCATGATGCTGATGTGCCACAACAAGCGCGTGATGGGTCCCTACACGCGCATTTCGCGCTCGCTGCGCACCATAGGCTGGCTGACGACAGCCGTCATGGCCGCCGCGGCGGTGGGGTTGTTTGCGACGTGGAAGAAATAGTTGCGAATGGTTGCTGAGAACGCCGATTCTGAGGTACTCCGAAGAGTCGGGTCCCGATGAGCGAACGGGCGCATGAAGAATCCGGGTCTTCGGAGTACCTCAGACCCGGCGTCTGCGCTCTATGTCGATCAGAAACCATTTACGCTTCTTCGTTCCAGGTCAGCAGATTGCTTACGCGCTCCCGGTCGCTCTGGCTGAGGGTATTGCGGAGCAGTTCAATGAGATGCACGGCCAATTCCTCCGATCATTTCGATTGGACAAAAACATGCCAATGGCTGCGCGGATCGTTTGGATCGCGGATAACCTTGCGGACCGAATCCAGATTCGCTTCGTAAGGATCGGGCGCGGAAATTTCCTTCCAGCCGGGCGCGTGCAGGATTTCATCCAGGCCAAGCATCTCGTCGGCTGATGCGTTGGTGTCGCTGAAGATCGGGTCCCAGATCAGGATCGTGCCGGGGGCGGCATGGTGCAGCGAGTTTGCCGCCATGTCGGGTGAATCGTGGGAATTGAGCTGCAGGAAATAAAAAATGCCGGGATGGGCGGCAATGATCGGATGGCCGGGCGAAGAGATGGAAAAGTTCTGGTACCACCGGGCCATCTCACGGGCCGATGCCCAGTCGTGCGAGAGGCGCACCGGCACGATCGGGTGGAAGAGATTGACGAGGATCGGCAGCGCAATGGCCGCGGCCGCCCAGCGCAGGGGATGCCGCCATTTCATCCGAAGCGAAATCTGCTCCCAGCCGCGCGCGGATAACACTCCCCAAAACGGCGCAACGGCCAGCAGATATCGCGCCTCCCCGTCGCTGGCCATTTTTCCCAGCCAGTAAAAAAGACTGTGAACCCCCAGCACCAGCATGGGAATGGCGGCGGTCAGGAAAATGCAAAATCGCAGCGGATGATCTCCTTTGCCTGTCCCGTCAACATCGTCGGCCGCGGGCGGTTTGAACGATAAACTTCGCCAGATTCCCACCAGCGTTGCCGGCAATACCAGCGGCGAAACCACCGCGGGCAAAAGGGCGACGAACGTCAGCAAATATCCCCGGCCGTAAGCGCTTCCGCCGGAATAAGGCCAGCTATCGGGAAGCCAGCGCCACCAGGGATGCGAATGATGGGAGATGATCCATCCGGCCAGATCCCACAAGAGGATCGGCAGCGGCAGTACGAGTAATTGACGCCATTTTCGGCAAAGCACCAGGCCAATGCCCGCGATGAGCAGGAAGCCGAACCCTTCGGGCCGGGCCAAAGGCGTCCACGCGACGAGGATGGCTGCAAACCAGTATCGTTTATTCTGCCACGCGAGAAATGCGCCGCCAAAAAGCAGGGCAAAGGGGAGTTCGGTCATCTCGCCGAAGGAATGAAGAAAGACCAGCGGCTGGCCGAGGGTGAGAATAAGTGCCAAAACGGGAAACCTCAGGCCCTGTCCGACGGCAATGCGAAAGGCGACGATCCCGCAGCCGATCGCCACGAGCATGCAGACAATGCGCACTGCCGTGCGCCCCTGCAAATGCGCGGGGACGGCGTAGAGCATGGTCACCAGCGGACGATTCCACACATCGACGAAATTCAAAGGATGGGAGAAGGCATACTTGGCCGCCATGAAATGGGTGCAGGCATCGGCGGAGATGAAGCCTTCGGACCGAATCCCGCAATAAAGCGACAAGGCCGCAAAGATCGTGATGGCCGCTGCGATCGCGGCAGCGCGCGAGCGCAGTCCCCTTGACGGTATCGTGGCGGCGCTGACTGATTCCTCGACGGCCATCGCCGCCATTATGCGGAGATGCCTGCGGAATTCGAGGCGATGAGTCGATGATTGCGCCGCGGGTGCGGGCCGTCCTTCCTGGCACGCTGGTGACGCGGCCGTCTCGGCCGTGCCTTACGCTTTCGACGTTAAAGGCACCCAGCACGGGCGGGACGCCCGTGTCACGAATCGTCGTGCCGGAGAAAAGACCGAGACCCCGCCACGGGCAGATGGAATTGACGTGGCACGGGCGGCCCGCCCGCGAGTTGCGGTATGCCGCAACGTTCGATCCGAGCTCGGGTCGAAATCAGCACGAAGCGCAGCGCTCTTGACGGGCTTTTCACTGCGCTCCAGCCTTATTGATCGGCGTACGACTCCAGTTCGCAGAAGTCCGCCCAAGGCGACGGAATACCGTCGCATATGGGCGAGCCGCCCATGCCACTTTCGGGTTGTCCGCCGGCGACGTCCCGCCCCCTCTCAACGGCTGGGATGGCGATTGTACCCATTTCATGGAAGGGTACACTTTCCCTATGCATCGTCACATTCGCCCATGGCTATTCGCGCTCTTGATAATCGCGTGCATTGCGAATCTCGCGCAGGGCGCGGCGATTCCCATCCCAGCGGCGCAGAGTGCCGACATTTTGATCTCCGGCCGCACGTTCAAGCCCATTCGCGTCGACGTGGCCAATCTTGGGCAATCGCTTCCCGATACGCTGGCGGGCGTGAAGATCACCAATACCAAGGGATTCACATGGTATGTCAGCCGGCATTACGCACTGAAGACAGACGTTGGCGACGCCAAGGCGCGGTTCTTTCTGGAATTGCTGGAGTGTGCGTATCCGTATTACGTGCATGTGTTCGGCGCGGAGCCGGCGGGGATCGAATCCAGGCGTATGCCGGTGGTTTTTTCCAAGGATCGCAAAGGCCTGGAACGGGCCATGAAGTCGGATGATATCAAATGGGATTTCGGCGGCGGGGGGATTACCTATGAGCGGATTCATATTGCATATGCCTATCCCAGCGGGTCGCTGAATTATCATCAGAGATACATCCTGATTCACGAATGCACGCATTTGTTTCAGATGTGCCTGACGGGATATTGCGATAACACGCCGCTCTGGTATTGCGAGGGGATTGCCGATGCCATTTCGAGCCACGTTTATGATGAGCGCGAGAAGCGCATCACGCTGGATGTTTTTGACAAGGGTGTGATTCCCAATTTTCTGGATTCCGGCTTGGAATCATTGCGGAAAAAGCCGCAGACGATTCGCCAGATCGATATTGATACCAGGGTGAGTCGCGGGGTGGGATTTCTGCTGGTGCAATTTTTGCGCAGCACGCCGGAGCGTGAGCAGCGGTTTCGGCTTTTCAGCGCGCAGATCATGAAGGGACCGTATCGGCCCAATATCAATCCCGGCGCGCGCGCGGATCGAATCGCGGCAATGGAAAAGTTCTTCGGCCCGCTGGATCAATTGCAAGCCGAATTTTCGCAATGGTGCAAAGAGCGCCGAAACACGTTTCATTATGTGGAATGGGGCTGGGAGGAGGATTTTAACACGCTGGTGGCGTATGGATTTGCCGAGGGAGGCCGCCTTTCGCAGACCGATTTGCTGCTGCCGCCGGGCGAAAAGCCGGTGGATGATCCCTGGCGGCTGGACTACGCCGCAGCGCCGATGCCGCCTACGGTGGGGCCGGTTGCGCGGGGCGTGGCCGAGCCGGCGATCGGCGCGCTGCTCGATTTCAGCGAAGACCCGCATCGCGGCGTGGCGGGCATCGGCCTTGGCGTGATGAGCCCCGAGCAAACCAGCGCCGACGGCCTGCACGCCGACCATGACACGCAGTTGAAAATTCTGGTGCGCGAAGGTCGCACGCTGGAAATTGACGGAAGCGAGCTTTCGTTCAAGCCGGTGTCGGAAAAAATTCCCGATGACGTGCAAAAGGCGATGGAAGCTGACAAGCAGCGCATCGGCCTGACCGCGATCATCGGCAAAACCGAATTACGAATTGTCCTTCGCGCGAAAAAGCCGGACGAGCCGCGAATGGCCGAGTTTTCCACGGCGCTGGCGATCGATGCCGCCGTGCGCAAGCGCCTGCTGGATCAGCGCGTCTCCATCCTTGCCCGCGACGGCTGGCAGCGGATCACCCCGTTCTTCGACCCCGGCCCGCGCCCGGAGCCTGACCCGCCCCATATCGCGCCGATCGGCCGCTGGCGAAATCCGGCCGAGCGCGAGCTCCAAGCCGTCTGGCAGGCGTGGACGCTGCTGGAAACGCATTGTCCCAAATCGCTCGATCGCCTGCGCACGGCGATGACCCAAGCGGCCAACAGCAGCTCGTGGGACCAGAACAAGGCGCTCAAGATGTTTCAAAATGATGTGGATCACGTGATCGGCGACATTCGCCAATGCGGGGCGGCCCAGGAGAAAATCAACGCCGCGGTGCAGAAGCTTCACGGCGCCGATTTGCTGGAAACCGCGCCGCCGACGAGATAATGACACACGCTGCTAAAGAATGTGCGGTGTGAGGCAACCCGTACTCCCGAATATCTGGTGTTTTGGCACAACCCCCATTCACGATAGTGTTGTTTTTGGCGCCGCAGATCGGGCCACTCGAGGC
>DASRRM010000352.1:0-6528 GCA_035695715.1 Tepidisphaeraceae bacterium
CCGCTGGATGTTGACCGAAGCGGGAAAAAGCATCACGACCCTGCTGGCAGCGGCTGGAAACGCCTCTGCGACGGAATTAATGAAAATTGCCGCGTGAGTTATGTTGTTGCCAAAACAATAAGATGAAGAATTGTAGTACAGATAAAATCCTGATCGCGTCAATATTATCCGTGTCCATCTGTGTTCATCTGTGGCGATTTCTGCATTTTCTTATCTGTTTTTGATCGATGGAAATCTTGTTAGAAAAACAAGAAATCGCGAGATATCTACGAAGCAGCCGGGTCTTTTGCGCAGGCGAAGGCGGCTCTTCCGATTACCTCACACGCCCGCCGCATGATGTTGTCCGCTTTTGTAGGGTGGGCGTACTCGCCCACCAGCGGCCGGATTTCGGAAAAAAAGACGGTGGGCGAGTACGCCCACCCTACGGAGAAAACCGGACACTTTCATGCGGCGGGTGTATCAGAACCGGCGTTTAACTGCTAACTGCGAGCCCCTTCCAAATCGCCCCACGTTACCCCGCCATGCCTTCTCTGCTCTTCTACATCAGCGGCCACGGTTACGGGCACGCCCGGCGGATGACGCAAGTCATTCGCGAATTGATTCGCAGTCGGCCTGACGTGCAGATTCATATTCGCTCGGCCGCGCCGCCTCGCGTATTTGAGCCGCTGCCTCGGGGTTGGGTCAGCACCTGCGAGATCGACTCGGGGCTGGCCGAAACGGATCCGTTTACCATCGACCGCGCCGCATCGCTGCAACGACTGAGCGCCTTCATGGCCCGGCGGGGGAAAATAGCCGCAGACGAGGCGGCCATCGTTCGCCAATTTAAGCCAGACTTAATCGTTGCGGACATTCCCTTTCTGGCCGGCGATGTGGCGGCCGCGGCCGGCGTGCGGTGCGTGGGCATCAGCAATTTCACATGGGACTGGATTTACGAAAACTTGTTGGGCGACGACGCCCGCTACACGCCTATGGGGCGGGCGATTGCCGACAGCTATGCGAAGATGTTTTGCCTGCTGGAATTGCCGTTCGGGCAGACGTGCCGGGAAATTCCGACGAAAATTGCCGTGCCATTGATCGCACTGCAGAGCCGCCGGGAGCCAGGCGCAATCCTCGCCCAGATCGGTATCGCGCCGGACGATGGGCGCCCGCGCGTGTTGATCGGGACGCGCGGCGCACTGGCGCCGGAAATTCTGGCGAACGCCGCCGGCGACGCGAAGGAATTCCTATTTCTGTGCCCGCATGAATCCACGGAAACTGTCCCCGCCAATGGCGTTTCGATTCCGCTTGGCCGCGACCTGGACTTTTCCGATGTGCTGCGGATCAGCGACGTGGTGGTTTCGAAGCTGGGGTATGGGATGATATCCGAATGCATCTGCGGGCAAACCCGGCTGGTGTGGCCGCCGCGCGATGGGTTTATCGAAGATCAGATTGTGGCCGCCGAGGCGCCGAAGTTTGTGCCGATGTTGCCGATGCCGATGGCGGATTATCGTGGCGGGAATTGGGGAACATTCCTGCGGCAGGCTATGAAACTGCCCGCCTCATCACAGATTATTGCTACAAACGGGGCGTGCCTTTGCGCTGGAACGATTCTGGAAATGATTGGTTAAGGCGATGTACAACCCGTCGGGCCGTGCGAATGGCGCGCCTTTCGTTGTCCGCCAATCAGTTGGTATGCGGTTGATCAAACCGCCATTTCGGCCAGTGATATTGTGGTTCACTCAGCGTGGTTAGATCGAAAGCGGGCGCGATTTGCGATTTGTCGACGCTTTCAGCGTGCATGTCCATGAACAGCACGTTCATTTTGGTCTGGCGGTTGTGCCTGGGCATCAGCCGGTTTGCATTCACCGACATGTAATTCATGTAAATCCCGTCGTAGATAAATGGGATTTCGCTGCTATTGACCGCATCCACGTTTCTCACCATGGTCACATCCGGCTTGCCGTCAAAGGCTGTATCTGCAGGTATTCGCCGGGCGGGGAAAATGATCTGCCCGGTGGAGTTGCGGTCGGCGCTGGGATCGGCATTGATGCCGTACCAGATATCGATGGTATTTCCGCTCCCGCCGTATTGGAGGAGGGACGTGACACGCCAACCGGAATTTCCCAGGCCGTCGGTGCGGGAGGTGGGGACGGTGCTTATCGGGCCGCCGGCACCATATTCGATGGGGTCTTGAATCCCGTTTGGGCACAGGAACACCGAGTCGACGCTTTCATTGCCGGTCATCACCGTCGGATTTTTGATCAGCGGCGCACTCATGCAGCCGGCGTCGACCAGGATCAGTGCCCAGTTGTTGGTATTGGTTTGTTCTCCATTGGAGGCAATCAGCCCTGACTGGACATAGCCCGCCGGTACGACGTAATCGTTATTTCGGGCGGAATACATTGTGGCGCCGGCGCCGATTTGTCTGAGGTTGCTCAGGCATTTGGTGGTGCGGGCATGGTCGCGCACGAGACTCACTGCGGGGAGTAGAATGGAAATCAAAACCGCAATGATTCCAATAACAACCAGCAGTTCCACAAGCGTGAAAGCTTCTCTTCGGCGCATTGTTCCTCGCAGTTCAGAAGTGACCGACCGCCGACCTATATACTCCGGTCGAATTGATTTAACAACTATATTTCCTAACAAATGATTGCGGAATTCTTAACCAAAAACCGCCGTTCGGCCAATCTCATCGCGACGAATCCCGTCGATTCACGGCTGAGTTGCGGCCTCCGGGGACTTTACGTCGTTCTTGAACTTCTCACGCACCTTTTCGATCTTCGGAACCGCCTCCTGCTGGATATAGCCGTGCGTCAGATGGCATACCGCGAATTTCTGGTGATACGCCTCGGCGGGATAAAACTCATCCGCCTTCAATGGCTCCAGCGTGGTCACAATCGGCTTATCGAAAACCTTCGCATCGTTTAGCTGCTTGATATAAGCCTCGGCGGTCTTTTTCTGATCATCGTTCTCGTAAAAAATGACCGACCGATATTGCGTGCCGGAATCGGGACCCTGGCGATCTTTGGTCGTCGGGTCGATTACCGAAAACAACACGTGCATCAACGTGCCATAGGTAATTTTCGTCGGATCGTAGGTAATGCGCACCGACTCGGCATGCCCCGTCATTCCGGTGCAAACCGCTTCATAATTTGCCGTTTCCTTTTTGCCCCCCGCATACCCCGAAACGGCGGTCTTCACGCCCTTAAGCTGGTCGTAAACGCCTTCAATGCACCAGAAGCAGCCGCCGGCAACGGTAATGGTGTGCAGTTCGCCCGGCTTGGGATTGACGTCAGCGGGAAGCTCGACGAGCGGTTTTGGAATCGGGCCTGCCGCGTGTGCGGTCTTATCACAGGCTCCGCCGAAAATGCTGGAAAGTGCCATGATCAAAGTCCCAAAAAAAAGTTGAGTTCGTTTCACGCGAATGTCTCCGGAAAGGGGGTTCTGACGGTGATCCATTATAGCGTCGTCGGCTGATGGATTGGGGGAAATGATCGGAAATTGCAGGGGCAAGTAATGTCGCGCGAAATTCTCTCGCGCGGTGCGGGAACGTCATCGCTATTTTGCCGCCGATTTCCCCACGACCAACGTGATTGGCTTGCCGGCATTATCTGGAACTGCCGATATAAGCTCATAACCGCCATCGATTGCCCGGTACCTGAAAGGCCCTCCGCCTACGGAATCATGGGTCGATTTAAAATCCGCTTCCTTGCCTTGAGGAGCCGCGAGGACGGCGGTAAACATCGCGCGCAACGCCGTGCTTCGAAGCTCGGCCGCCTTGGAGAATGCCACCGATTTGGCGGGCAATTCAGCGCCGAGTACGCGTTTTTCCGCCGCGAAGGCATCATCAAGCGAAACCGGCGCCGGCAGGGCGACGAAGGTGGCGCTGACGTCGCGGATCGCCATCGCGTCAAAGCGAGGCAGGTACTCTGCAATGGACTCAATAGCGCTTTTCTCGTACGCCCATCCGAGGAGCCTGGTAATCAATAACGGCATCTGTTGAAGCCGTCGGCCCAGCATCAGACTGTCTGTCAGCGTCGCGATGGCCCCTTTGACGTTGCCCGCGGCAATTTGCGACTGCACCTGCAGGACCAACACGGCATGCAATGGACGTAAGGGATTCAGAAACGCCAGATTGACCTTGGATTTGCCACTGGTATCAACGCCCCAATCGCATTTCGACAATGTTGTCGCCTTATGGAGAAGTGATAGCGCCGGCCCTCCCGCGGCCAGCGCCGATTTGATTTGCTCCGGCGATGGATTCTCCGCCGTGAGAATGTTGAGAAACTCCGGCGTGGCCGGAACCGCCTGAAAGGCCTGCTTATAAACCTCAGCCGCGTTGTCGGGTTGCTGGGCGGACGCGGATGTCTGCTGCAGCACTACCGCGGCGACGAGGAACAAAAGCGTAAAGACGGGCTTGGGAAACATTTGAGCCTTTTGTTGCGTGCTTATGACGACATCCGACGGGGACTTTGCCATATACTGGCGACCGATGTTTCGGCGATTACTGATAACCGCCTCTTTGATTTCGCTCTTGCTGTGCATTGCGACGGCGATCGAATGGTATCGACACCGGACATACTTCGAGTACGTCGAACTAACAATCCCCTACCGAGTGCACGTCGTCTTGTACTCTATGAACGACATCGGTGTGGAGTTAGCCGCCGATTGGCCTGAGGCTAAACGCTTCAATCATATCAGTTACACATCTGACGGCAGCGGCATTGTAACTGGATCGATGTCTCTCTGTCTGCAACGCAATGTGGCAACCACGGATTTCCGGGTTGGCATTTTCACTCACGGGACCGTGCAACTCGCTGTTGACGGCAATGGCATGATCTTGAGAGGTCCACCATTTGAGGGCACTCTCCGAACATTGCCTCGTTCTCAGCCGTTGCGATTCTATAACGTTGCGGTCGATCACTGGGTCGCGGCGGTAGCTTTTGCGCTCTTGCCGCTATGGATGATATTCCGGTTCTCTCGATCGCACGTCCGCCGACACATCCGACATAAAAGAAACCTATGCCCCAACTGCGGCTATGACGTGCGGGCGTCGGCTGACCTCTGTCCCGAGTGCGGCACGAAACTGCCAAACCGCTATTCGGCTGCCGAATAAAATACCGCGTGGTGGAAATTCTCTTTCCCACATCCATTCTATTTCCGCAACGGCCTCCCCACCTTCTCCTCCACCGACTTCACCTTCGCCTCGATCGACCCGCTGTGCCCTTTTCGCCAATCCATTTTAATCGTGCAGGCGATGCGGTTGCAATCGGCAGCCAAGGCCTGATGACACTGCTTGAAAACGTGCATCACCTCGTCGTATTCGCCTTCGATGCAGGTGCCCAGCGGGCCGAGCTTGTAGGGTAGGCCGCTTTGGTCAATGATATTCAGTACGCGGGCTACGTACTTCCCTACGCTTTCGCCTTTATCCATCGGCCAGATCGAGATTTCCGCCAGCAGCATGATTCATTCCTCCATCGCCAAAAATTGCCTAACTGCAACCCGTGCCATCTGTCTATAATGATGTAGCACGGGAGTTGCAACGACATGAATTGAGGTATTGCTCATGCGAAACACAACCAAAGCGAACGTGAGTGGCTGGTTGGCGATGGCGTTGCCGGCCCTTTTGCCAATGACAGCATTCGGCGAGCCGCTGATGCTCGATGCCCAGCCCGCTGTGGTGAGCACGGGAACTCAGCTCGCCGAGGCGCCCGCCCCTGCGCCGACGATCATCCCGGCTCCCGTGCCAAGCTCGGTTCCCGTGGCGACGGCTCCAGTTCCGCCGGCCAACCCGGCTCTTCCCGACGGCAAGATTCTGATACTCCCTTTCCAGGCCGACAATCCCAACGATGCCACACCCTGGCTTGGTAAATCGATTCAGGAAAGCATGATGGCCGACCTCACCGTTGCCGCTCCCGACCGCGTCAAGGTGAGCGACCAGACCGCCGCCTCGCCCGACGCGGCGATCGTGCTTGGCAAGCAGAGCGGCGCGCGATATGTGATCGCCGGCGGTTTCGCCACCATCAATCAGGAACTGCGTATCACCGGAAAAGTGCTGGATGTCGAAACAGGTAAATCCGTGGCGGGCCTGAAGGTCACGGGCGACCCGGGCCAGCTCTTCCACATGGAAGATGCCCTGGCGTTGCAAGTTCGCGCCCAGGTGCTTGGGCAGCAAGTTGGGCCGATGCAGCCGCCGCCGGCCGATCAGCAACCGCAGGTGGCGCAGGCGCAACCGGCTCCTGTCGTTGGGCAGGACATCAGCCCCTACGCCCAGCCGGCCCAGCAGCCTTACACCAGCCCGTATGCAATCGCCCCGGCCCCGGTGGTTTACGGAGCCGATGTCACGCCTGACTATTACCCGTCGTACGTCAGCGGCTTCGATCCCTATTACTATCCGACGGGATACGCCTATTCGCCTTACTATTGTGATTACGGCTACTACGGCGGGTGCTATCCCTTTGGACTGGGCTTCGGCTTCTATTTCGGCAATGACTTCGGCTCCCGGTTCCACCGCGGATTCGATCGCGACCACGGTCGCGACGGCCGCGG
>DASRRM010000353.1:0-2968 GCA_035695715.1 Tepidisphaeraceae bacterium
CCGCGTGCTCGCCATATTGCTTGAAAGCACGACGGACATGTTCGGTTATGCCTATTTCGAAAACGGCCAACTTCTCCGGGCACGGGCTGGTAGCGCGGATGATGGCGTGTTCTTTGAAACAGGCGTCGCTTTGCCCATCGAACGAAAATTGAAAACCTACGATGAAACAATGGACGGCGAAGAATTGGTAATGGAGCTTTGCAGGCCGTTTTTGGGATGTCGGATCGACGAATATGACGCGTGGGACTTGAAAATGGAGTTGTTTAGGAAGACCTCATAACAACGCTGATGAAAGGTAGCGAACAGTTTTTCGGCAATCGAGGGCGCACATCACGTGGTGGATTTGCCATCGCGGATATCTTGTTGTTGCTCGTTTCTGCGGCGCAGGCGACCAATTGGGTGTCGCCGGATGGGAAACTGGGATTTGATCTTCCCACGGATGGATCACTGACTGAGATAAAAACCCGTGCGTTTCGCACCAATAGGCACATGGAAGCATTCATGGATCAATTCACCCGGTCGGCTATCTTTTTTCTCGCAGCGCTTGTTGCAGGCTGCGCCGCCCCAAACGAGCGGGTTGATGTTTCGCAGGTTCAAAACCTCGTTGGTGACCCGGTGCATCTTCCGGTTCGCTGGAACCAGCATTCCACAGGCGACGCCGCAGTGGAGCAGAAAATAAAAGCGCTGTTGAAAAAACCGATCGGCGTTGACAACGCGGTGCAAATCGCCTTGCTGAATAATCGCTCGCTTCAGGCCACCTACGAAGACCTCGGCATCGCCCAGGCCGACCTCGTGCAGGCCGGCCTTCTCAAAAACCCCAACTTTTTCGCCAGCATCCGCTTTCCCAACCAGGGGCCGGCTTCTCCCGATGCGGAATTCTCCATTGCGGCGGATTTTCTCGACATGCTGCTGGTGCCGTTGCGGAAACAGATTGCTGCCGACCAACTGGCCGCCGCCCAGCGGCGGGTGGCGGATGCCGTGCTGGAGATGCAGCATCAGGTTCGCGTGGCGTTTTACACCTATCAAGCCCGGCGGCAGGCGGCGATGGTGCAGAAAACCATCCTCGACGCCCAACTGGCTTCGCTCGAATTGTCGCGCCAGCAGCACAAAGCGGGGAATATCAGCGATCTCGATCTGGCGAGCGAAGAGGCGAACTATTCGTCGATGCAACTCGATGTCTCCCGCACCGAAGCGCAGGCTCAGGCCGACCGCGAAGCTGTGACGGCGCTTCTCGGCTTGTGGGGCGGTAATGCATCGAGCTGGCAGGCGGCGGAGAAGCTCCCAGAGCTTCCGGAAAAGGAGTCGCCGATGGCGGATTTGGAAAATCGCGCCATCGCCCAGCGCCTCGATCTGGACGCCGAGCGGCGTCAGACGCAGTTGATCGCCCAGTCGCTGGGGCTTGCCGAGCAGTTCCGCCTGAGCGGAATCCAGATCGGCTTTGATGTCAATCGCCGCGACCCGACCGAGCATTACGTGACAGTTGCTGGCCCGACGCTGTCGGTGGAGCTGCCGATTTTCGACCAGAAGCAGGGCGAAATCGCCCGATTGCAGGCGGAATATCGCCAGGGCATCGACCGCCTGACGGCGATGGCAATCGACATCCGCTCGCAGGTTCGCACGGCCCGCGATCGCCTGAGCGCGGCCCGCCAAACCGCCGCCTTATATCGCGATCATATCATTCCCCAGCGGCAGCAGGTGACCAAGCTTTCGGAACTGCACTACAATGTGATGTTGTTGGGGGTCGACCGCTGGCTCATGGCCCGCCAGGCCGAGGAAAGCGCGTATCGGGAATATATCGAAGCCGTGCGGGATTACTGGATCGCCAGGGCGGATTTGGAAAGGGCGGTGGGAGGACGGCTCGGGGGAACTCCGGATGCCGAATGACGGCAGTCGTCCCATAATTCGAGCGATCACAGACCCAGATGCAAAGGAGAGATCGTGATGCAAAAGTTCCTCGTCGGTATGTGCTACCACGAGCCAGAAGCATGGGCGCTGCATCAGCGCGGGATTATCGAAGATTTCGAATCTTCCACAGGCCTATTCGTGGAAGCTCCGACGCCGCAAGAGGCCGCGATGTGGGGAGAGGCTGTGGCCTGCGAGCTTTTAAGATACGCGAATAATGATTCGTCGCTGGATTGGGCAGCGCTCGGATATACGTGTTGGATAGAGACGGACCCCCAATCATCTGGCTGGGCGCATTGTTTGCCATTTTTTCAATGCGTGCGCGTCGGTGAAATGCCAGATCTGACGCAAATGGATACTCCGGCGTATACCAAATGGGCGACTGCGCACGGAATCAAATATTAAAGAACAGCCCCAACCAGAACGAGGCCAAAAATGATCTCACGCAGAAACATCCTCGTGTCCAGCGCGGCCACCATTGCCGCCAGCGGCTCGATTCTGCAAAAGCTCCAGGCTGCTGACGCGGCTTCCCCGGCCACCCAGCCGGCGCCGCCCCCCGGTGCGGCGGGCGCGTACACGCGGGTCACTACTCCCAATGGCTCGACGCTTCCCTTCATCCAGCAGGGGGATGTGAAAGTTTTTCACCTGATTGCCGAGCCGGTCGAGCGCGAATTTGCGCCGGGGATGATGGTTCATTGCTGGGGATATAACGGCCAGACGCCCGGGCCGACGATTGAAGCTATCGAGGGAGACAAGGTTCGCATTTATGTCACCAATAAGCTCCCCGAGGCAACCACCGTCCATTGGCACGGCATGATCGTTCCCAACGGCATGGATGGCGTTGCCGGCGTCACCCAACCGGCCATCGAGCCGGGCCAGACCTTTAAATATGAGTTCACCCTCCGCGACCCCGCCACCTACATGTATCACCCGCATTTCGACGAGATGACGCAAATGGCCATGGGCATGTCGGGATTTTTTATTGTGCATCCGCGAAATCCAACCGGCCCGAAAATCGATCGCGACTTTGCCATCATGCTCAACGAATGGCGCGTCGATCCCGGCA
>DASRRM010000354.1:0-32279 GCA_035695715.1 Tepidisphaeraceae bacterium
AAGGAGCCGCGCACGGAGGGTACTCCCGAAGTAAGCGGTTCGCCGAAAATCGCTTGCTTCGGGGGTACCCGGAATACCCTCCGTGCGCGACTCGTTCCGTTGGCCAATACCGCGACTTTCGCGTTCTTATCTTCTCCGCGAACTCTGCGTCTCTGCGGTGGATAATCCGGATTTGTCTTCCAAGGAAAGAACCGGCCCGTCAATTGACGGGCCGGTTGGGTATCACGCATTAACATTGCACTTCGTGCCGAAAAATATGCACGGAGGCCAATTGATTATTTCGCAGCGGGGGGAGCCGGCGGGGGCGTGGCCGGTGCGCCAGCGCCAGCGCCGCGATTACCGCGATTACCGCGGCCAAACTGCGGGAGCAGCGCCTGCTGTTCGGGGGTGAGAATAGCGTCGATTTTGGTGCGCATCTCGCGCATTCCGGCGAATGCAGCGCCGCCGCCGCCACGACGGCCGCCGTTGGCATTGGCATCGGGAGCGGGCGGGGGAGTGGCAATCGCCGCAGTCTTGGCCTCGTCGATGATCGCGTTAATCTTGGTCTTCTGGTCGTCGGTGAGCTTGAGGGTGTCGGCGGTGTAGGTCGTCTTCATCCGATCGTACATCTGGCCAATCTGCTTGGTGCGGAGGGCGGCCTTCTGCGTGTCGGTCAGGATCGACTGCACGTCTTCATTCAGCTTCCGCATCGCCTGACCGGCGGCGCGACGGCCTTCCTGGTCGGTGCCGGCCTTGGTGACTTCGGCGGTGGCGGTATCGAGGAACCCGTCGATCTTCTTCATCTGATCGTCGGTGAGATTGAGGCCTTCGAAGCGGTCGCGGTAGGTCTTGAGCTGGTCAGCCGCGCTGGGCCGGGTCGGACGCGCCGGGGGGGTGGTGGTAGCGGGGGCGTCGGCGGGCTTTGCAGGCGCATCCGCCGCCCGGGCTATTCCCGTAAACGAAACCGCCGAAAGGGCGGCGCCCAACAAGATCATCCGCAAGGTTTCCTTCTTCATCATCGCTGCTCCAAAGAGAAATGGGGAGCCGGGCAATCCGCCCGGCAAGTTGTTCGTTCATGATCCCGACGGCCCACCCGCCAGCGATCCACGTTTGTTCAAAGGAAAGTCCCCTCGCTCCGATAATTTATTCCCAATTCGATAAATCCCGTCGGAATTATCATCCGACTGCAACGACTCCACCAACATCTGCCTGGCGTCGGCACTCAATCGGAACGTAATGGCGAACGTCCCCCCGCGCCCCGACCCTCCGATCGCAGCACCATTGTCCTGCAATAGTTTGCGCGCCAAGGCGAGGGCCTGACGGCGATGATATCCGGGGTTATCCAGGTACGCCGACACCGCTTCGGGAAGCCGATCGACCGATGCGGCCACCACGAATAAATTTCCGAATTGGTGCATCATTTCCCCGGCCGCCGGATCATTTCCGACCGGATGAAGCTGGTAAACGGGGTTGTCTTTGACGACCACGATGCCGTCCTCCGGACCAAATACCAGGTATGAACCCTCCTGGGCGCAAATCAGCAAGGCATCGCCGACCGGCAAATAGCAGAATTCATCCTCTGCCAGGTCATAGGCCACCGTGACCGCCGGGTGCGAATTAAAATCCAGGTTCACCAGCCCATTTGCACCTTGGAGGGAAAACGGAAAGGGCGAGCCTGGGGATGGCTGGGCGGTCGGCGGCGCATGAGAGCACCCCACGCCAATCGTCGTCAGAATTGCCAGAAGGATGGGAATTCGTTGGAGGAACACCATTGGGTACTCAAAATAGGCTGGCAGACTGAATGCCTGCCCGAGGCGCGGCGTGCATTCTACGCCTGTCAACCGTTTGAGACACTGCCTGAAGCGGCCCGTCCTGATTTGCCCGGCTCAATCCGCGGTGATGTGCAAAAGCCAGGGATACATCGCGCCGCCATTGCCCTGGGCATCGGTCAGGCTGATGTAATAGACGCCGTCGTGGGGAAGGGTGACATTCAAGTGCGAGTCGGGTGAATCGGCGTCGGCATCGTCATTGGCCGCCACGACTTCGCCGTGCTCGTCGTAGATGGTCAACAGCGAATCGAGGGCCGAGCCGAGCTTGGCGGCAGTTACCCCGGCGGAAATCTTTTGGCCGGCCTTTGCGGAAATGCGAAAGACATGGACGGCATTTTCCTTGCCGATCGTCCCGATGAGTGTTGCCGGTAACTGGACTTCCTGGGCATTGTGAAATCCGCCGTTGGGCTCTTTGTCGGCAACCAGATCGCCCGGCTTGTAGATTGGGATGGCGCGGGTTTCGGAAGTGCCGTTGGGGGTGACGATGGTCAGCTTGATTTGGTCGCCGGGGGCATCCTCGGGAATCTTCAGCTCGACTTCCACCTGGGTATCGCCCATTTTCTCGAGCAATTCCGGCTTGGGAAGGTCGGCTTTTCCCTTGGATTTGATCTTCACGCGAAGCGATGCATTTTCCGTCTCGGCACTGACTTCGGTGGCATTGGCCAAGCCCTGGCCGCGAAGAATAATGGTCGTGGTCGTGCCGCGTGAAAGGGCCAGCGGCAGGGTCATGATGACATGGGGAAGAGCCTTTGCGGGATCGGGCTTCTTGTCTTCAGCCGATGCGATATGCGGTATGGCTAAGAGGAGCACCAGGAATTGCAGGATAATCGCAACCCATCCGACATGGACGTTCTTTTGGGAAACTAAACGGCGGGAAGACTCCAGGACGTTTCCAGCACCCCATGCCATTTCAATGCAACGCTTATGCAATGCTTCCCTTCCGACCCTCGTTTTTGACCTGAAAATCGCGGTATCGGATGCAACGCCCATGCAATGCGAAAAACCCAAAACCGCTTTTTCTGCCGAAAAACGCGGATCAATGCGACGAAATGCAATGAAATGCAACGGTTTTAGCCAAGAACATAGCAAATATTCGATAAAATAAATATATCTTTTGATAAAAGTCGGGGGAATCGGTTGCCAAAGACCACCGGCGACTGTGGATGGCGACTCACACATACAACTCATCCACCACCGCGCCTTCGTTCAGGATGGCCACTGGTCGGCCTTCGGGCGTCTTCAATTCCTTTCGCGGGTCGATTCCCAGCGAGGCAAATACCGTCCAGGCCACGTCGCCGGGCCGCACGGGGCGATCAGTCACATAGGCGCCGTCTTTGTCCGTCGCGCCGACAACCCGCCCTCCCTGCACGCCGGCCCCGGCGAACAGCAGCGAGGCGGCATGTTCCCAGTGATCGCGGCCGATGTCCTTGTTGATCTTCGGCGTGCGCCCGAAATCGCCCATCACAAACACCAGCGTGTCCTTCAATAACCCGCGCTCGTGCATGTCTGTGATCAGGGTGGAATATCCCTGGTCGAACATCGGCAGCTTCTTTTCCAGGCCTTCCCAGATCTTTTTGTGATGATCCCAGCCGGCGAAATTAACGGTGACAAAGCGCACGTCGCGCTCGATCAGCCGCCGGGCGAGCAGGCAGCCCTGGCCGAATTCGGTGTGGCCGTAGGCGTCGCGAAGCTCAGGGGTTTCCTGGTCGAGATCGAACCCGGCCTGAGCGGTGGGGGAGAGAACCATCGCCGCCGCCCGCTGCTGAAATTCATCGTAGGTGGCGATCTGGTCATTCCCCTGAATCTGCGCGCCGAGATGATCAACCGCCTGCAAAAGTGTCTTGCGCCGATCGGCCACATGCGGGGTCATGGGCGTTCGCAATCCCAGGTCGCGCACCTTGTAGCCCGGCTGATTCGGATCGCCGGCCCGGAACGATTCAAACCGCCCGCCCAGATAAGCGCTGCGGCCCAATTCCCAAGAGAACGATGGATTCTTGGGAATCGCCACATAAGGCGGCAACGTGCCGGTGAAGCCGCATTCGTGCGCCACCACCGCGCCGATGGCCGGGTAGTCGCCGAAGGCCGATCCAAACCGGCCCGAAAGCACCCAGTTGGTGGCGATTTCGTGATTGTTATTATCGTGGCAGCCGGATCGAACCAGGCAGACCTTATCCATCACCTTCGCGACTTTCGGCAACATTTCGCTGATGTAAACGCCGGTGGCGGAGGTGGAAATGGGTTTATATTTGCCGCGGATTTCCTCAGGTGCATCCGGCTTGCAGTCGAACGAATCGTGATGCGACAGGCCGCCGCCGAGATAGATGAGAATGACGGACTTGGCCTTGGGACGCCGGGCAGGCGCGCCATCGGCGGCGCGCGCTTTCTCCTGCGCCATCACCGAGGCCAGGGACATGCCGAACACGCCCAAGCCGCCCACGCGGATAAAATCGCGGCGGGAAACGCCATTGCACAGGCGGGAGGTGTTACGGGTAAGGGAAATGTCGAGCATATTAATGATCTCACAAAAGCAACGACGCGATAAAGGCAAACCGTCATCCTGATACATCCGCCGCCTGGTTGTTCCATTTCTGGAACGGACGGATCCGTCATCCTGAGGTACTCCGAAGGATCTTGCCGGTAGGCGGAGGCCAGCCAGATCCTTCGGAGTACCTCAGGATGACCGTTGCGCATTTCGGATATTTTCATATCGCGGGCGCGTCAGGATGACAGATCGCGCGTAATCGTATAGACATTCAATGATTAAACGAAAACTCCTTCGAATTCATCAGCGCCCACATCAAGTCGCGATACACGTCCTGTCGCACATCGCCGGCTGACAGCGCCTTTTTCACAGCTTCCCGCTCCGAGTCAATCGGCAACCGGCCAAACGCCGTCAGGAATATTTCATCCGTCGCTTTTTCGTTGTCCGGGTTGTCCTTCAGGATTTTGGCGAGCAGCCCATCGTTCGATTGGATTTTGGCCTGGATATCGTCGCCGTTATTCAGGTGAAGCAACTGCGGCAAAGAGACTTCATCGCTGCGCTCGCAGGTGCAGGCGGTCACCCGCTCGCTGCGGCCGAAGAGCGACAGAAAGTATGAGTCGATCTTCGGCTCGGGAAGCTGAATCGCGCGAATGCCCACCGGGTACCCGGGATATTCATCCGGCACGCCGGTCACGCTGACGATGGCATCGGACATCACCTCGGCGGGAAGCCGGCGGGCGTAATAGTGAGAGAAGTAGCGCCGGTCCTGGGCATTCCCCGGCGTGGTGGAGGAACTGAGCTGATACGTGCGCGACGTCAGGATCAGCCGCATGATGTATTTCAGGTCGTATCCATGCGAAACGAACTGCTCGCGCATTTCCTTCAGCAGGGCGGGATTGCTTGGCGGATTGCTCGACCGCAAATCATCGACCGGCTCAACCAGTCCCATCCCCATGAAATGCTTCCACAGCCGATTCACCATCGCATCGCTGAAATAAGTGTTCTTCGGATCGGTCACCCACTCGGCCAGCGCGATGCGCGGGTCCACGCCTGGCTGCAAATCAGGCTTTGAACGATCCAGCGGCTGGGCATCCATCGGCTTGTTCGTACGCGGCTGATTGACCCGCGGCGGGCGCTTTTCATTCTCTGCCAGCGATGAGCAAAGCTGCTGCTCCTGCTTCAGTAATTCATCGAGCGACTGCTCCGCCTTCTTCTGATCGGCCCGCGACGCTTTAAGCAGCACATCCTCGGCATTGGCAACTTTCTTCGCCGATACGTCCATCGCCTTGAGTGTTTCAGCGGCTTCGCGGTTCACCGGCAACAGCCGGGTGATTCCCTTGCCGATGTCCACGCGGCGTAACGTTGCCCCGGAGAAAAACGCGGCGAAGTGGTAGTAATCGTCCTGGGTGTATTTTTCCAGCGGATGATTGTGGCATCGCGCGCAGCCGATGCGGATTCCCAAAAACGCCTGCGCCACCGAATCGGTCACGTCCGATTCCTCAACGTTTTGCTTCTCGCCCATCAGCACGATGAAATAGCCGATCTGCGGCTCATGCACCGCATCGCCCCGGGCGGTCAGAATATCCTTCGCCAGCGCATTCCATGGCCGATTGGCCACCATCTGCTCGTGAAGCCATTCGTGAAACGACCGCGTCCCCTTTGCCCCGCGCACGTCGTGATCGCGCTCGCGCCGGTTTTGCAAAAGGTCGCAGAATTGCAGCGTCCAGTAGTCGGCAAATTCAGGGCGCGCCAGCAAGCTATCCGCCAGCTTGGCGCGCTTGTCGCGTTGCGTGTCGGCGAGGAAATCGCGGACCTCGGCGGGCGTGGGAAGCGTGCCGATGGTGTCGAGAAATGCCCGGCGGATGAACGTCGCATCATCGCAAAGCGGGGCCGGGGGGATGTGCAGCGATGAGAGCCGATCGAAAACGAGCCCATCGATGACGTTGTTTTTCTCGGCGAATAATTTCGGATCGACCTGATAATCGTAAGGCGTGGTGATGGAAACCACTTCCACCAACCCCTGGAAATGCACCCTGACAGCGGTTTCGCCGCTGCGCAGCGACTTCACCACGCCCGCCTCGCTGACGCTCACGATCGATGGATCGTTGGAGTAGAACTGGCACATCCAGGTCACATCGCGCACCCGGCCATCGGGCCAGTGCCCGCGAACGAGAAGCTGCTGCGTATCGCCGACGCGAAGCGTGCGGTTGCCGGGCAAAACCTCCAGGCTGGCGGCGTCGCTTTCAGCCGGGTCGCAACCCGGCGCCCGGGCCTTGATCCATTCCAGCAGCAATTTTGCCTCGCGCGAATCCTCGGCGAATCGTCGACCGCCTTCATGCGGAACCGCCCCCAGCGGTTTGCGAAGCAACAGGCTTTTTTCCGGCTCGGCAAAATCGATCCGCCGCGAATCCAGCTCGCTCGTCAGCGAATCGTAATCCCATTCCGGGGCATATCCGCGAAGCGACAGGCGAAAGCCGTTCTGCCCGGCGAGTTTGCCGTGGCAACTGCCGGCGTTGCACCCGGCTTTGGTCAGCACGGGAACGACATCCTGCCGAAATGAAGGCGGGGTATGGGTTGCGAAATCCGTGACATCGACCTTCACGCCTGCACTCAGCCCATCGTATTCGGCAGTGATATCCGCATCGCCATCGCCCGTTGCCCGGCAGTTGGCATCCGAAGAAACGCTAACTACGGAAGCTGCACTGCTGCTGTAATGAGCCTTGGCGGTGACATCGACCGTCCGCCCGTCGGCTTCAACGAGAGTAACGAGAACCCCATGCTCGGCCGATGCGCCGCGAAGGGTGATGGCGTCGGGTTGAACGAGGAGTTTCGCACCGGGTGAAGCCGCGCGGGCGAAGGCGCATGCGAGAAGAAGGGTTGCAACAAAGATCGCGTAGCGAGGAAAGGACTGAGGGTTTAGGACAACCCCCAATAACGCCCGCCGTGCTTGCACGGTGGGAAAATCGCAATATCGAAAGAAACTTCTCATCATGAAAACACGTCCCACCGTGCAAGCCCGGCGGGCGTTAGAGAGCAAGCATGACCAACCCTTGCAACGAACCTTTCTAAACCGAACGGTCCCGACACACCGGCACCACTCTTTCTCATATTCGATTCTCCCCATCCTGTTGCCACAAACCCGCCGACAACATCATGCCCGGATGGCAATAACAATCGTGTGTACGTTCTCGACCCCAAGCAGTTTGTAAACCTCAGTCGTGACATGAGCGTCCCGCCCGTGCGCGAACCGAGCCGTTGCGAAACAAGTCCGATCTTGAGCGATCGCATTCACGTGCACCACGCATGGGCGGGACGCCCATGTCACATTGGCCGTTTTGCATCCATTTGCAGACCGCTTCTCGCGGTCCTCGTCGCCTTGCTTCTCCTTTCATCGGCCATCGCCCGCGCGGCAGACGAGCCGGCCAGTTTTGCTCGTGATGTTCAACCCATCCTCAAGCGAAGCTGCGCCGGCTGCCATCGGCCGGAGAAACTGAAGGGCAAGCTCGATCTCACCACCTTCGCCGCCCTTGCCCACGGCGGGAAACATGGCCCGATTTTCGTGGCCGGCGAGCCCGACAAAAGCCCGCTGGTGCAGCAAGTCAGCGGCGACGACCCGGACATGCCCAACAAGGGTGAAAAACTCTCCCCCGCCGAGGTCGATGTGCTGCGGCGATGGGTTTTGCAGGGGGCAAAGGATGATTCGCCCGCCGGCGGTGTCGCGGCAAGCGATCCTGCGAAGACCATGGCTCCGGAAACGTACGCCCTCGCGCCGGTCATCTCGGCCATGGCGCTTTCCCCGGACGGCAAAGTGCTGGCGGTGGCGGGATGGCACGAAGTGCTGCTGGTGAACGCCGATGGGTCGGGGTTGATCGCGCGGATGCCAGGGTCGTCGCCTCATTTGAATTCGCTCTGTTTCTACGCCGACGGGGCGAAGCTGATGTCGGCGGGAGGATCAGCCGCCGAATACGGGCGGATCGATCTATATAACATTGCCGATCATACGCTGGAAAAAACCATCCCCGTTTCCTCAGACACCCTCTTCGGCTTAAGCATCTCTCCCACCGGCGATCGCGCCGCCGTTGGCTGCGCCGACAAAACCACCCGCGTCATCGCGATTCCCGATGGCACGGAGATCGACCGCTTCACCCAGGCTACCGATTGGGCCTTATGCACGGCGTTCAACGTCGCCGGGGATCGGCTGGTTTCCGGAAGCCGGGATAAATCGGTCTGGCTGCTCGATCTTCCCAGCCATCGGCCGTTCGACCTGGTGAATTATCCGACCGATCCGATTCTCTGCCTGGCGCGCAAGCCCGGCGAAGACATCATCGCCAGCGGCGCATCCACCGGCGCGATGATGCTGCATCGTCTGCGTGATCTGGTAAAGACCACCGAAGCCAATCGCGATCCGAATCGCATCAAGGAAATGGAGCATATGAACGGCCCAGTGAATGCGATCATCTACAGCCCCGACGGCAAGCTCCTCGCCGCCGCCAGCACCGGGGAAGTGCGGGTGTACACGTCCGATGGCAACCGGCGCTTATGCACCTGCTCCGGCCATCAAGGCGGTGTATTTGCGATTGCCTTCAGCCCCGATGGGAAGCAGATTTACACCGGTGGGTTTGACGGGAAAGTGCGAATTTTCGGGACCGAGAAGGGGAATTTGGTGAAGACGTTTGTGCCGTTCCCCACAGTGGCACGGGCTTCCAGCCCGTGACGTAAAAACGCTTGTTCGATTACGCGCAGCGAAATCAAGCAACTGTCATGCTGAGGTACTCCTCAGCGCGGCCTGTGGGCGCAACCAAAATGCACGCGCCAAGACCGCCAAGAAGCCAAGGCCGCCAAGATAGAACTATTTTTTCTTGGCGCTCTTCGACGCCTGGCGGTCCTGGCGCAAAAATTCTTGTCAGGAAAACAAGATTATAACCACGGAGGCACGGAAGCACGGAGGTGCAATCGACGTTCAGCGCGTGTGCGCAAATGATCTAAAGAGAAGAAAAAAAGAAAAGCTCCGTGCGCGATGGCGCGCATGAGTCAAACCACACCTCCGTGCTTCCGTGCCTCCGTGGTTATTCTTCCTCTCTTTTGGTTGCGGCCGGCGGCCGCGCTGAGATTACCTCAGTCTCAGAGCGTGTGAATTTTTACGTGGCATGGGTGGCCCGCCCATGTTTTCGAACGGGAAACACGGGCGGGCCGCGCGGGCCGCCCGTGCCACGTTTAAAAATTCACACGCTCTCCGGATGACAGATTTTCGCCGGAAAGCGTTTACCTGCGCAGAGTCATTTAGCGGCGATTTTTACAGGTTCGATCAGGAAACGAAATATACACAAAACCCGTTGCGCACGGGCTGGAAGCCCGTGCCACTGAATGGATGAAGGCAATTCCATGAACCCCACCGATCCCCGTCCCTCTGCCGGTCTTTCACGCCGCGAACTGGTGACCACTGCCGGGGCGTTCGCCGCGGCGGGCGTTTTTACGGAGATGGTTGCCGCCGCCGATGCACCGGCGATTGCCGTTCAGGACAAAGCCACCTCCATCAAGATCACCGGTGCCACGACCATTCCGCTCGGAACCAAAACCCTGCTGAAAATCACCACCAATCATGGCATCGTCGGCTGGGGCGAAATATCGCAGCTTCCGCCGAAGGTGTCGGCGGCGCTGGTCGAATCCATGTACGAACTGCTCGACGGGGAAAACCCCACCCGCGTCGAATTCATGTGGCAAAAACTCTTCCGCGCCCATCGCGATTATCGCGGCGGGGCATACATGGTTCACACCATCTCCGGCATCGATATGGCCCTGTGGGATATCACCGGAAAGCTGCATGGCGTCCCCGTCTATCGCCTGCTGGGCGGCCCAACCCGCGACAAAATCCGCGTCTATCCCACCCCCAAAGCCATCAAAACCGCGCCCGGCGTCAGGCCGGCCTCGCTCGATCCGAAGGACATTCGCGACATCATCAAAAACGTCGAGGATGCGCGAAAACGCGTTGGCCCGGACGGCACCGTCATGTTCGATGCCCACTGCATGCTTCCGCCGGCTTCGCTCATTCAGTTTGCCAATGCGGTTGAGCCATACGATCTTCTTTGGATCGAAGAACCGGCCTGCCCGGGAAATCTGGAGGTCTTCAAGCGCATCAAGCAGCAGGTGCGCAGCCCGATTGCCCTGGGCGAGCGCGATCGCGGCATCTGGGAAGTGATCGGCTATCTGCAGAATAACTGCATCGACATCCTCCAACCCGACTGCGCCCACGGCGGCGGCATCAGCCAACTCCGCAAAGTCGCCACGTTGTGTGAAGCCTACCACGTGCCGCTCGCGCCGCATTCGATTCAAACGGTGCTGGGCCAGTCAGCGAGCTTTAACGCCGTGGCCACGATCCCGAATTTCCTGATCCACGAGTTCTATCCCGACAACAAGGTGAACGCCGTTTTGCACAAGACGTGGGAAGTGGACAAGGACGGCTACGCCAATCTGCCGACCGAGCCGGGGTTGGGCTGCGATGTCGACGAGGCGGCGGCAATGAAGTTGTCGCAGGAGATCGGGTTTAAATTCAAATGGCCGGGCGCGCATTATCCGGATGGATCGATCGCGGATTATTGAGCGGTAGAGGATCTTGCGTGCTCTGTCTGATCCCTCCCGTATCATGGGCGTCTCGCCCATGTCTTTTCTCCGACACATCCAACTGAGAATCGCCCCGAGCGTGGTACAATCAAATAAAAGCTTAGGACATTGACGGCAGGATATCCCATGATTCATCGAAAACCCTTCACTCGTTTCGTGGCAGCCGCACTCCTGATGTTTTCCCTGGCGACCGTCTCGCGCGCTGCCAGTTCCCCTCGTCCCAATATCATCATCATTCTCTCCGACGACATGGGCTTTTCCGACATCGGCTGTTATGGCGGTGAAATCCACACGCCCAACCTCGATAGCGTGGCCAGCCAGGGGGGACGGCGCGCCTCAGCGCGCGGCTGCGTTTTCATCGCACATCTACGCGGTAGATCCGGCATTAAGCAATGCGGCCTATCGCGGGCTGATGACTGTTGGTCCCGAGGCAAAAGCCTCCCCCGCGCTCATTGATGCCCTCGATCCACTTAGATACGGCCAGTTCCTCGCAGCATCTGAGGCGATTGAAACAATGGGTGCTTCAGCGTCCATTACAGTCGATGAACTGGCCCACGGCGAGGACCAGAGCGGCTCGCTGACCGTGGTTGCCCGTCTGCGCGCCCTAGCGGCAATCGGGCCGGCAGCCAAGGCCGCGCTACCGGCCATCAGCGGACCCAAACCCACCCTCCATACCAACTGCACGGCGCTGGTGGCGCTGGCGGTGGAGCGAATCAACGGGACCCCGCCTTCGCCGCCGCCGGGCGGCTATAGAGTGCCGCCGCTCACACCTGCCGCCGCGGGAGATATAGCCTTGGCGCGCATCGTCCTGGAATCGGCTTGGGCGCAGGAGATTCCGCTCGGCGGGCCGGCGCCACCATCGAAGCCGGCCAGCCCGGCCAAGCCTGGGACAAATGCCAGGCGCTGACCAATGTTCGCGAGCGTGCATGGGTGATGCAGGTGATCATCCAGACGCTGCTCGACCGCGCCTGCCCCCGGCCGCCGGGACCGGTACAATGTCGTCAGGTCGGAACGTGGAATCTTTGGGAGATTAATTAGTTAGCCAACCCAGATGAAAGCTCGCGAAAAAGCAGCAGGCAGGGATCGAATGCTTCGCAAATCGCGAAGCCCGTCGATCTCTGCCTACCGCCTACCGCCAACTGCTTATTGCCTGCTCACTTCCGACTACCGATAGAATTCGATAATCAGATTCATATTCACTTCGAACGGCACATCCTCCGGCACCGGCAGGTGATTGACCTTTGCCGTCAACTGGGCCGGGTTCCATTCCAGCCAGCCGGGGACGTTGTGCCCGGCGTTGGTTTCCATGAATTCGCGGATCACCTTGTGGGTTTTTTCCTTGAAGGTGATCACGTCGCCGGGCTTTACGCGGGCGCTGGCGATGTCGGTCTTGCGGCCATTGATGCTGACGTGGCCGTGCGCCACGATCTGCCGGGCCGCCCAAATGGTGCGGCCCACGCCGAGCCGGCGAACGACGTTGTCCAACCGGCTTTCCAGGATCTGCATCATGGTGTTGGCGGTATTGCCCTTGGACTTCTTGGCGATGTCCAGGAACTTGCGAAATTGCTTTTCCAGCATGCCGTAGTGGAAGCGAAGCTTCTGCTTTTCGGCCAGGCGCACGCCGTATTCGGTATTGCGGCGGCCGCGATAGCCGTGCATGCCCGGGAGCGTGAGTTCCTTGGCGGTATGTTTGGGGATGTCGGCGATCGGGACGCCAACCCGGCGGGAGAGCTTTACTTTCGGACCCAGATAACGACCCATGGCAATGAACTTTCCAACGGGCAAGCGTAAAGACGCAATCACCCGTCTCAGGACAAGCGAGGCGCCGGCCGCGGTGCAAGCCATGCTGGCTTGCAAATAAAATCCGCCCGTCGACTGATACGCGTTTTTCCCAACCCGCATGGTTCTGAGGCATGCGGATCATGGGCCCCGGCTTGGGCCGGGGAGGGGAATTCTATTGGATTTGGAGTTAGAATGCCAGAGGCCCGATTCGCGACGGAGACTTTATGCCGATCCACGATTGGACCCGCGTCGAAGTGAGGATTTTTCATGCATTCTATTACGACTGGATCACGGAGATATCCCGCGCGCTAAATGATGGGCGACTGCCGGAGCAGTATTACGCGCTGCCGGAACAAATCACCGGGGATTTCGGCCCGGATGTGCTGACACTGAGCAGAACGACGGCAGACGACGCCGTTGAACCGTCGGGGGCGATCGCGTTGGAAGTGGCGCCGCCCCATGTCGATTTACGGATGCGATCTTAAGCCGGGCGTTATGCCGGAAAGGCGAAAGCCGTTGTCATTCGGCACGTGTCCAATCACCGGATTGTCGCCATGATCGAGATTGGCTCACCCGGAAATAAGAGCAGCCGAAATGGGTTGAACGCGTTTGTCTATAAAGCGCGCGAGGCCCTGGCGGCGGGCATGCATTTGCTGATTATCGATCTTTTTCCGCCTGGGGCCTTGCAACCTTCGGGAATTCACAAAGCTATTTGGGCGGAGGATTGCGACGAGAACTATGCCTTGCCTGGCGATAAACCGCTGACTTGCGTGGCGTATCTGGCCGGTGCGGGGGCTGAGGCGTTTATTGACTTCCTGGCGGTTAGCCAATTGTTGCCCGCAAATGCCGCTCTTTTTGAACTCTGACATCTATATCGATGTTCCGCTGGAAATGACCTATTTGAAAGCATGGGAATCGCTTCCCAAGTATTGGCGAGACGTGCTGGGTAATCCTTCGTGAAATTGATAACAAGTGTACTCGTATAGGGTTACGACTGGTCAAGCGATGAATTGCTCCAGGATATTTCTACCAGCCACAAATATCGGACGTTCGTATCTGCGCTTGACTTGCCAGTGTGCGTCTGAACAATAGTATCCGGGTGCTGACTCCACCATATTTATCAGCAGCGGGATCAGGAAATCCGGGAGGATGGGAATGCGATTTTCTAAATTGTCTTCGAGGGCGAACACCCTTGGCGCTACGCCCCGGCCGGCGGGGATTTTAACAAACCGAATCACGCGCAAAGCCCTTCTCGCCATGGCGGCGCTGGCCGCATTGGCCAATGCCCGTTCATCCATGGCGGCGGGCGTGGCGTGGACGGCGGGGACAACCCTCAGCGGCGACAGCGATGTGTTTAACGCCGGTGTTCCTACCTATGCCTACGACTTGAATAACAGCGCCCAGTCCGTCAACGGCGTCAGCTTCACCGGCTCAAACAGCCAGACCGCGCTGGGAACCGATGTAACGCTGAGCGGATTCGACGGCGGAAACTATCCCGGATTTGGCACCGGCAGCGCCCCCTTTAATAACTTGTCCAGCGCCTACAAGGCTGTCCTCACTGGTGGAGACTATGCCAACGGCGGCACACCTGTCACCTTTTCCCTCAATAACCTCTCGGCCAACCACATTTACAGCGTGCAGTATTGGGCCGACGATTCGCGATCGGGATTTCTCGGCAGGTACGAAACCCTCACCAGCACCGGCGGCAACAGCCAGCTCATTACCTACACGAACACCGCCAGTGCCGGGGGCCTGGGTCAATATTCGCTCGGATATTTTACGGCCGGCGGAGCGACACAGGCCTTAACAGCCCGTGGCGAAACCCGGATTTCGGTTTAAGCGGCTGCCGGCGAAGACGACCAGCGACCACTCAGTGGAAAGATCCGCGAACCATCCGGAATCTTACTCGCGCCGTTCAAAATCGCCCTGAACAGTCCCATGCTTCCCATCAGCAACCTATAGAGAGCAAAAAATAGCGCAAAACCGCCCCTCGACTGACTCCGCGGCTTCCGCAACCCGTACTTCACCCGCATCATGATCCCGATGTTACAGCCAGCAGCGTGAATCAGCACGCGTTTGGCGATGTTCTCCCGCCCGCGAAGGTACAGGTGCCGCATCGCGCCGGTCTCGTAACAGTGGGCAAACGTGCGTTCCAGTTTCTCGCCCCGGCCCCTTAGCAGTTTCTTGCCGCGATTCCCCTCGATCCGCCTGCGATTGGCGTACACCGCCGCCTGGGCATCGGCCTGTCCGTCCCATTTTTGAGGGGCGCGAGCCGGCTCGCTGGCGTAGCTGCGCGTGCCCGCCTCCTCCAGGTCCAACAGCGTCTGCTTGCTGTGATATCCCTTGTCCAAAACCGCCTCGCTGGCAAAGTCGTCGCTCACCTTGTCGGTCACGCGCGGGTCATCCTTCAACGCCGCCAGGTTCTCCGTCGCCAACAACAGCGTGTCGGCCAGCGTCGCGGTGTCGCCCACCGCGGCGTCGCAGACGTTGACGGCGAGGATGACGCCGTGCCCCTTCTCGCTCATGTCGACCGCGTGCTCGGCTTTATGGGCCAGGTGCGTTGTTCCATCCTTCATCTTGGCGATCCTGGCATCCGGGTCGGCAGGGCTTTGCCAATCATCGTTACTGGCCTTGTTTTTCCGCTTTTTATCCAGCTTCGCCAGGTCTTCCCGCGTCGGCGTTTCGATGCCGCTCTCCTTGGCAAGCCTCGTCAGAAATTCCTGGTAGCCCTCGCCGCTGTCTCGGCGGACGATACTCCGCATTGCCGCGTTGGCTTCCAGCGTGGTGCTGTCAACGCCCACTGTCTTTCCGTCAATCAGGTCGTGATTGGCCAGAATCTTCAAAACATATCCGAACATCTCGGCGTGCGTTTCCAAGTCGATCAACCGGCGCGTGCGACTCAGCGTCGAATGATCGGGCGCGGGCTTGTCGCATGGGACGCCGAGAAACAGCTTGAGCGAATTGCTGTCGTTGCAGCGCCAGTCGATGCCGCGTTCGGAATCGATGCCCTCGAAGTAACCCAGCAGCAGGCAGCGGAAGTATATCCCCGGCGGCACGCCGGGCCGGCCCTCGTCGGAATAAAACTTGGCGCAGAGTTCCTCGGCGTAAGCATCGAAGTGATGGGATTCGAGCACCCTGTTGACCGTTTCGTAGAAGGGGTGAGGCCGGATGTTCAAGTCGGCGGTGTTGATGAACAGGGGCTGCTGAACGGGAGTGCGCTTGCCAAGAGCCATGATTCATGTCCTCCGTGACTCGCCACAATATCAAATTATTGCTATTTGTCAAGGACGAGGGGTTTCGTCACGGGCTGTTAACTGCGATGGGAAATGCCTCCACGCAACTTAACGCAATTTCGTTGCGCGACATTTCCTCCACCGCCTGGAGCGGAGCGGTCAGCGGAAACCTCGGCGGGCCGGATAACAACTTCAACGGCGGAAACAATTACGCCACCGCCAACGGTTCCAACTTCCTGACTTTCGCCGATACGGATGGCGCCGGAAATGCCGTCGCAAATACAACTCTTACTCCCGTCGCCGGCGCCATTACCTCGGGCACGTTGAGCTTCATCAATAGCACCACCGCCTATACGCTTAATGGGGGAATCGCCGGGGCATCGATCGCCGTGTCCGGCAGCGGGGCAGTTACCCTCAACGGAAACAACACCATCAATTCGCTGGGGATTAACAGTTCGGCGGCGATTACCGTCGGCGGAACGCTCACCGCTTCGTCAATCCGGTTCGGCAGCAACAGCGGCAACCTCAGCGGGACCGGCACGCTTGCCGTGCCGGCTGGCGGCTTGGCGATTTCCTCCAACCTCGGGGCGGCTGCCGGCGGCATCACCCAGACGATTTCCTTGCCCATTACCGGGAGCGGGCCGATCTCCATTGCCTCCATGGGCGATACATCCAACAGCGGCGGCGGCAACAGCTCCATCTTCTTCATTAACAACGGCAGCAATTCCTTCACCGGCAATATCACCATCACCTCGGGCCTGGTTGATACTGGCGCAAACGACCTTCCTTTTGGAAACGCCGCCAACACGATCATTCTTAACGGCGGCGGTCTGCTGGCCAATGCCAACACCACCTACGCCAACACACGCAATATTCAACTCGCCGGCACCGGCTACTTCCGCACGTATGGCAACACCACGTTTACCATCCCCGGCATCATCAGCGGAACGGGACCGCTGGTAAAAACCGACGGCGGAACCCTGCAGCTCAACGGGCAAAATACATTCACCGGCGGCGTGCAACTGCCCGTGGGCACCATCAGCATCGGAGCCAGTTCCACACCAACCACCGGCACCGTCACCAGCGGACCGCTCGGTACCGGAAGTGTCACGTTTAACGGCGGCGCACTGACTTCTTCGGGACTGTTTACCCTGGCCAATCCCCTCGTCTTCACCGGCAACTCCAATGTCTACGCCGGGACCGGCGGGAACCTGACCGTCACCGGTGCAATCACCGGCGCTGGCACGTTCCAAAACAGCACCACCAATTCCAATACCACTTTCGTCACCGGCGATATCAGCGGCTTCACCGGAACCATCAGCTATACCGACAACAACAACGGAAATAACTTCGGCTTCACCGGAACCACCGCCGCATCGCAGAATGCGGCGGGCGCTAGCCTGGCGGTCAACGGAGCAACCACTTCGACCCGCAGTATGGCCATTGGAACCGCATCGGCCACCACCTTCCAGGCCGGCTCGCTTTCGGGAACCGGCGGAATCATCGGTCCGGGCACCAATGCCGCCACGATTACCCTGCAAGTCGGCGCGCTCAACACCAGCCCCGGCGCTTTTGCCGGCGTGCTGTCCAATACCAGCGGATTGTCGACCGGCGTGCTGGCGCTGAGCAAAGTGGGAACCGGCACCCTCCTGCTGACGGGCAGCAGCACCTACACCGGTCCCACCACCGTTTCTGCCGGCACACTCCAGGTCAATGGCACGCTCGGCGCCACTGCTGTTACCGTAAATGGTGCATCGGCCGTCCTTGATGGCGCCAGCGGCACGATCGGCGGGCCGATTTCGGTTGTGGCGGGAACGCTTACCCCCGGAACCAGCACCGCCATCGGAAAAATCACCGACTCCAGCACCAATTCCACCGCGGCACTCAGCTTCAGTTCCGGCGGAACGTATCTCTGGAAACTTGGCTCCCTCACCGATAACGCCACGGGCGTCGCCGGAACGGATTTCGACCAGGTCGCCCTCACTGGAAGCGGCGGCAACCTGCAATTGGGCGGCACGTCCAACCTGACGCTCGCTTTCCTCAACAGCATTGCCGACCCCAACTCCGCCGATCCCTTCTGGCAGTCAAACCATTCCTGGACGATCATCGCCGGCGTTCCCGGCAACACCAGCAGCGGAAATTCATTCAGCTCCATCACCAACAATTCATGGACCGACGGAACCTTCAGCACCGCCCCCGGCAGCAATGGCAGCGAAACGCTAAACTTCACCACCGCCGCCCCCGAACCCGCCACGCTGTCGCTTTTGGGATTGTGTGGAATCGGGTTGCTCGCGCGGCGGCGACGGTATGCTGGTGTGGCGTAAAGCCGTCATCAGAGCTCTTACGGAATTACGTCGGCCGCATCTCTAATAGCGATTCGAGTTCCGGAATTGCCTACAAAACTCAACTTGTTAATTCTTCAGCCGATGTAGTAGATTCAGGGTCGAGATAATCGTATCCGGTGATGCCATAGTGTCTCCCGGCCGGCACGGCGCATCTCCAGGGCGGATCGCCGAACGGCGTCGTGATAATCCAGCCGCTCGGCGGGCGTCATGGAAGGCATGTGCTGAAGAAGGGTCACGTCGACGTCACCAGCATGCGGATCGATTTCGTCAATTTGGGAAAGCGAATCCAAGTTGGAGCCCGACAATTCCATGGCAGATTGTATACCAGAATCTGAGCTTTTATTCTCGACGAGCTGGCACTGCTTTCCGCTCGGAAATGCCTACAAAAACGCCGACGCTCGCTCAAACAACAATGCGATGAACCTCAGAAAATTTCGCCCGTCGGACTTCTGAAGATCGGACCAAAGTTGAAATTCGTATCGTGCTGGTGCGGTAAGCGGCATATCCGGCGGCCAAGGATATTCCGGATTCGGTCCATCCCGCGCCAACGTCGGCGCCAGCTGCTCTACTTCCTGTGCCAATGGGATAGATTTGCGGATCAGGTGCTGCCATTGCTCGTCCTGTCCTTCGTATTCGAATTGCTGCTTGGCCAAACGATTTGAACCCAACGCCCGGAGAAAGGGCACAAATGCGTGATGACTCAGTTTGTGGGGAGGGCCTGATTTCCAGATGTGCGCCTTGGCAAGCATCTCGGTCGACATCTGGAGGTAATGAAGTGCGTGGCAGGGATGGATGTCCGAGTTCTTCCGCAGCAACTCGAAAACCTTAAAACCGGACTGCCCTTGAAATAAAAACAGTTCCTGCTGAATGGTCATGCCCCGCGCCCCCATCTCTTCGCGTCAACCAATGACCAGCCGGAAGGGAGCTCACTTGAATCGTTCCGGGCATGGTCGAACTCCTCGCTGGTGGTATCGGCCACCATCAGCTTGAAGTGCGTTCCATCAACATCCAAGGGAAACTCGATTGGTTCCAGTCCCCAACCGGTGCCGGCAAGTCGACCGTTTAGTTCAATCAAGCGAATTTCGTCGCCTAAAGACCCGGTCGGCAAGTACCAGATTTCCTTGATCGTCGTGTCCGTGGCCAGATGCATCCTTGCAACCCACTCTGCCACTTGGTCCTTGGAATTGCCAGCCGGTTTGGATAGATCCGGCGCGCGCGATCTCCGCCGGCGAGACACCTCGTCGAGTTCATTTAAGAATTCGACCCAATCCGTGTCGCTAAAATTCTCGACCTCACGTGCGAATTCAGCGGGCTTCGACATGCCTCGATTATATCAACCGAACCATATCCAGCCACGAAATCTTCCGGCAAACCGTTTTCATATCAACTGATCCAACCCTCCCAGCCCAAACGCTTCATACGTGAAAAACGGCTCGGCGTATGCCGTCCCGATCCGTCCGCCATAAAAGCCGTTCATGGTTTTCATCATGTCGATCACCGGGCTGTTGTTCTCGATGAATTGCGATTCGTAGGCGCGGATGGCGGCGATTTTCACGTCCATCGTGTCGCTGATATCCAGGAAGAACAGCGGGTTGAAATTCATCCGCAAATGGGTGCAGTAGTAATAGATGATCCGCTTGGGATAGCACGGCTCGCCGGGGATACTGCTCTTGGTCAGCTTCGCGTCGAAGCGGGCGTCTTCGCCGATCTTTGTGGTGGCGACGTGATCGGGATGGGCGTCGACGGGGTAGGGGAGGAACATCCAGTCGGGCCGATGGATGCGAATGACGGCCGCCAGCTTGTGGCGTGCTTCGACGGTATGGACGACCTGGCGATTGGGCAGGCCGAGGTTGGTGCGCGAAACGCCGAGGATTTGCGCGGCGGCTGCCGATTCGCGGGCGCGCTTTTCGACGCTGCCCAGGGGCGTGGGTTCGCCGTTGGTCATGTCGACGAGATGGACGCGGTGTTTCTCGTTGACCAGCTTGGCGATGGACCCGCCCATGCCGAGTTCCTGGTCGTCCGGATGCGGGCCGATGACGAGAATGGATGCCATGGGGGAATGATAGGAGGGGAATTCGAAAGCGGATTTTTGGTGATGGACGCGGTTTTCGGACGGTGATTTCGGAAAGTCGAAGATATCCTCCAAGCCGGGTCAAGCGTAGCGCCGACCCGGATCCGTGCACGAGGTGCGCAAAAACGGTTCTGACGATCCGGGCCGGCGCTGCGCTTGACCCGGCTTGAAGCGAAGTCGCTTCACGCTGGCGCGATGATCGCCCACGCATAATATGCATTACTTCCTGTGATCCTTCAGCAACAATCCGAAAACCGCCATCGTTTGCGACTGCGTGGAAACCATGCCTTCATCCATCTCGATCGCGAAGTTGGCGTCCACGAAAAAGTTCAACAGCGCGAAGTCGGGACGCGGCTTGGGCCAGGCGGTTTCGGTTACGTTATACTTGGTGAATTCCCGGAGCGGGCCTTCGACCTGCATCCCGGTGACTACCTCGCCGCTGGTTCCATAGCGGCTGTTATGCAGCGGCGCGCGAACGGTGCGGGTGCCGATGCCGACGACGTAGCTCAGACCCATCGGATTGTCGCCCAGCGTGTTGTCGCAGGTGCGGATGATCCAGCCGCGATATTTTTCGTCGCCGGTTATCTTCCATGCCCAGATGATCGGCGGGAGATGATTTTCGTATGCACCGGTGCCCCAACTGATTGGCGCCCAGGGATGGCGGATGAAGCCGTACGCCATCATCGATGAATAATGAATGTATAGCTCGGCGCGCTGCACGATTGCCTCGCGCAGGTGCTTTTGTATGGGGGCGTCGGCCTGCTTTGCGTCGCAATTCACGTAGGCCCACGCCGCGGGGCTTTGGTCGTATTTTCCCCACGATTCAATTTCCGCGTCCGGCGTTTTCGTCCAAACGCAGGCTTGCAGAAAATCGGCGTTGTAGCGGGCTTCGCCGGTGGTGTGCAGGAGCTGGGCGGCGGCGTATGCCATTGGGTCGATGAACTGCGCGTGCTCGTCGGCTGGACTGCTGGTTTGCGGCTTATGCGCCAGTGCCCATTCATACGCCCGGCGGGCACGGGTGAGATAATCATCCGCCGAGACGTTCTTCCCCAACGAGCGCCAGATGCGCGAGGCCTGCGCCATCGCAGCTGCGAAGTTGAATGAGCCGACGGCATCCTTGGCGTAGGCGAAATCGCCCTGGTCATCCAGCTCGGCGGTTTGGATGAAATTGGGATCGCCGCGCGATTCGGTGCCGTCATGCACGCCGCCGTCGGTGGCTTGAAGGCCGATCCAAAGCTTCATCGCCCAGGCGGCTTCGTCGAGGATGTCGGGAATGCCGTTGCCGGATTCGGGGATGTTCAACTGTCCATCGTAGAATTTTTGCGGAGCGATTTCGTAGGCGTCCATCAGCTTTTGCGCGACGTCAAGGTGCGAGCGTGGGTTGTAATCGCCGGCATCGTGATGCCCGCCGGACGCGTGGATAATGATCGGCTTTCCCTTGTCGTCCTTCACCACCTTGCCCGGCAGCTCGCTCAGGTCATGCTTGAGCGAATGCAACTGGCTGGTTTCCATCAGGCCGTTGTCGTGACAATCAATCCGCCGCCAGTCTGAAAACGGCGGCTTCAATTCGATGCCGCAGCGCTGCGCAAAAACGCCATACGCCTGTGCCTTGAAGGCAGTGGCATAGACATCGTCGCCAATATCGAACGGCAGGCTCCGGCCCACGCCATCGACGCTAATGAAATACCGGCCCGGCGTTTTGTAAGCGGTGAAATCCAGCAGATAAACATTTTCCCCCGAATGATCGACCGCGCCGACGCCTTCATTCATCTGTCCGGAGCGATGGATCAATTTCGCCGGGCCGGTGAAAACGATTTTTCGGTCAGCCTCGGTGCAAAGATGAAACTCCGGCGGCTTAGAGAAATAAAGCGCCGGCCCTCCTTCAGCCGTGGCCGGCTTTTCCGGAAATGATCCCATCCACCGGCCAAGGTAAGCGACTTTCACCGGCGAATCGGTGAGATAGCCGACCTGATTCACCTTCAGCGATTCGCTGATTGACGAGCGCGCGTCAAAAGTCAGGGCCGCGGTCGACATTGCAGTGGTGACAGTCGGCGCGACGGAAATGGAGACGCGATCACCATCGGCCAAGGGCGATGACAATTGCAAAAAGATGTCATGCATGGCCAGGACATGAAAAGGCCAATCGACGGGAATGTAGGTGTCGACCCGGCTGATGCGCCCGATGGCAGAGATGGCCGCCGGCTTGTTGGAAACGGTGACCGTGTAATTGCCGATCACGCTGCCGGCGGCGGTGGAAAAGTCCGGCCCGAACTCCAGCCGAAGGATTCCGGCGCCGACCGATTCCACGCGCCGCAGTCCGAGCACGGCCAGGTCCAGATCCGTCGCCTTTGCATTCGACGCCGGCGCGACGGCGGGCATGCCCAGATGAAATTCAGCCGCCGAATGGCCAGCCGTTACCATCGCGCCGTCGGCGCCCTGGGCGATCAGGAAGTAATCGGCTTTCTCCAGCAGTGGGGCGGGAAGTTTCAGTGTCACGCGCGTGCGCTCGAATTTGGCGATGGCGCATCCCGCCGGCCCGGCTGCCTCGGTTTGGTTCACGACCGAAGCCTCGGTCGGCATGACGAATTTCTCAAACGCATATCGCGGGTCGGTGGAGCTGATGATTCGATACGACTTGGGATTGCCAATCCCCGGCCCAACGCTCGCCCCAAATTCGGCCTCGATGCGATCGTTCGCCAGCATGCGCACCTGCCGCAGGCCCAGCAACGTGCGCACGGCGATGCGGTTGTCCGGCAGTGCGCGGAATTCGTCGACGGTCATCGCCTGGCCGGCGCTTGCTGAAATGAGCCAGATCGCCAGACAGGTCAAGGCGATTGAGAATTGGGATGGATTTGTCATGGTGAATTGATTTACGTTGAACCTACCTACCGGCTTTGGCCGCGAATGTTTTGCAGCGTGGCAGGATCAGATTTCCGTATCACGGGCGTCTCGCCCGTGTCCGCTGTTTCACCAAAACACGGGCGAGACGCCCGTGATACGGGAATCTGCGCCTCGCCGAGAACTTTTCCGCCTATCGCGCATCTAACCGGTTCGAGACATCCAAGTTCCCGAACCAAGGCGCTCATGCAACTTCGATCATCGCTCATTTATCCGTTCGTCGCGATCTTATTCGCGCTGCCATTGGCGGCGTTTTCGCGCAACGTCGATCTCTCCACTGTTCCCAAGCGCGACACGCTGGAATTGACCATCTACAACAGCGAAGACCTCACCCTCGTCCGCGAGACGCGCACCGTCACCTTTAAGAAAGGCGTGAACCCGCTGCAATTTTCCTGGGCCAACACGCTGATCGATCCGACGTCGGTGCAGCTTCGTTTTTTGACCACGCCCCAAAAGCTCGATCTGCTGGATGCGACGTTTCCCCACGATAAGCCGCAGATGCTTTACTGGAACGTGCAGAGCGATTTTGACGGTCCGGCCACGATCGAAATCACCTATTTCACCAGCGGCATTTCCTGGTCGGCCGACTATATCTGCATCGCGGGCAAAGACGAAAAGCAGATGGGCGTCGAAGGTTTCGTGCGCGTCAGCAACCAGTCCGGCGAAGATTATGAAGATGCCCACGTGCGGCTGGTGGTTGGAAAGATCAATCTGGTCGAGAAGATCGCCCAGTTGGCGCACATTTCGGTGAAGGATGCCGAGGAACTGGACGAAAAGTCCAAGCGGGCACTTATGTATGATGCCGCCAAGGAGCCCATGGGCCGGATGGCAGGCATGGGCGGCGGCCAGGGCCTCGGTCAGGGCCAGGCGCAACAGCAGGCAAAGCAAATCATCAAGGAAGGCCTCAGCGAATATTTCATCTTCTCCATTGAAGGCACCGAAACGATTCCCAACGGCTGGTCAAAGCGCATGCGATCGATGCAGGCGGCGGCTGTCCCCGTGAAAATTCAATATCGCTATCGTCCCGCCGAGTATGGCGATCGCCTCGTTCGTATGTATCTGATGACCAACGATAAGCCGTCAAAGCTGGGCGATTCGCCGCTGCCTGATGGCATCGTCCGCGTATTCCGCGACAACGGCCGGGGCGGTCTTTCCTACCTCGCCACCCAGGCCACCAAATACATCCCCATCGGCGACAAATTCGAGCTGAATCTCGGCGTCGACCCCAACGTCCAATTCGAGCTCGTGAAGCTGCACGTTTCCCGGGACAACCTCTGGCTGCAAGTCAACGGCGTCAACGTTTTCCGGCAAGTCGGCGCACCCGGAATCCAGATCGAGCAAAACGCCGCCGTGGCCGGCTGGGATGAACACGATCTCTACGCCCAGCGCGTCCGCAATTACACCGCCGTGCCGATCGAGCTTGAGGTTCGCCGGCCCTTCCCCGGCGATATTCTTTTCCGCAGCGGCCTAAAGCCTGTGCTGTTCGACTATCAAACCCCACAATTCACGGCGACGGTTGACGCGGGGAAAAAGACCGATCTGCAATTCGAAATCGTGCAGCACATGGGCCACAACGCCAAACAAAACCACGTGACGCTTCAGGCGGCCGATTTGGGACAGTGACGGGCGAAATCCGAAACCCGAATTCCGAATGCCCGAATCAAATCCGATTAACGAAGTTCGAGGGACTATAGCGTTGTTCTCGCTGGTGGCGCGTCTGCGTGATTGTCATCCTGAGGTACTCCGAAGGATCTTGCCGGTACGCGAACGCGAGCCAGATCCTTCGGAGTACCTCAGGATGACGATGGGCCACTACGTCACTCTGAAAATCTGAAAAGCGCTCTAAAAGCTTGACATGCCTTTCGAGCATGGACGGCATCCTTTGTCATTCGGATTTGGTCATTCCCTCACCCCTCTTTTTGTCCGCCCGCTTTCACGCTATTCTTCCCCGCATGAAACCGATCGTGCAGATCTCCCTGGACGTTGTGACCATTGACGAGGCCCTTTCAACTGCCGAGATGGCGCTGCGGGCAGGCGTTGACTGGCTGGAGGCGGGAACGCCGCTGATTATTGCCGAGGGAATGAACGGCGTGCGGGCGCTGCGCCAGCGCTTCCCCACCACGCCCATCGTGGCCGACCTGAAAACCATGGACGGCGGATATCTCGAAGCCGAACTGATGGCCAAAGCCGGAGCGACCCACATCGTGGTCATGGCCCGGGCGCATGAAGAGACGCTGCGCTGTGTGGTAAAGGCGGGGCGCGATTTGAACGTGAAGGTGATGGGCGACAACCTCGCCTGCCCCGACATGGTTTACGCCGCCCGCTGGCTCGAGGAAATGGGGTGCGATTACGTGATCCATCACATCGGCTACGACGAGCGGCGCGGCATCGCCGCCCGCGGCTTGCGAATGCCCAGCCCGCTGGATCAGTTGCGCGATGTGGTGAACGCCGTCCGCGTGCCGGTGCAGGCGGTGGGGGGGTTGACGATCGAGCAAGCCGTCCGCACGCCGGAATACGGCGCGCCGCTGGTGGTGCTGGGCGCGCCGCTGACAATCGACGCCGACTCATTCAAGACGGCGTCGGGGGATGTGGAAGGATCTTTGCGGATGATCTGCGAGAAGGTGCATGCGTATCGGGATGTGGCGGTGGGTGATTCTTGAGATGCCGGTGACCTCGCCGTATGATTCAAATCGTTGGAGAATCCCGCCATGGCAGAACTGATTGACCGTATCACCATCGACCCGGCAATCTGCCACGGCAAACCCGTCATTCGTGGGCTGCGTTATCCGGTTCAAACCATGCTTGAGTTGCTGAGTTCCGGCATGACAACCGAGCAGATATTGAATGATTATGAAGATCTTGAGCCCGAAGATTTGCTGGCGGTCTTCGCCTACGCCGCCCGATTGACCCAAGTCAAACGGATGGAACCGATTGGCGCATGAAGTTCCTCATTGACGCACAACTCCCGCGCCGAATGGTGCGCTGGTTATCGGCGGCGGGGCACGACGCGATCCATACGCTCGATCTTCCCGACCGCAACCTCGTCAATCGAAATCGCGTTTCAACAGCATGCCTTCGTTGAAATCACTCCAAAGGCGATGTTTGTTCATGAATGATTTATTTCAAGGAAATCCCATGTCCCAATCAGCCGTCGTTAATTTCGCACCTGAAAAACATTCCGTCGAGCTCCGCGACATCCCGCGCCCGGAAATCGGCGTTGATGATGTGCTGCTGGAAGTATCCGCCGTTGGAGTTTGCGGGTCGGATTTGCATCAGTGGACGTGCGATCATTCGTGGCCGGTGAATTATCCGGTCGTGCTGGGGCATGAATTTGGCGGCGTCATTCGCGAAGCCGGTAAGAATGTTGCCGGCTGGAAGGAAGGCGATCGCGTGGTCAGCGAAACCGCCGCCGTGATTGATGCCAACAGCCCCATGACCCGCCAGGGTTTGTACAATCTCGACCCGACGCGCAAGGGCTTCGGCTACGGCGTCAATGGCGCCATGACGAAGTTCGTTCGCGTGCCGAGCAGGATTTTGCATCGCGTGCCGGACGGCCTGGCGATGGAGAAGGCGGCGCTCACCGAGCCATGCTGCGTGGCGTATAGCGCCGTGGTGAAAAACGCGCGCATCGAGCCGGGCGATCGCATCGTGGTGTTCGGTCCCGGGCCGATCGGCCTTCTCTGTGCGGCGATGGCGAAATTGCAGGGGGCCGAGGTGGCTGTGGTTGGCCTGGAGCGCGATCGGGTTCGGCTCGACATCGCCAAACAATATGGCTGCGTCCCCATTGTCGACGGCCTTGTGGAATGGACCAAGCAGGGCGATGGCCTGGGCGTTGATGGCGTGATCGACGCAGCCGGCGTCAGCGCAACGCTGAAAGTGGCGCTGCAAATTGTCCGCCCCGCGGGGTGGATCAGCAAAGTGGGTTGGGGCCCTCAGCCGCTCAATTTCTCGCTCGATCCGCTGGTGCAGAAGAACATTCGGCTGCAAGGATCATTCAGCCACAACTGGCCGATCTGGGAGCGCGTGATCCGCCTGCTGGCCACGGGCAAACTCGATGTCGCCCCCATCACCGGCGGCATCTGGCCGCTGGCGCAATGGCACGAAGCCTTCGAGAAAATGCACAGCGGCGAAATCGCCAAGGCGGTGCTTCGGCCATAGACGAGGTATTCCGTGATGTCGGTTTATGGCTCTTCGGAGTACCTCACACACCCGCCGCTTAAGGATGTCCGGTCCGCGGGAAGGGCGTAATCCGGAGATGAATGAGCCGCGCACGGAGGGTACTCCCGGAGTAAGCGGTTTCGCGAGGCCCGCTTACTTCGGGTGTACCCTTCGTGCGCGGCTCATTCCGCCCTGCGTACAAAACGGACAACATCATGCGGCGGGTGTATCAGAACCGGCGTGTTGGGCAACTGAACTATGAATCTTGATAATTTGGTGGTTCCGTTATTTCGTAATTCGGGACGCGCAACTCACTTCATCATCTCATCCAGCAACGGCTGCATCGCCTCCGCCCAGATTTTATATCCCTTTTCAGTCGGATGCAGCTTGTCCGGCATGATGTCCTTCGGCAATTCGCCTTTTTCGTCCAGGAATTTGGAGCCGATGTCCAGATAACGCGTCGTCTTGCCGTCGTCCAGCTTTGAGATGATGGCGTTAATCTCCTCGACCTTTTTTCGCGACGATGAATCCTTCCCGTCGCGTGGGAAAACGCCCAGAAGCAATACCTTCGCCTCCGGCAATTTCTGATGCACCGTTTCCACGATCTTTTTCACGCCCTCGGCGACCCACTCTGGCTTTTCATCAGCGTAGTGGCCGATGTTGTTGGTGCCGATCATGATCACAACGACCTTGGGGCGCACATCGTCGAGCAACCCATGGTCGATCCGGCCGAGAACGTGCTCGGTATGTTCGCCCGAGACGCCGAAATCGGCGGCATCATATTTGGTGTAGTATTCGTCCCATACTTTCTTGCCGCGGTTCATCCAGAAATCGGTGATGGAATCGCCGAGGAACACCAGCTTGATGTTCTTGTCCTTGCCGCGTTCGATGAATTGCTTTTGGCGGGCGTCGTTTCCCTTCTCGGGCGTAACAGCGCTTTGCTCAGTGCGGGCGGCGTTGGCCAGGAAAGGCAGGGCAAAAACCGCCGCCAACATCACGCATCCCATCCACAACGCTCGTTTCATGTTCAACACTCCTGTTTTCGGCAAGCCAAAATGCAACGCCACCGCGGTAGTTTATCTCGGCCCGGCACTTAACCGTACCGCGTGAATGTCGCGGATGTTGCCGCGGGATTTGGGCGCGCCGTCAGATGCGTGAAAAGCCGCCGGTGAAGCGCGTTCGTCCGATAATAAGGCCTTGCGCGGCTGTTTGATGCAAATTCCGGGCAAAATGGAAGATTCCACTGCCGCTTCACTCGACAGGCCGGCCAAGATATCCGATGTATCCGAAAGCTATGTTGTCACCCGAACAGTTTCATGAGTTGATTGCGCTGATTCAGACCACTCACGACGACGGTCCCAAGCCCGGCGTGCGCCGGGCGCAGCGGCTGGAGCATCCGTGCCGCATCACGATTGTCATGGGTACCGGCGGGGGCGCCGCGCCCGGCAAACTTGTTCAGCTCAAGGACATTTCCGTTCGCGGGATGTGCTTCCTGCACAACCAGGAAATCGCATCAGGCAGCGCGTTCGTTGCGACCCTCGAACCATCGGGCTGCGAGTCGGTTTCGGTGCCGGCGGTGGTGGTGCATTGCCGCAAGCTTGACGAAAAGACATTCCAGATCGGCGCTGAATTCTCCCATATCGAAAAGCCCATGGCGCCGCTGGAGATCGCAACAACGGCCGAGGACTGGATGCAAACGCGCCCCGCAACGCTGGCCGTCGCCGGGCCACGGCCATCGAAGAAATCCTACTGAGCCGCGCACGAAAGGTACTCCCGCAGTAAGCGGGATTCAGATGCCGGGAAGCGCGATCGACACGCATTAAACTGCCTTGCGCAATTCATGTAGGGTCCGCACCGCGGACCATTACGTTCGGCCGAAAATACGGCCCGCAGTGCGGGCCCTACGAAGATTTCAAGCGCCGAATCGCGCACGCTTCGGCTAAGGGGTGACATTTCTGCTTCGGTACAACAAACGGCTCAGTTTGAGTCATATTGCTCCGCTTACTTCGGGAGTACCCTCCGTGCGCGGCTCTCCCAGAGCCTTTGCAAGGGCTCGATCAGCCACCCATTCGCGCAATCGCGCCAGCGCGGGCTGAATTCCGCCATCGATATTTCGTTCCCATTGGTCCGGCAGCCGCTCACCAGCCGACGTGAACATCGGCAGCAGATTTTCGCGCGTGGCGGCATCGTGCAATATCAGGTGGACGCTTCCGCTCAGCCGCAGCGCCCAATAGGGCGGCCGGCGGCGGTAGATGCGCACATGCCAGGGATAAAATTCATTCGCCAGAAATCGGTCAATGCCGCCGATCTGCATTTGTATTTCCCGCGCCGGCCGCTCGCCGGCGTGGTTGCCGAGGATTTCGCGCAGCCTGGCCAGCACGCGCGGCGCAGCCGGATCGATTTGCAAAACCGGGGTTGATTCGGCCGCATTCCATCGGCCCAACAGGCGGCCGACCGCAAAACTCACCCATCGCCGAGCCAACTCGCTTCGATCCGCCGCCGGTTCCGCGGCCGGCGGAGCGGGTTCGCATCGCAGGCTATAAACGCCGCAAACCACGGCATCGATCTCCTGCTCGATTTTCCTAAGCGCTGCGGCGATGTCCGCGGCTCGCTCAATCGCGCTATCCCACGCCATTGGCGCAACGAAATCCGGCGCGGTTTCATCGCCGGTATCAAGTTCTTTTTGCAAAGCGATCGCCTTCAGCGCCAGCGCGCCAAGTTCCGCCGGCAATTTCTCCGGCACGGGCAGCTCAGCCAGATCGCCAACCTGAAAATTCACAGTCGGATTGATCGCCTGCAAGAGCCGATGGACGACCGATGAATTCAACAGCGCGAGCATGCCCGGGATATCATCGGGAAAGAGGGAAGAGCCGGCGACGTCGAAGATCGCGCCGGGTTCCAGTCTTCGCGCGCTGAATCGTCCGCTGGTGAGGTATGACCAGGTGATTCCCTCGCGGCCATAATAAGCCGCGTTCTTGGCGACCCAGCGCCATTCGCCTTTCAAGTAGGGATAGCGATCGATGATCGCCTGCTTGATTTCCCGGCCATCGTTTTGCCAGTTGACGCGATGGCGCGGCAATTCGTGCCAGCGGCGAAATTGGCCGCTCTTGGCATAGGCAAACCATTTGCCGGGCGTGGCGCGGGCGGGGGAGTTGGCGTTCATCGGCTCAACCTCCCACCAGTAACGCACGAAGCGGGCGTTGTCGGTTGTGGCCAATCCCTGGCGTGGCGAGGAAACCGTGGCCAGGCGCCCAAACGTTTTAAACGCCCGCCGAAGCGGTGCATCAACCCAATATGCCCACGATTGCCGCGGCAGATCGCGCAGGGCGGATTGGGGGCAATCATAGCGGCAGTCTGCCGATCCGGTTGTCAGGGCGATCGCCTGCTGCAGCACATCGTGCTTCTGGTCGGCGGGAATGTCCGTCAGGCGAAATGCCGTGAATCGCTGGGCCCGGCGGCGATCGGCGTTGGCTTCCTTTCGCGCAACGAACGCGACTGTCTGCAGGGTTCCCGGGTTTCCAACGTCGAAAAGGCCCGGGCCGAAGTGTGCCATGGTTTCCATGGCGGCGCGATCGGTGATGCGCGTGCGAAGCTTCTGATATGCCCCGGTAAAAAGGAATGACTGCATTGCCAGCAATCCAACGCGCCCGCCTTCGCGCGACAGCTCGATCGCGCGCTCGATGAAACAGGCATAAAGATCGCGCCAGGCGGCGGGGTAGCGTTTCTTCATCCGCGCCACCTGGGCTGGGGAAAGATTGCGCGCTGAAACATAGGGAGGATTGGTTGCGATCACGTCAAATCCGTCCGCGCATCGTCGTGCGATTTGCTCATCGAACAGGCTGTCGCCCAGCCAGAGATTCCATTGATCGTCCGACAGGTCGACGCCGCTTTTTAGTTGCAATGTTGAGCGCGCCAGATCAAGCGCTGTCGGGTCGATGTCGATGCCGAACAGGTTAGTGCGGACAATGGCGGACGGAATCTCAGCATGGCTCGCGACAGAAGGAATGGCGAGCCAGCCTATTTCGCCGGCGCGGACCAATTCCTCGGCATACATCTGGTAAAGCAGTTCATACGCGACCAGGCCGAAATTCATGGTCCCGCAGGCGGGATCGAGTACGCGAATTTCCCGGGCGAGCCGGGCCTGCGGTGGCACGGGCGGCTTGCCCTTCACTTTCCCGGGCATGCCAATACGCTCTCTCGTGTTTTTTGGGCGTTTGCCCATCGGCGAGCCACCGAGGCCAGTTTCGCTCACAAGCCAATTGAGGTTTTGCCGCAGCCGCGTTGTCGGATGCAGTTCAACCCACAGTTTACCGAGCGTGTTGTGCAACAGGAATTCCACCACCCAGCGCGGGGTGAAGACCTGGCTGACGGCGGAAATTTCGTGGTCGGCGAATTTCTGGCGAAGATGGGCGCTGGAACGATAGGCTGACTCCATTGCCGGGGCGTTGAGCGCCTGATACACCCGCCCGAGGCAATCGTCCTCATCCAGCAGGGTGCGAGCGTCGTCGCAATCAATCAGCGGCAATAAGATCGCCTCGCCGTTTTGAATTTGGTTCCTCTGACCGCGCCGCCGCTGCATCGCCAGCCGAAACGCGTTAAGCACGAGATGCTCGTCCGACTGCCCGTCGGCCTGGGTGGAGCAATTGCGAGCGGCCGAGCGAACGGTTTCCACGAATCGATAAAGCTCGCGCCGGGTCATACGGGGTTTTGCTCCGGCGTCGGTGTATAGCAGAAGCAAGCGACGAAAAATAGGGGGGCATGCCGAAGCTGATCATCTTGCGAGATTTGTCGCAACTGCCAGTGGCCCGCATCCGGCGCCCGCGATGTAGTCCATACCGGAACTGAACCGCATCCACATATTATTCCGGCATTGTCGTTGCAGCA
>DASRRM010000355.1:0-10987 GCA_035695715.1 Tepidisphaeraceae bacterium
CCCGGATGTATTTTTGTCCCTTCTGGTAACAATTCGGCGCGACAATCAACAATTGCCCGGGCGTTCAAGAAGACCCGGATGCACTTCCGCCCCATGCGGTAACCATCCCCCCAAGAATCAAACCGCCCTCACTTCCCCGCATGCGCCGCCGGCGCGGGGAGCGCTGAATCGGGGTGGGCGGCCAAATACGCGTCCACGTCCTTCGTCACGATCAACCGGCCCCACATGATTTCCCAGTGGCCGGGGTAGGTGCAGAAATATTCGTAGTCGCCTTCCTGCGTTGGGGCGGTCAGCTTTAATGTCGCGCGCTGGCCGGGATCGACCAGCTTCGTGGCGGCGAGGATGTCTGACGTACGCGGCATGAACGCCCGGCCCTGGTTGTCCAGGTCATCGGGCTTCATCGTGGCTGACTTGGCCGCCACGGCGGCGCGGGTGCCGGGTTTTACCACCGCCAGGTTGTGAGGCATCATGTCGCCGTTTTCGAGAATGATCTCGAACGGCTTGCCTGCCTCGACCACGAGGCGGGTCGTGTCATAGCGCATTTGCTCGCGGACGGTGCGCACGGCAAAGACCGCCACGCGCAGGTCTTTTAGCACCTTGCGGAGAGGGGCGCCTTCCTCGGGGGGAAGCATGCCGCACAGGTCGCCGGCGAATTGCACCGTTTCGGCGTATTCCAAGCTGGTGCGGCCGTCGGTGGGAATCGTCCTGGCCCAGGCAACCAGGGCATTCGCCAGCGGGCCGGCCAGGGATTTGTCCCACATATTTCGCGGCAGGGCGCGGATGCCGCGGGCGGCGGGGACCACCTGCTCGTTCTTCTCGATCAGCAGCACCAGCGCCCCGAAGATCGACTTCTGCTGCTTGTTCATGCTGACGGCGGCGCGAATGGCGGCGCTGCGCAGCGAGCCCATTACGTCGTTGCCCAGCACGATTTTCGCGCTCTCAGCCGGGGCGGGATTGCCTTCGGATTTGAACACTTCATTATGGTTCTTGTCGTAGACGGTAAGCGTGAAACCATCAAGGCGCTTGGCGAATGTGCCGCCGCCCTCTGAGCGATTCCACACCACAACCGAGTCGAGCGAATGCTCGGTGCCGAGGTCGACTTCCCACCAGGGATGGTCTTCATTTTCGCGGGTGTGGGTTTCGGTGCCGCTGGCGTAGGAGCCGTCAGTGTTTCCGTCGATGGCACGGCCCGGGTCGCCGGCATTGGAGATGCTCGATTGCTTTGCCTTTCCGCCAAGCGCGACGTTCTGTCCATGGCTGAAGACCTGCACCTCGGCCAGCGTCAGCGTGCCGACGCGCGGGAGTGAGATGCGAACGTATCGGCCCTGGGTTGCATGCTGCCCCTTGGCGGCGGCAACCATGTCCGCCGGCATTTCCGGAGCCAGCAGCGGCATCACCTTCGCATAAGCCTTGGTGCGGATATCCGGGTCGAAGATGTAGGGAATGCCGTTGAGAAGATCGGTGAGCTCAAGAGGCGATTTTTCCACCTGCCCCCAGGCCTTGTCGAGCGATTCATCGGCGGTGGCGATGGCCGCCCAGGCCGGATCGCGCACTTCCGGCGAAGAGCCGTTGGTGGCAAGCGCCACCAGCTTGTCGCGGACGGCCTTGAGGTCGTCGGCCGGCTGCATCGGCAGCAGTTTGCCCAGCGACGCCTGGCTGGTCGGGTTATTTCGCGTCGACTGCAGCGTTTCCAGAAGGACCGCCAGCGTGCCTTGCTTTTTCAGCCCGGCCAGTTCTGCCAAAACCGCTACCCGCTGCATGTCAGGCAGATCGGGGCGAACCAAAGCCGCCGTCAGGATCCCTTCCCCATGCGGAAGCTTCAGAAGATCATCGGTCTTGATGCTGCCGACGATGTATTCGATGCCGGCGGGATTGTCAGAGGCGATGGGCTGGCCGCTGGCGATGGATTTTTTCCAGTACGGTTCCAGCTCGCGCATGGTTTCGGTGAGCGTGTAGCTGATGTAGTAATCGGTCGGGAATTTAAGGGCGGCAAGGGCCGCATCGGCGGCCGCCGCGGTGGGGAAGAAGCTGGCGGCGCGGATGGCTTCCAGCCGCACGCGCGGATTTTCATCCGAAGCCTGGATTTTAATCAGCGCCAGCGCTTCGGGCACCCGGTCGCGCCAATAGCACAGCACGCGCGTTGCCGCCGCCCGCGCTTCGGGCTGCGGCGAGCGCAGCATGCGCTTCAGTAGATTCAGGTCGACCACGTTCATCCACTGATGGACCCAGAGGGCCTCCATCATGTTGTGCTCGTAAGCCGGGTCTTTCTTATCCAGCGTGGGAATCCATTGATTGACGGCGGCAATGACCTCGGCGGCGGGATGCTTGTCCAGCTCGATCTTCGCCAGCGTGCGCGTCTGATTCTCCGGCTCCTTCAATAGCTCGAGCAGCGCGGGAATCGGCTGGCCATCAATCTTCACCGGCTTCATCAGCGGCATGCCTTCGTACACCATCCGGTAAATGCGGCCATGCACGTGATCGCGATTGGGATCGCGCAGGTGGTGCTGCAAGTGACCGATGATGTCGTTGCTCCAGTCGGAGAAATAAACCGCGCCATCGGGTCCAACGTTAACCTGCGAAGGCCGGAAATTCTCATCGCTTGAGGAGACCAGGCTCTCCAGCGTTTCGCCCTTGAGACCCGAGCCTTCCTCGGTCACTTTCACGCGATAAATGCCCTGGAAACCGATGACATTGCAGTTGAGAAAGTTCCCCTGGAATTCCGGCGGAAACGCCCGGCTGGTCAGTATTCCGGTGCCGGGGCACGGACGCGACGGGCGGTTCCAAAATTCCTTCATGCCAGCATGCTTCATATGATCATCTGACAGATGCCCGCTAAACGCCGGGCCGAAATAGGTGTTGTTTCCGGTGGCATCGGTGATCAGGTCGTTGCCCCAGTAATCGAACACGCGGCCGTGCGGATTGGCAAAGCCATACGGCACATAGCGCTCAAATTCCCCGGTGCGCGGGAAGAAACGATAGATGCCCGCATCGTAATTGCGAACCGGGCCTGTCGCGGTTTCAACCTGCGTGCGATGAAACACGCCGTCGCTCAGATAAACCGCGCCACCCGGGTCGTAAACCATGGCATTGGTGGTGTGATGCGAGTCGGCGGAATCCATGCCCATCAGCACGCGTTCCTTGACGTTGGCATGGCCGGTGCCGTCGGTGCAGTGAACGTACCAGACGTCCGGCGCCTGCATGAGCAGGATGCCGTCTTTGTAAAACTGGAAGCCGGTGGGGGCGTTGAGGTCGTCTATAAAATGCGTGCATTTGTCGGCGTGGCCGGTGCCCTTGGTGTCTTCGAAAATGAGGACGCTGTCGCCGATTTTAGACGTTGGCGTTCGCTCGGGATAATTCCGCCAGACCGTCACCCAAAGGCGGCCCTTGGTGTCCCAGGCCATCTGCAGCGGATTGATCAATTCGGGGAATTGCTCTTCGCTGGCAAACAGATTGACTTTGGTCCCCTTGGCGGAAGTCATCTTCGCAATGGCGGCTTCGCCGCTGAGGTACGGCCACGAGCCATCCGGATTGGGGCCGGGGTGGTTGGTTTCCACTTTAACGACCGGCGGAAGATTGGAATCGTCCGGGGCAATCTCTTTTCCCTCGGCAGCGGCCCAAACAACCTTGTCACGGTTGGCGGTCATCACATCGCGCTGCGACATTTCACCCTGCATCACCACATTGTTGGTGATCATCGGGCCATTCTTGCCCGATTGATACTTTTCGTGCGACCGGCCGCCGTAAACATTAAAGCCGTCGATGGTGCGATAGCGCGTGTGCCATTCCCAGTTCTTGGCGTTGATGGCAGTTCGCAATTTCTCCAGATCGCCGCTCGGCGGGCTCTGGTCGAAGATCGAGCGGAACATGATCGGCGCTAAAAGCTTGTCGGCCTCCTCGGTGAAATAGTGGCCGTTGGTGGTGAGCATATGCCCGGCCTTGGCGGCGTCGGCGTAAAGGCCCTTGGTGGGCGCGGTCAGGTCGACGTAAAGCACGCCGTTGGCCTTGGCCACCTCGGCCATGGCGGCGGCGTAAAGCTCAACGTTGGCGTTGACAACCGTCGGATCGGGCAGATCGGGATTGGTGGTCTTCTCGTCAAAAGCCGGCGAGAATAGCACCACGCGCGGAGCGCCTTTGCCGCTGTAATTCTTGGTGGCAGTTTCCTTCAGGAATTTATCCAGGTCGGACTTGAACTGCGCCAGACCCTCGGGCCCTTTAAATGATTCGTTGAACCCGTAAAATGCAAAGATTACATCCGCCTGCGCCCGCGTAAGCCATTCATCGCGCGAGCCGAAATCCTGCGAGCGGTGCCAGGTGTTGACTTCGTCGCCGGAGACGGCCAGGTCGCGGAAAACCAGGTCATCCTTGGGAAACTGGGCGGTGATGAGCGTTTCCAGCCAGCCGTCAAACTGCATGCGGTCGGCGATGACATTGCCCACGATGGCGATGTGGTCGCCTTTCTTGAGCGAAAGCGGCCCCGATGACGCCGATGCCGGCGCGGCGGCGGCGGCGGGAGCCTTGGCATCCTGAGCATGAGCCCGATGCATCGCATAGATGGAGGCAGTGACAGTGAGGGTGGAAAAAACGACAGCCGCCCGGCCGATTCGGCGCGCGGCATTGGATTTCGCGGTCATGTTCATCATAGGTGTGGAATAGGTTTGCGGAACATTCGATCGATTACAAGAGGCTCTTGCTGATACCGCGGAAATTTACGTTCGTTCAACGACATTGCAGAAGAAATTGCGATCGGCGCAAGATCAAACGGGGCGCAGAGCAAAGCGATGTGGCAATTCCATCTGCCAGATCATGAGCAGTGGATCAATCCCTTGATTTGTTGAGCGGAGGAGATCATGTTAGTGGGAAGGGCCGGCAGCGCTCTGCCAACTGCACGCATTTTCTTTTTCGCAAATTTCATCGGGGATTCCCATGTCTGAATCGATGACAATTGCCTGTCCGGGTTGCGGGCTGAATTTCGATCTCACGGCAGAATACGTTCGCGAGTATGGCACACTGAATACCACATGTACCCGTTGCGGGGCGGAGTTTACGCTGCCGGGCGCGGATGACTTTGTACCCGATGCCGATGCCGATGCCGCCGGTGAAGCTTCGCCATCGGACGACGCCCAAGCGGATCCGATGGCGGGTGAGTCGTCGTTCGATGCGCCCGAGGCGGCCGATATTCCTGCCGCGCTGACGCCAACAGTCGATCCAGGCATTATCGCCGACGGGTGGTACGTCATTGTGCAGCGCAACAGTGTTTTCCCGGCCCGGTGCGCGCTGTGCAATCAACCAACAGATCTGGAACCATTGATCCACCGGGTGATCAAATCGCCGATGATCGTGCCGGCAATATTGTGGACCATTCCATTCGCGTTGGTCGTTTTTGAGGCCCTGTTTCCGGGGGAACTCGATTTTGCTTTCGATATGTCAATCTCGAAATACACGGCCCACGTGCACGTCGGCGGGATGATTGAATTCGTGCTGTTGCTGGCGCCTTTGCTTTACCCGGTTTTGCGCCGGCTCGATATTTTCCCGTCGTTCCTGATCAAGCCTTTCCTATGTCCCGCGCACCGTCGGCGATATTTGCTGTTTAAGCGGGGTGTGCCGGTCGTCGTCGCATTGGGATTTTTGACGGTCTGCTTCGGGCATATGGTCGGGACAGCTTTATTCAGCCTGAGTCACGACGGCGGCGGAAAGCTGGCCGGCGTCCTTGCATTCGACATGCTTACCCTGGGCGGATATGTCATCATGATAATCGCAGCGGTTTTGCACGCGATTTTCGCCACGCCGTTTCGTGCCGCTGCGATCGATAAGCAGGCGGCGGTCATCAGCGGTTGCGGGAAACGCTTTCTACTAAGCCTTCCAAGCGCCAAACGGAAATCGCCAGCGGCAATGGCTTCAGCCGGGTGATCGTTCGATATCATTTTTCCGCGTGCGACGAAGATTAAAGATTAACAGCAGCCAAATAAAGTATGCTTAACGTGCAAATTGGCACCTGATTCCTTAATCTTGCGCCCGTTCGGGCTTGATCGAAGTGGTAACCGTGGGGAGTTCACTGACAAGAATTCTGACGATTGGGATCGCCCGTCCTCCACTCGCATTGATGCTCGTCGCCGCCACGGCGATTCTGTTCGCACCGCCGGTGCGTGGTGGCAGCATCTTCGATGACGACTACGCGCCCCCGACCTGTTACGCAACCGCTCAGAACGCATTGCAACTTGTATTTCGCCAAAGGTTCCGATCGGCCGCGTGATCCGTTCATCCGAAAAAGCCTGCTCGCTGAGCTCACTGATTTCAGGTGGCCCAGATGACGGTATGATGCGTTTCATGACCGAGGATCCTTTGTCCGCTGTGTATGACGCACTCCGCAAGCTTGCCGAGCAGCGGCTTGCGGCCGAGCGATCGAGTCACACGCTTCAGGCAACGGCGCTGGTTCACGAGGTTTATCTGAAGCTCGCAGGTGAATCACCGGACCGGTGGAAAGACACCGCGCACTTCTACCACGCCGCCGCTGAGGCGATGCGGCGGGTGTTGATCGATCATGCCCGGGCAAGAGCGCAGCTGAAGAGGGGCGGTGGACGGCGGATTACTTTCAACGAAGCGGTCAACGTTGCCGCCATTGACGATGCCGCCGATCCCGATGACATCCTCGCGCTGGACGCGGCGGTGACCCGCCTGGGTGAAATTTATCCCGAGATCGGACAGGTTGTGCGATTTCGGTTCTATGCCGGTTTGACCGTCGAACAGACCGCAGCGGCGATGAACATTTCTCAGCGAACCATAAAACGGCATTGGACCTTCGCCCGCGCCTGGTTGTTCCAGCGGCTTTGCCCGGAATCCGGTCCTTCCGAAAAATAAGATCATTTTCGTGGCCCCGACCGCAGATCGAATCCGCTGTATGCCTGTAACTGGCATTATTCAGGATCAAAATGACAACAGATACGAGCGATTCGAAGGACCGACGGGCTGAGGAAATCTTCGCCGCCACGCTGGACATGCCGACTGAAGATCGTCCTGCGGTGATTGAAAATGCCTGCGGCGACGACAGCGATCTGCGCCGGCGCGTGGATGCACTGGCCGGTGCCTTGCAGCGCGCCGAGGGTTTCCTGGCAGATGCGACCGTTGACGGCCCATCCGAGACTGAAATCGCCGCCGTTGGCGAAAAGCCCGGCGATACCATCGGCCGTTACAAGCTGCTGGAAAAAATCGGCGAAGGCGGATTCGGCGTTGTCTTCACCGCCGAGCAGCAAAAGCCTGTCCGGCGATTGGTAGCGATCAAAGTCATCAAGCTGGGGATGGATACTCGCGAAGTGGTCTCCCGCTTCGAAGCCGAGCGGCAGGCGCTGGCGCTGATGGATCATCCCAACATCGCAAAAGTGCTGGACGCCGGAGCGACCGACACCGGTCGGCCTTACTTCGTGATGGAACTGGTGCGCGGCTGCCCGATCACCGACTACGCAGACCAGCGCAAGCTTTCGACGGTCGATCGCGTTGCCCTTGCTTCGCAGGTCTGCCGGGCGGTGCAGCACGCCCATTCCAAGGGAATCATCCATCGCGACCTTAAACCAACCAACGTGCTGGTGACGGTCACCGATGATAAACCGGTGCCTAAGGTGATCGACTTCGGCATTGCCAAGGCGACGCAGGGCCGGCTGGCTGATCACACTCTGTACACTGCCCATCGCCAGTTGATCGGCACGCCGCAATACATGAGCCCCGAACAGGCCGACAGTTACGGGTCCGACATCGACACGCGCACCGATGTCTATTCTCTGGGTGTGCTGCTGTACGAGCTGTTGGTGGGTACCACGCCGTTCGACGCCAGGTCGCTGCGGTCTGCAGCTCACGAAGAGATGCGCCGCATCATCCGCGATGACGAAGTTCCGCGCCTCAGCACGAAGCTGAACACGATGGCCGCCGATTCGCTGGGCACCATCGCCACCAACCGTTCGACCGATCTGAAAAAGCTGAACCAGTCGGTGAAAGGCGAACTCGACTGGATCGTGATGAAGGCACTGGAAAAGGACCGCACCCGCCGATACGAAACCGCCGCTGCCATGGCAGATGATCTGAACCGCTATCTCGCGGGTGAAGCGGTGCTGGCCGGGCCGGTCAGCTCGTTGTATCGCCTGAAAAAGACGGCCCGGCGATACAGGGCCGCTTTCGCCGTCGCCGCCGCCGTGGCGGTGGTTCTTCTGGTCGGCATCAGCGGGACGACCTGGGGCCTGATCCGAGAATCGCGCCTGCGCGTTGCCGCCGAGTCGGCGGAAAAGAAAGCTGACACATCGGAGAAGCTTGCCAACATCGAGAGGCAGGATGCGCTGGTCCAGAAAACCGAGGCCGACCGGCAGAAGCAGATCGCCCTCACCAGCGAGCAAGACACCAAGGCCAAGGCCGCCGAGGCCAAAGCCACGCTCGACTTCTTCACCACCCTGCTGTCCAAGGCGTCGCCGAAACAGACCAAGGATGCCGCTGTCAGCCAGGTGCTGGTCGACAAGCTGATCAAACCGGCGCTGGCGACGATTGACAGCCAGTTCAAAGAGCAGCCGCTGGTGCGGGCCAGCATTCAAGCCACGCTCGCCCGGACGCTGCTCGACCTGGGCCGATACGACCTGGCCGAGCAACAAGCCAAGGCGGCGTACGACGCCCGGCAGCACCTGTTGCCGGCCGACCACCCGGACACGCTGGCGGCCCTGGGCGGCTACGCCGGCGCGATCAAATGTCAGGGCCGCTACGCCGAGGCCGAGCGGCTGGACAAGCAACTCTGGGACACCCGCCGGCGGGTGCAGGGGGACGACCACCCGTACACGCTGGCGGCCCTGAACAACTACGCCAGCGCGATCGACGAACAGGGCCGCTACGCCGAGGCCGAACCGCTGCTCAAGCAGTGCTGGGAAGCCCGCCGGCGGGTGCAGGGGGACGATCACCCGGACACGCTGACCGCACTGAACAGCTACGCCGTGGCGATCGAAGCCCAGGGCCGCTACGCCGAGGCCGAACCGCTGCTCAAGCAGTGCTGGGAAGCCCGCCGGTGGGTGCAGGGGGACGACCACCCGTTCACGCTGGCGACCCTGAACAACTACGCCAGCGCGATCGACGATCAGGGCCGCTACGCCGAGGCCGAGCGGCTGGACAAGCAACTTTGGGATGCCGAACGGCGGGTACAGGGGGACGATCACCCGGACACGCTGATGGCCCTGGGCAACTACGCCAATGCGATCGGCGCCCAGGGCCGCCACGCCGAGGCCGAGCCGCTGGACAAGCAGAGCTGGGACGCCTGCCGGCGGGTAATGGGGGACGATCACCCGGAAACGCTGCGCGCACTGAAAAACTACGCCAGTGCGATCCACGCCCAGGGCCGCCACGCCGAGGCCGAGCCGCTGTTCAAGCAGTGCTGGGACGCCAGCCGGCGGGTGATGGGGGACGATCACCCGGAAACGCTGCTGGCCCTGCGCAATTACGCGGCGGCGATCGATGCCCAAGGCCGCCACGCCGAGGCCGAGCCGCTGTTCAAGCAGCTTTGGGACGCCCGCCGGCGGGTGCAGGGGGACGACAACCCGCAAGCGCTGGCGGCCCTGAACCAATACGCCAATGTGATCGCCGCCAAAGGCAACCACGCCGAGGCCGAACCGCTGCTCAAGCAGTGCTGGGAAGCCCGCCGACGCGTGCAGGGAGACGATCACACCGACACGCTCAATACCCTCGCCAATTACGCCGTTGATATCGAAGCCCAGGGCCACCACGCCCAAGCCGCGCCGCTGTTCAAACAGCTCTGGGACGCGCGCCGGCGGAAGCTGGGGGACGACCACCCGGACACGCGGTGGGCTCTGACCACTTACGCCAATGTGCTCTTGGATAATCAACAGTTCGCCGACGCCGAACCGTTGTTTCGACAAGACCTGGAAAGACTGCGCGGCTTGTCGCCGCAGGACGAACTGCAGGAGGCCAACGCCGAATACGGACTGGGCCGGTGCCTGGCGCACCTGGGACCGGATCACGCAACCGAAGCCGAGTCGCTGCTTCGCGAAGTGGTTGCGAGTCGTTCAAAACATCTCGGCCCGCATGCCGCGCCGACGACACGATCGGCTGGTGCGTTGGCCGATCTGCTGGACGGCGAACATCTCCCCGAAGCCGCCGCCAAAGTACGGGCAGACGCGGGAATGAATCCCACAACCGCTGCGACGACGAAGTAGCACTCGAAGAAATCCATGCCGTGCCGGGAACGATTGTCGCTATGCCAAGCCCCTGCCAGCGATCCATCGGCCCGATGCACAACTTGACCGGCAAATCTACATGAGGATGCTTCGCTCCATGCGAAACACTTCCGATCTCCCGCGCCACTTCCGCAGGCTGGCGTTATTCGTGATCGTTGCATTCGGCTGTAATGCCGCCCCGGGCGAAACGCCGGTAACCGCGCCTTCCAGCCAGCAGAATCCGCCCGTCTCCAGCGGCCGGACGCTCGATGCCGGCAAACCCGAGGCATCACAAAACGTCGGCAGCTTCCCGGCAAACCTCGTCGCCAGTGCCGATGGGAAATTCGTCATTGTCAGCGACATCGGGTTTCGGCAATCGCTTTGGTCGGTCCGCGTCGCTGATGGGAAAGGCGTGTCGCATGTCGATTTCGTCGCGACGAAAAGTGACCCGGCCAATGGCCTTTACTATGGCCTGGCGGTTGCCGCGGATGGAACGGTCTATGCCGCCCAGGGGAACAAGGATGCGATTGCGGTTTTGTCTTTGGCCGGCGATGGGACGCTTACGCTGAAGCGATCGATCGCCGCGCGGAAATCAGATTTTCCCGCCGGGCTGGCGCTCGATGGACGCGGGTTTCTTTACGTGGCCAATAATGATCCGATTCAGCCATTCGCCAAGGTTGCCGCGACACAGCCGCTGATCAGCCCCGAAGACACCCACGCGACGGCGGCAGCAATTGGGCTGAACGCCAGCGTTGCCATATACGATACGCAAAGCGGCAAGGAAGCAGGGCGGGTGG
>DASRRM010000356.1:0-9941 GCA_035695715.1 Tepidisphaeraceae bacterium
GGGCGCGGCTCATTTGTCGCCAGAACCGTGATCTGCGGCACATATCAGTTCATTCCGCCGTCACATCAGCTATTCGCGTCTGGCACCCTCTTTGCACATCAGGTTGCTATCGAGAACGGATGTCGCAGGCATTCGTCCGGAAATCCTGGCTTGTGCCAGACTGCCGGGTTCTGCGGCCGATACTCGGCGACCATTTTCAAAGGAGTTATCATGAAGTTCCTCACTACCGCAATGCTGGCTATGACGCTCTTTGCCGGCCTGGCGATCACCGGCTGCGAAACCTCGCACGAAGAAAAAACCACCCCCACCTGGACCGGCGGGGAAAAACATGAAGAAACCACCACCACCAAGAATCCGATAACCGGCGATACCAGCACCTCCCACACCGAAACCAAGACCCCGTGATCCGGCGGCCATCTATCGAAGAACTCAACGCTGAATGAAGTCGAGCCGACCAGGCTTGGCATCATTCAGCGTTGGGCGTTTGCATTGGCGCGCAAGCGGACTGCAGCGGGCATTTCTGGCGTAATAAACGGCATATTCGTTAAATTCGGCTGACTCGCCTCCATCGCAAATTTTGTCGTATGTTTCCCTGGCGACTTTCTCTGCCGATACCCTGATGTGGAGTTTACATTTCCACGATGATCGGCCATAAATAACGTTGATTCCGCCAAAGCCGGCATTATCAGACCTGCCTCGCCCGGCGGAAGAGGAGCAATATGTCGATGAGCGATTTGAGCCTGGCAATCAATAAACTTCGGGCGCTTTCCCCGCAGCTAAATGCCGCCGTTATCGAAGCCGATCGCGTCGTCTCACTCGTCGAGCGCTTTCTCGTCGAGGAATGCAACCTCGGCGTGGAAGCCGAGGTGCCCCTGCATTACAACGACAAGGGCAAGGCCGTCACATTGTTGCGATATGCGTCGATCAACGGCACCTTCCGCATCGCCGTCACTCACACTGACGGCTCGACCCACTTTGTGACCCGGCCCTGGTCGGAGTGCGATCGTAACCAGCGCCTGGTAAGCTTCGCGGCGCTTCCGAAACTGCTGATTGCCGTCGCGAAATCCGTCGAGCAACAGATCGCCTCGACCACGACCACCGCCGGCACCGTCGGACAGATTATCTCCGCGCTAGGCGTTTCGGCACTGGCCGGCCCGCGCGACGGCGACACCTTGTCAGACCCCGAGATCACCCTCCTCATGGGCGGCGCCCAGGATCTCGATGCGAGCAGCGTCGATTTGGAAGAAATGTTTTCGCCAGCGACCCGCAACGCCCTGGCAACCGCCGCGAAATAGAGCCGCGGAGCGGCGCGCGACGAAAACCACGTTTTGTCGAACGAAGAACCCGGGTCTTCGGAGTACCTCAGACCCGGCGTCTTGAAGGCGTTTAGTCAAAGCTCCCCATAACCCGCGCTTGCTGCACTACGCGAAAGCAGCACCGCTGGCTCCGTCGGTTGGAGATGCCCTTCCAGTTGCACGACCGGGACGGAGACACCCCGTGTCTTCAGACGCCGGGTCTGAGGTACTCCGAAGACTCGGATTCTCCGTGCAATCGACCGGGTTGCTCGAAGTCACTCATAACCCACGTTGATCGATCCATGCGAATGTCATGGATCCCTACAGCGCCGGTTCCTCCAACGGCACCGGACACACATCCTTCCGCTTACACGCCCGGCATCGTTCGCCTTCCCACAGCGCGTTGAATTCCCCGAGCACCGCGTCGATCATCGACGCCGACTCGGTCCAGATTCCCATCTCGAAATTTCGTCGGCCGTCGGCTTTTGCGCCAAGCCCCGCGCCGGTCAGGTTTGCACTTCCCAGATACATCTGCTTCGCGTCGATCACCACGGTCTTGGCATGAAGCCGGGGGCATCTTCGGATGGATAAATTGCCGGGCAGGCTCTTTTTTAACTCGCGAAGCGCCGCCGAGCTGGGCGTGCCGGCGTGCAGCAGGCGGATTTCCACGCCCTTCGCCGCCAGCCGGCGAAAAATCTGCACGATCGACACCGCCCGCCGCGATCCGCCCACCTCCGGCACCAGCATCGCCTTGAAGTCGGCGGTTGCGATGTCCACGCTGGTTTGCGCCTTGAGAATCCCGTGATGCACGATCCGGTAAAAATGCTGGGAATCAACCACCAGCTCCGCCACCCCAGAGGCGGCAGACTGCAGCAGCGAAATGACCGGCAAAGCCTTGGGCACGTCTCGGAACTATCGGCAGATTCGGCAAATCGCCGTAGGATGAACGGATCAGCCCGAGGCAACTTTCGAGCTTGGACGAAAATGACCTGTATAGATTCTGTCGATGGACCCCCAATTCGGTTGATCCAAAACGCCGGTTCTGAGGTACTCCGAAGAGCCGGGTCTTTCCCGCTAGGATCCGGATCTTCGGAGTACCTCAGACCCGGCGTCGAGGAAGCACCTGCCAGACGCTCGAAAGAATTGTACAGGTCTTTTCCCGGCACACCCTCACTGCCGGGGATCAGGCTTTACCTCTTTTTGCTCATTGAACCATTTCCGCCATTTGGGGATATCGGAGCGAAACTTCTGGCCGGTTAGTTCCTCCAGCGCCGTCAAAACACGCGGGTTGTCCAGACGCTGCTCGGCGGCAGTAATGAGAGGCTCGATGGCTTTGCGGTTCTTCGTGCAGCACAACCCATGCAGCACACTTTTGCGCCGATCGAGAGTCAGGCTCGCGTCCTGCACTTTGTGGATCAATGCTTCCACGGCATGGTCGGTTCCGATTTGCCCAAGGGCAATAGCGGCGCTCTCGGTGCTTTGCAGATCGGCATCGTCGAGCGACGCGGTCAAACGGGGGACGGCCTCCTTGATCTTGCGGCTGCCGGCCGTCACGGCTGCTTCCTGGCGCACATACGGCACGGCGTCACCGAGCAGATGGATCAGCGCCGGAATGAGCCGCGGCTCCCAGAATTTAGCGATGGCGGTGGCGTCGGCGTGGCGAACTTCATCTGACACGTCGCTTGCCGCCGAATCAAGGTCTTTCCAAAAATCTGCCGGGGGATTCCCTGGCAGCATGTAGACCGCCCACACCGCTTCGGTGCGAACTCTGGGATCCTTATCGTGCTTCATTACATCCGTCAGGATTGGACCGACATTTGCTGCGGCTTCTACATCCACCATTTCGCCAAGGCATCGCACCGCCGTCCAACGCACCTCCCAGAATTCATCCTTGAGCATTGCCGCCACGGTATTGCGAGCTACAGGCGTTTTGAGACGGGCCACGGCGCACGTCGCCGCATCGCGCAGCTCCCAGTGCTTACTCTCGAGGCATTGCGTGAGGAGTGCCATGTTGATCGATGTGGCATCGCATTTCTGAATCGCAAGCGAGCCGGCACTGCGCTCTTGCTCGTTGAACGTATCGAATTTCCCGACGACTGCCTCGATCGCCGGCGTGCCAAGCCGAGCCAGCGCTTCACCCGCAAAAAGGCGGACGAATGGGTCGGTGTCGGAGAGCGTCGCGATCAAAGGCTCGATTGCCCTGGCGTCGCCGATTTTTCCCAGCGCTTCAGCTGCCGTTTGTCGGACCTTCTTGTCGCGATCGACGAGTGATTTGGAAAGTGCCTCAACCGCCGATGCCGCCTTCAGCTTCCCCAAAGCAGTGGCGGCGACTTCTCTGACCGGTGCACTGTCGTCTCCCAGAAGTCCGACCCATTGCTTTGCCTCGATCTGGGGATCAACACACGCCAAAGCGAAGGCAATTTCGTAACGCACCGCATCGTCCGTGTTGCTTAACCCGCTCAACAACGTCGGCGCGGCGGCTGGTCCAATATCCTGCAATACCCGCACGGCCCTCATGCTGACTTCAAAGCGCGTGTGGCCGAGAATATTGGCGCTTGGATATGACAATATTCGATTGTCTTTGAGACATGGCGCCAGTGCGTCCACTGCCGACGCCGCTTCCGGGCCAAGCTGGTTCAGCGCGTCAAGTGCCTCATCCAGTGTTCTCGGATCATTGGAGCGCAGGTCCGAGATGGCCTTGGCCAGGAGTTGCCGGTGCGCTTCGGTCAATGGCGCATTATCCGAAACACCGGCGGGAGCCGGCGCCGCGCGAGTTGAACCCGTCCATACCGCTGCAAATACCGGAACTTCGATGACCACGAGGACCAAAGCAATGAGCCCAGGCGGAATTTTGCGACGTTGATGCATAAAGCTCCCTGGAGGAGATTCGACTTATTGTAATACGTTGGGTGCCAAGGTGTCATAGGGCTGCGTCGGAGTCATACTCGCTAAACCCGCGCGGTCTCGATCACTTTTACACACCCACTTTCAAGTGTGTAACACCCCCGCCCGGCGTAAAGCATTGCACGGCCATGGCATAGCCGAATGAATAGCAATAATTTGATAAATTACCCGATTTTCGCGAAAAATGGGTAAAAATGGGTAAAAAGTGCATTGGCAGTGACGAAAAGTGGGGCCGACTCCGGGGCGATGTGTAACGTCGTCCCTCGATCGATTCCCCTGACATTCCGACGTGTTGTCTATGCTGTCACCGTAAAAGAATTTCCGCTGGCGATGAAATTGGTCGCGGCGTTGGGGTCGTTGAAAACGTTGGCGGGGTCGAGCAACGCGAGAAGAACATAGGTGTTGGCCGGTAGATTCGACGGGAGCGAAAGCTTGAGGCGATATACGTGCGGCGTGTTGGGCTTTAGATTCAGCCGCAATGGCACCGTCGGCAGGGGAATGGCATCGGCCAGCGCGCCGTCCGGCGAGGCGAAGAACTCCACCGCGGATTCGGCGGCGGCGGTTATGTTGCCGGCGTTGGTCAGGGTGATGGAAACCAAAGCGGGTTTGGAGGCGGCGAAGGTCGGGGCGGACAGGGCGCTGCCGCTGAGCAGCACGAAGGGTGGGGCGATCAGAACGGGGGCGGTGGATTCGGATGAGTTGTTGGAGAGGTTCAAGTCGGCCGCGGTTCCGGGACTGATGGCGGCGACGAGATAGTAATCGCCTTGTGCCAGGGAAGACGGATAGGCGAATTTTATGTGCAGGCTCTTTGCCATGCCGGTCTTCAGTTTTAGTTTCTCGGGGATGGACCCGAAGGCCGTTGTGGTGCTGGCGACGTATTGGGTATTGGAGGCAAAAAGCTCCAGGGTATAGGTGCCCGATACCAGCGATGTGCCGGCTTCGCGAATGACAACCGTCGCGGTGCCTTTGCCGCCGCCGACGACGGATTGGGGAAATGCGGTCATCAAGGTGGCGGCGAGATCGAGGCCGCTGGTGACGATGGTGGCTTCGACGGTATTGCCGTCGCTGTTGCCGATGGCGGCCAGTTCCCCGCCGGGCGTCATGGTGACCACGCCCTGCGTGCTCTGTTTGAACTCGTCGAATTCCATCATGAGCTGGGCGGTGGTGTCGAAGGGAAGCAGAACCTGGTTCGAGGCGATGGCGGGTTGTTCTGGTTGATTTCCTGGCGTTGTGAGCGAAGTCGGAGTGGGCGAAGCAGCAAGATTGATAATCGCCTGGCCGGTGCCGTTGAATGTCGTGTCGAGCTGGCCTTTGGAGGTATAGCGGGCGATGGCGATGTCCAACTCTGCCGGATTTAAACCGGCCAGCGTGGCGGTTGTTTTTCCCGATGCGATGACGGTGCCATCCGGATCGATCAATACCGTGGTTACCGCGGCAGGCTGGTTGAAGCTGGTGTCGACGATGCCGTGCGCGCCGAACGTTTTGTCGAGTTTCCCAGCCGAGGTATAGCGAAGAAGCAGGAAGTTGGCCGATAGGCTTCCGGCCGATGCGGATCCGGTGGCGCTCACGCCGCCCACGACGATATTTCCCTTCGGATCGACCGCCAGCGCCGACGCGGCGTCGTACACGCCGCCCACGCTTTGGGTGATTTTCCCCTTCAAGCCGAACTTTGGATCGAGCGTTCCATTGGGCAGGAATTCCGCCAATGCGACTGAGGAAACGCCGGTTGAAGCATCGGCGGCCGTTCCCCCGGCGATGAGTTCGCCCCTGGCATTGAACGCCAACGCATTGATGGCATCGTCGCCGCCGGAGAAGTCGAGCAAAACTTTGCCACTGGCGCCAAACGTCGAGGAGGCATTGCCGTTTGGCGCATAAGCGGCGATGGCGAAATCCAGCCCATGGCCGTTGGCGTCGGAGCTGCCGCCGAGATAGATCGTCCCATCAGACCCGACCGCCAGTGCCGCGACGGTGTCGTTGCTGAGCGCGCCGGTTGCCGAGAAACCGGTCAGAACAAATCCATTTCCATTGCCAAAGGCCGTATCCAGCTGGCCGGCGGAAGTGTATTCGGCAAGTGCAAATTGCGACCCCGTTGCCTGGTCATTAACAAAAGTCGTGTCGGTGCCGGCCACGAGAATATCCCCGTCACTCAGCAGCACCTGTGCGATGGCCTGGGCGCTGCCGGGAAGCGAGGTATCGGTGATGCCATCGTCGCCGAATGTGGTGTCGACGCTGCCGTCGGCGTTGTAGCGGGTGATGCCAAAGAGCTGGCTGCCCGGGCTGCCGACGCTGCCGGCGATGATTGATTTACCGTCGGATTGCAGCGCCAGACCCGCCGTGCTGCTCAAGCCGATGCTGTGCGATGCCAATCCGCCGATGCCGAAGGCCGGGTCGAGCGCGCCGATTTTGGCGGCGGAATAAACTGCGATGCTGTTCGACGTGGCCGAGGTGAGCGTTCCATCGGAAGCGGTCAGCGTGTAATCGCCGGCAAGGTTGAAGGGAAGATTGGTGAACGTCGCCGCGCCATCGACGGCGGCGGAGGAAACCGTTTCGCCGAACGATGCGCCCGCCGGGCCGCTGGCGATGCTCAGCGTGATCGTTGAATTGTCGGTGGAAACGACATTGTTGTTGGCGTCCTCGACGCTGACGGTAATTGCCGGCGTGAGCTCTGCGCCGATGACGGCGGTGATGGGAATCGTCGCGAACGCCAACTGCGACGGCGGCGCGGGAGGCGCCGGCGTGAGGGCGAGACTCGCGGAGGTGGCGGCGGTTAAGCTTCCATCGGTTGCCGTCAGCGTGAAGGTGCCGGCTTCGTTAAGAGACAGGTCGCCGAAGGTGGCAATACCGTTAATGGACGTCTCGCTGAGCGTTCCGCCGAGTGTCGCGCCCGATGGGCCGGAGGCGATTGCCAGCGTCACGGTGGAATCGTCGTCGGTCACGATGCTGCCGCTGGAATCTTCGACGTTAACGCTCACCGCGCCCAGCGCCGAGCCGGCCACGCCGCCGGTCGGCGACGCCGAAAACGCAAGTTGCGAGGGAGGCAGAGGGGTAATCGTAAAACCGGACGATTCGGCGCCGGTGAGCGACCCGTCGGCGGCCTCTAGATCGAATGTGCCGGCCTCATTGAGCGATAGACCGGTAAACGTCGCCACACCGTTGACGGCCTGGGCGCTCAGCGTTCCGCCCAGCGCCGCTCCTCCCGGGTTGCCAGCGAGGGAAAGCGTGATCGTCGAATTATCGGTGTTCACGAGAACGCCGCTGGCGTCTTCGACGCTGACGGAAACGGCGGGGGTGATCGGCGAATCAACGACGGTCGTGGTCGGCTGCGAGGTGAAGACAAGTTGGGAGGCGGGCCCGGGAATCGGCGACATCTCGAAGATTGTGCCGGCGTTGCTTGTGCCGCCGAGAATGTCCGTGCCATAAAAATTGCCGGATGAATCCTGGACCAGGCCGGAGAAGGGGTCCTGGCCGTTGGTGCCGTTGAAATCATCCAGGTCGGTGATGATGCCGTCGATGACATCGAAGGCAGTTCCGTCGCCGGTGCCGGGGGTGGTGAACGATGCGCCACCGGTGTTGGCCGTACCGAAAAGATCGCCATTGCCGTCGATGAAGAGGCGATCGACGGGATCGGAACCATTGAGGCCGGTAAAGCTGGCGACGGTGGAGATGGTGCCGGAGCCAGCGGGAAGTTCGAAGATTGACCCGTTTCCCGTGCTGCCGCCGGCGGTGGTGGTTCCGAAAAGATCTCCGGAAGAATCGAGAATGACGCCGCCCACGGGGCTGCTTCCGTCGCTGGCGGCGTTGAACGAGCCAAGCGAGGTGATGGTGCTGCTTCCGCTTACGAGTTCGAAAAGTGTGCCTTCGCTGGCCGATCCACCCTGTTCGGCAGTGCCGAACAGATTGCCTGAAGAATCCATCGCCAGCGCGCCTTTCGGTTCAGCGCCGTTGGTTCCATCGAAGAAAGCGAGCATGGTGATGGCGTTGCTGCCGCTGGCAACTTCGAAAACCGCGCCGCTCTCGCCGCCGCCGCCCTGGGCGGTGGATCCGAAGAGATTGCCGGAGGAATCGATGATAAGCGGCGCTTCGGGATCGCTGCCATCTGAGCCATCGAAACTGGCCACGACGGAAATGGTGTTGCTCCCTTTGGCGAGTTCAAATACGTCGCCCGCACCTTGTGCGCCGCCGGTGGAGGCCACGCCGAACAGGTTGCCGGAGGGGTCGAGGGTCAGTCCGGCAACCGGATCGCTGCCGTTGGTTCCGTTAAACGATGCGAGGTTGGTGACGGTGGTGCTTCCCTTGACCAGCTCGAAGATCGCGCCATCGCTATTCGCGCCGCCGGAGGAGCTGGCGCCATATAGATTGCCCGCTGGGTCCATGATCAGATCGGAATAAACCAGGGACTGGTTCATGCCGTCAAAGTTGGCGAGCGCGGAAAGCGTGTAGGCCGAGAGCAGCCGCCTGGGCTCAAGAAGTTCGGGGGAAACGTTGCCCGGGGATGTGCCGCTCGACCGGCCGATGTGAAAACGTGCGTAAAACCGAGTAACAAACCGCCGGTGGAACGCAGAAAGCATGACAGCCCTTTCGTCTCGGACAAAGTCACGCTACCACTGGGAGCAAGTTCTTACAAGGAAATGCGGCTGATGGACTTCCGGCGGGCGTGGCGGTCTTTCTTGGCAACCCGTAGGGTGGGCGTACTCGCCCACCATCTCTCGCGAGTGGCGAACGGTGGGCGAGTACGCCCGCCCTACATTTAGCAACCGATTGCCAAAAAGCACTCAAGCATCAGACCAGCAAATGGCGCAGGCAACGACTGGTGGCTCCTGCGATAATTCATTGCAACGGAGATTCAACTATGAGCCGCACTTCGTCGCTGATCGTTCTTTCCATGCTCGTCCTGTTCGCAGCCCGCGATTCCTTCGCGGCTGAGAGCCAGCCGCTGATGGCAAAGCCGGGGAAGCTGCTGTTCGAGGATGATTTCTCGCGGCCGGATATGACGCCGAAATGGAAGGTCGGGAAGGGAGAATGGTCGGTGAAGGACGGCGTGGTGTCGGCCGCGGAAAATCCGGACGACAAGCACGCAGCTTACGCCTACATCACGCCCAACGTTCAGTATAAGGACGCCATCGCCGAGTTCTCGTTCCACTTTGACGGATGCAAGAACATTCAGCTCAATATGCGCGACAGCAAGTACAAGGGCTCGCACGCCGGGCATATTATCCGCGTGCAGATTCAGCCGACTTCAGTGCAGCTTGCCGACTGGAAGACCGGCGTGATGAAGAACGAGAATTACAGCGTCACCTCCGACCCAAACGCCGACCCGGCTGCGAAGAAGGAAATCAGGCAGAAGATCAAGGACAAATCCTCCAGCTACAAAGTGAGCTTCGACATCGCCGCCTGGCACACGGCCCGGGTGGAAGTGGTCGGCGATGAGTTGTTGCTCAGCATCGACGGCAAGCCGGCCGGCTATCTCAAGAGCGAAGGCGTCGCCCACGAGACGAAAAACATGCTGGGCATTACCGTCGGCGGAAAAACCGGGCAGATCAAAGATGTGAAATTTTGGGAAGCAACTGCTTCGCCAGATTGGGCGGCCGGGCGCACGGCAGTGCTTGATGAACTAAAGAAGTAGGGGGATACGAGTTTTGTTTGTGACTACTCCTGCACCCTCTCCTTTGACTCATGGGAGGGTTTTGGGGTGCCGGGAGTTCATGACGTTCACGCCGGTGTCTGAGGTACTCCGAAGACCCG
>DASRRM010000357.1:0-16602 GCA_035695715.1 Tepidisphaeraceae bacterium
CCCTCACAGGCAAGGGCGAGCGACAAGCGCCAGCGATAATCGCGGGCGTGCGAAATCGCCCGACAGTTCTTGTGCGGAATAAAAAAGCGCGCATCCTTGTTTTGCCAGCCCTTGACAGGGTTGAAACAGGACGCAAAGAAAATGGGAATTAGAGCCAGTTCGGCTGCAAAAACTGACCTTTGCGTCCTGTTTGCGAACTTTGCGCCTTTGCGGTCAACGGCCTTGGGCTCCTCTGCACTCAAAATAGCCGCGCAGTGTCGTCCCCATTGGTCCTATTTCATCATTGTGATCTTGATGTTGAGTTCATGGGGAAACGCCGATGACGCCATTCCCCGCGCTCCATATCCCCCCAGTTCCGTCATTGATCATATCGCCTGGGACTGGAAAACCCGCCAGACCGCCGCCCCCGGGAGCGATCTCTGGCCGGTCACCTGGATGGCGGATGACACGCTGTTCGCGGCGTTCGGCGATGGAGGCGGATTCGGCGGCACCGATTCAGACGGGCGCGTCGCTCTGGGGTTCGCGCGCATCGATGGAACGCCGGAGCAATTCACCGGCATCAATATCAATGGCGGAAAAAATGCCCGCCATCCCCCCTCATTTCCGAAGAAGGGAAAGGTTGGCGGCATTCTCGCCGTCGAAAATCGCGTCTACGCCTGGCTCAATACTCAAAACGGCAAATGGCCCGATGTGGATGAGGCGTTGATCTGGTCGGATGATGCCGGAATCACCTGGCGGCAAGCCGATGCGATTTATCCCAAGGGCGATGGCAACCTGAAGCTGTCGACTTTCCTCAACTTCGGCAAAGGATACACCGGCTTACCCGATGAAGTTCGCGGCTACGTTTATTTCTATGGGCAAAAGCAGGGCCGGCCGAATGAAACCTTCCTCGGTCGCGCGCCCGCCGCCACATTGCCGGACCGTCGCTCGCATGAATTTCTCATTGCCGTTGCCGGCGAAAAACCGCAATGGTCGGCCAATGTCGCCAAAGCTGTCCCCGTTTTCGCCGACCCGGCTCCCAATGGCGACTTGGCCAGCGTCGTCTATCTCCCCGCGCTCAAACGATATCTCCTCACCAGTTTTCACAACGGTCCCGGCCAGCTTGGCATTTTCGATTCGCCGCATCCATGGGGACCGTGGACCACCGTGGCATACGAGGAGCATTGGGGCGACATGGGCCACAACGGCGAGGGCCTCACCTGCAGCTTCCCCGCGAAATGGATCAGCGGCGACGGCCGCACGCTCTGGTGCGTCTTCAGCGCCTACGGCGGCACCGCAAAGGAAGGAATCAACGCCCACGACAAGTTCAACCTCGTGAAGGCGACGCTGGGATTGAAGAAGTAGCATCGGATTAGCGTGAAAACCTCCGCCGAATGCGGGTCTCACGTTTACCGGTTGGTTTGATGATCGCGTTGATCAGTAATAGTGGGAATACAAGGAATACTCCTAAGGCGAAGGTGTTCACAACGACGACCAACCACACAGATGCAGCAACCGCAAATCCCGCAGATCGCATCCAGTGTAAGAGTTGCTTCATGGTTGAATGTCGAAGATCGACTTCCCACCGCTCGCGCGCCAGGATACCCATCACCGAAACCCCAAACGATCCCGATGCGCGCGAGCCTTATTATTCCAGAATATTCAATCCCCCGTCGCTCAGCTTCTGCGGGCGCTTCCAGTACGAATATTGCGGCGTCCATTGATCCTCCCCAACGCCCGCAAGCCCAAGAATATGCCAGATCGGGCAATACAGATCGCCGGGACCGAAAACGGCGCTGTTGAGTTTGTAGATTTGATCGCCCCGGCGTTCGTAGCAGACGATGCCCGGCATGTTGTCCTGCCCTGCCACGACGCTTTGCTCTTTGATGTAATCCCCGCCGCCGTGCGAGGCCATGCGGAAGCGCCAGCCGCGCGAGTTGGCAAACGCCCGCTGCTCGGCCGGCGAATCCTTCGAGAGCAACACCACGGCAAATGCACTTTCCAGGTGCGGCAGAAATGCGTTCAGCCCATCGGCCCATAGCGTGCAATAGCGGCAACCCTGCCCCATGTTATGAATCGCAAAGAGCCGGTTCTTCCCGGAAAAAAGATCAAGCAGCGAAGGCTTGCCGTCCTGCGTTTGGAATAGATAGTTCCCCACCGGCGTTGGCGGCGCCTTTTTCCGCAGCGCATCAAGAGCCGCGATTTTCTCCATGATTTCTTTTTCAAGCAGTTGGATTTCGGTCATGGGCCGCCAAAATAATCCGTGGCGGCAACCAGCACAACCCAATTCTGCGGGGATGGCGGTTATGGATGTGGCGCTTAATGGTGACGAATGGCTTGCAACAATGGTGGAGCGGACATTCTTGTCTGCTTCGAATGGTGTTTTCCAATGTCACGCGGTGGCCTTTTGCGGAATGGCCAGCGTTGAAGATGCCGTCTGCACCTCGGCGTCGTGCTCGGTTACCGGGTGCTGATCGATTTTCACCGTCCGCGCGGGGAAGAGCCGGTCGCGCATCGCGATGGAGGGGATTTCGATCAGTTTTGCCATGAGCGCGCCGGCCCCGATGGCAAAAAGAAGATGCAGCGCCTCCAGCGTCGGCCAATACAGCGGCATTGGAATCCATGTCAGCCGATGCAGCAGGTAATACTGGATCGGCGTTTTCGAGAGGTCTTCCTGCCAGAGATAAATTGAATAGCTGAAGAATCCCACCCAGGCGATGGCGCGGTTGGGCCAGAGGGTCAGGAATGAGCCGACCACGCCCTTTCCCGGCGTCGTGTACACCAAGGCGAGAAGGATCGCGCCGTAGCCGAGGTAGAGCATGGTGAAGCCAATGGTCCAGCAGAAGCGGGCGCTGTCATCGAGGAAAAACATCGGCGACAGAAGCGCCAGGCCGCCAATCAGCAGTGCGATTCGATAACGGCCAACTCGCGCCATGGCATCGGCGTGAAAGTGATGGAAATAGGCGAGCAGCACGCCAAAGAATAGCCCATCAATCCGCAGATGCGTGTAGGCGACGTGGTCGCGGAAAGAGAACGGCTTGTTCCAGTTATACAGCGTGCGGAAAAGGGTGACGCTGACGATGACGGCAATGGCCGTGACCGGAATGGCGCGGAGGGATTTTAAGTGCCTTCCCGGCCGGCGGGCGAAATAAAGCACCGCGAGCAGGAACAGCGGCAGCGCCAGGTAAAAGTGCTCTTCGACAGCCAGCGACCAGGTCGGCCCGCGCGGCGTGCCGAGATAGTTTTGCAAATGAAGCAGATTTGGGGCAATCGCGGAGAGCGCACTGTGCACCGAACGGTGCCATGCGAAAATCAGCCAGAGGAAGGCAAAGCCGATCAGCACGAAGTAGGGCGGCCAGATTTTAAAGCCTCGTCGGATGAGAAACCGTTTTACATCAAGCGCCCCGGTCTTGCGGATTTCCTGAAAGAGCAAACCGCCGATCAAAAATCCGCTCAGCACGAAAAACAGGTCGACGCCCGTCCAGCCAAACCGCATCAGGATGAAAGACAACGGCTTCCACCAGCCGACGTTTTTGATCTGGCTGTCGTGATAGACGATTGGATGGCGAAACAAAACGAGCAGGATGGCCACGCCGCGGAGGATGTCCAGTTGCAACAGCCGTGCGCCATGGGCGGGCTTGGGTGGCGGCGAAGAATACTCCAGAACAGCCATCACGACTCCGAAATACGATGCACCAACGAGCCTGCACCGGCCGCCGATGACCATCATCGGGACCAACCTCTATATACCCTTTATCGGTCGAAGCGGCGATGGGGTGATACCTTCGGACATTCGTCATTCGGATTTCGGATTTGATTTGTCATTCGTCATTTCCCAATGCCTTCCTTTCGAGTAACGGTTTAGAGCGTTTCTCAGGATGACGATTACGCGCCCGATCAACTTGAAAAACGCGTGAATTATCGGCCTACTTATCCCAGCGCAGCGAGGCGATGATTTTGTCGAAATCCGCCCGGGTTGCCGGCAGATCTTTCGCGCTGGCATCGCAGGAGAAAATATAAACCTGCTCCTTGCGCATGATGAGAAAGCCGACATCCGAGCGAGGCGAGCCGTTTTCTTTCCAGGACGATTCCACCAGCCGGGCTTTTCCGCCGCCGGGAACATCGTGATCGGCGCTGTTGTCGACGTGGAGGTCGGCGTGGTTCTTTTTCAGATCCTTCACATATCCATTTTCGATCAGGCTCAGGCGAATCATGCCGGGGAAATGCGGAGGCAGATCGGGGATATCAAAGGTGATGTCGCGATTGGCCGGGCCACTGGCGGGAATGAGATGCAGTTCATATTCCTTATCCTGCTCGGGCTTCCACGTATCGGGATAATCAAAGTGCGCGCCTTTATCTTGATACGCCACCATGCCTGAGGCAGAGCCGGCGGCGGCGGTAGTGGGACCGGTGGTAGTGCCGGGAATGGATTTGTCGGATGAATCCGGCGATCGTTTACATCCGCAGCCAAGGGCCATCGCAGCGACCGACGCCGCCAACAGAATGTTGCGAATGTCCGCTTTCCAATGAGTCGAACGATTGGTTTGTTGCATGCGCGTTGTATCATAATCGACGCGGCCGCTTTTGGGTAAGTGAGGATTTCCCGCGGCGCGCGGTTTTCGCAATAGCAGCAGCCGGCTTCTGGCAATCCGGGCAAAAGCACGTCGACCGCCCGCCAAGCACGATGCGCTGGATGGTTTCCCTGCAAACGGCACACGGCTGCCCGTCGCGGGCATAAACGCGGTGAAGTTTCTGGAAATCGCCGGCGTTTCCGTCGGCGTCGCGGTAGTCGCGCAGGGTGCTGCCGCGCGCGTTGATCGCCTTCCGCAAAGTGGATTTGATGGCGCGATTCAGCCGGGTCACTTGTTCGCCTGACAGTTTGTTGGCCGGGGTCAGGGGATGAATCTTCGCCGTGAAAAGTGATTCATCGACATAGATATTCCCCAATCCCGCCACCACCGACTGATCGAGCAGCGCGCTCTTAATCGCGCGGGTTGTGCGGCCAAGATTGTCGGCCAGCGTTTTGGTCTTCAACGTCAACGGCTCGGGGCCCATGCCCTCGTCTGCATCGGCGTTCCCCAGCCACCAAATGCCGCCGAAGCGCCTCGGATCGCAAAAACGAAGCTGCACGCTTTGAGATACGGCAAAATCAACGATCAGATGCGTATGCGGCAGCGCTGGATCGCTCGGCTTTTCGATCGTCAACCGGCCCGTCATGCCAAGATGAATGTAAAACCGGTTCCCATCATCCAGCGTGATCACAATCCGCTTGCCGCGGCGCTGAATATCGGCGAAAGTTCGACCGGCGAGCAGGGCGGGCAGGTCAGCCTCTATCGGCTCGACGATGTCGCGCCGATTGAGCTGGACATGGCGAATCGTTTGTCCGAGCAGGCGGGGCCGGAGGGTGGTGACGACGGTTTGCACTTCTGGAAGCTCTGGCATGCAACTTTTCCATTTGGCAGGGATACCATTAGTTGGACGGGATGATTGTAGGTGTGGTATAACGTCCGTGGGACGTCGGGGAAAGCGCTCACCTCGTCGGACTCTGAGATGGATCTATCCGCAATTCCGACCCTTACCGTTCAACCGCCGCGGGAATTATTTATTCATTGGGACGCACTGCGCCCAGGAAGTGGAACAGCACATGGCAGAAAACATCGGATTGGTTAAGCCCCTGGCCACCGACCTTGCCGCCGAGGAACTGGCAAGCGTTGAAAAGCTTCAGCAGGGCTATCACAACATGAAGTCCGAATTGGGCAAGGTCATCGTTGGCCAGGAAATGGTCATCGAGGAGCTTCTCATCGCCTTGTTCTGCAAGGGCCATGCGCTGCTGGTCGGCGTTCCGGGCCTGGCCAAGACGCTCTTGATCTCAACCCTGGCCAAGACGCTGGGGCTGAGCTTCAACCGCATCCAGTTCACGCCCGACCTGATGCCATCGGACATCACCGGCACCGAGGTCTTCGAGGAAGACAAAACCTCCGGATCGCGCAGCATGCGTTTCGTCCGCGGCCCGGTTTTCGCCAATGTCATTCTCGCCGACGAAATTAACCGCACGCCTCCGAAAACCCAGGCGGCGCTTTTGGAAGCAATGCAGGAGCATCAGGTGACGGCCGGCGGCAAACTGCATCGCCTGCCCCAGCCGTTCTTCGTGCTGGCCACGCAAAATCCCATCGAGCAGGAAGGCACCTATCCGCTGCCCGAAGCACAGCTCGACCGGTTCATGTTTAACATCAACGTCGGCTATCCAAGTGAGGAAGAGGAATTCCAGATCGTCCGCCTGACGACGATGAGCCGGGATATTGAATTAAAGCACGTCTTAAGCGGCGAAGAGATTCAGCACTTGCAGGAGATCGTGCGCAAGGTTCCGGTGGCGGATCATGTGATTCGCTATGCGTTGCAGTTCAGCCGCCAGACGCGCGTATCGGAAGGGAACGTGCCGCAGTTCGTGAAGGAATATGTGAGCTGGGGCGCCGGCCCGCGCGCCAGCCAATACCTGATCCTGGCCGGAAAGGCCCGTGCGCTTCTGAAGGGCCGCTATCACGTCAGCACCGAAGACATCCGCCAGGTCGCAATTCCAGTGCTGCGGCACCGCATCGTGACGAATTTCAACGCCGAGGCCGAGGGAATCAAGAGTGAGACGATCGTAAAGAAGCTGATCGAGAATATTCCCAGGCAGCAATACGATGAGTTGGACAAGCAAACGGCCAAGCTGATGCGCGACCAGCCGGCGGCGTAAAACTAATATCACGTGGCGAAAGCACGCGACATCTTCAGCAAGCAGGCAAGGATTACGCCGAGCCAGCTACGTCCACCTTATGTCGAGCAGTTGTCTGCTGCCTTGCAAAAGGCCCTTCCCGGCGCAGAAGTGGACATCGAGCATGTTCGAACAGATCGTTATCGCTTCGTCGTCGTTTGGCCAGGCTTCGATGGAATGGGGCATCCCGAACGTCAGGAACTCGTCTGGGACCTCACGGAAAAAACGCTCGCCAGGAGTGAACTGCGGAAGGTAACGATGATTTTGACGGTGGGCCACGACGACCTCCCGAAAGAATAAACACGGATTCTCACCGAATGACCCAAACCGCCACCGACTATCGCAAATACCTCGAGCCGCGAACGCTCGCTCGCATTCATTCCCTCGACCTGCGCGCACGGTTGATCGTCGAAGGCTTGATGACCGGCATGCACCGCTCTCCCTATCAGGGCATCTCCATCGAATTCGCCCAGCATCGGCCCTATGTGCCCGGCGACGACATCCGCCACGTCGATTGGAAAGTCTTCGGTAAAACCGACAAGATTTATCTCAAGCAATATCTCGAGGAAACCAACCTCCATCTCATCTGCGTGGTCGATTGCAGCGAATCGATGGGGTTCAGCTCGATCGATCTGGGACCGGATCGCTGGTCCAAATTTGACTGTGCCACCTCCATTGCCGCGGCGCTTTCATATCTGGCGATCCAGCAGCAGGATTCGGTCGGCCTGGCGACCTTCGACACGGAACTGAAGCATTACATCAAGCCGAGCAATACTCCTGCGCAGTGGAAGATCATCACGCGCGAGCTGACGCTGGTTCCCAAGCTGAAAAAGACCGGCACCGGCCGGATCCTCGATCAGCTTGCCGAGAAGCTCAATCACCGCAGCCTGATCGTTCTCCTCTCCGACTTCTTCGACGATTTCGACAGCATCAAGATGGGCCTGCGGCATCTTCGCTACAAGAAGCACGAGATCATGGCGTTTCAGGTGATGGACCCGCAGGAAATCGATTTTCCCTTCCAGGATACGACGCTGTTTAAGGGCCTGGAAGAAGCCGGTGAATTGCTCACCGAGCCGCGATCTCTGCGCGAGGGATACTTGAAGGAATTGGAGGATTTCACCGCCAGCCTGCGGAAACTGTGCCGTGGAATGCACATTGACTTCACCCGCATGAACAGCGGCGATCCGCTGGACGTTTCATTGAGTGGGTTCCTGGCGACACGCTCGGCGAGCATTAAGTAAATGACCAGCGACCAATGACATGACGAACTTTCCCTTAGCCATCTACTTCCTCACCTGGAGCTTTGTCGTCGCGGGCGCTTGCCTGACGGCGATCCCAATCATCATCCACCTGCTCAATCGGCGGCGGTTCAAAACCGTCACCTGGGCGGCGATGGAATTCCTGCTCCGCGCCATGCGGAAAAATCGCCGGCGACTGAAGTTCGAGCAATGGCTTTTGCTGGCGACGCGATGCCTGCTGGTGGCCCTTCTTGGCTTGGCGCTGGCGCGGCCGCTGGGGTGCGAAAATCCGGCGCTGGCCGCGTTCGGCCACCACACGGCCCTCAATGTTTTCATCATCGACAACAGCTACTCCGCCGCCTATTCGACCGGCCGGGCCGATGCCAAAACGCATCTCGACCAGGCCAAAAAGCTTGTCACCGAGATGCTGAGCCGGGCGCAGTCCGGCGGAGAATCGGTGGTCCTGATCACCGCCTCCCGGCCCGCCACCACCTCAATGGAGCCGCAAATTGATCTCGAAGCTGCCCGCCAGGCGGTGGGGCATATCGAGCAATCGTGGGGGGCAACCGATCTGCGTCATGCCTTCGAGTTGGCGCTGGATGTGGCCCGGCGAAACGACAAAATCCCCGACAAGAATCTGTTCATCATCACCGATGCCACCCGCAGCGCCTGGGAAGGGGCCGACGGCGCAAGCCTCAAGCAGCTTGGCCCGGAATTGGCCGGCGAGTTCAAGTCGATCCAGCACTTTAATTTGTCCAGCAGCCAGCCGCAGTGGAACGGCGCAATCGCCGACATTAAGCCCGGCGATAATCTCGTCAGCTCCAAGTTCCCCGCCGAGTTCCGCGCCGATGTTCGCGGCTTTTTCCCCGGCGTCGATCCGGGCCATGAAGTGTCGCTGCAATGGACGCTGGACGATCAGCCCATCGGCAAAACCACCGCCAGCTTCAAGCTCAGTGGCGCAACCAAGCCGCAAAGGCTTGCAAATGTTGCCTTCGCCACCGGCGGCCCGCACGTGCTCAAGGCTACGCTGCTCGATAACGGAGATCATCTGCCGGTTGACAACATCCGCCGCCGCATTGTTGACGTGGCTTCGGAATTAAAAGTGCTCATTGTAGAAGGCAAGCGCGGCATCGATCCTGAGCAAAGCTCGGCCCATTACCTGATGCCCGCCCTGGCCGGGCATCGCGATGTCGTCCCCGGCAAGCCCGCCAGCAGCGACAGTTCGTTCTCGCCGGAGGTCATCACTGATCTGGAACTGGGCAACAAGGTGCTGGGCGATTACTCGGCGGTCATCCTGGCCGGCGTCGGGCAAATCTCCAGCACCGAATCCGATGCCCTCACGAAATTCGTGCAGCAGGGGGGCACGCTGCTGTTTTTCATGGGCGATGCGGTCAACAAGGACAACTACAACACGATGCTCTTCAAGCGCAATCGCCTCCTGCCGGGCGAATTGGTGAAGGTGATGAGCGTCGGCGTCAATGAGCATGAATACAGCTTCGATTTCAATCCCAAATCGGTCGTGCATCCGTTGCTGAAGGATTTCGCAAATGTAAACAGCGGGCTCGATCGCGTGCCCGTCCGCAGCTATTGGCAGATCGATATCCCTCCTGACAGCAGCGCGGAAAAGGTCCTGAACTACATCCCGACCAATCCCAAGGCGCCCGCGGATCCGGCCATCACCGCCCAGACCATCGGCCAGGGCCGTGTTCTCTTTGTCACCACCACCGGCAACCTTGACTGGACCGATTTTCCGCAGAAGCCCGCCTTTCTTGAAGTCGTGCAAAGCATGCTGGTCGGATCGATCCGCACCGGCGACTGGTGGATGAATCGCGTGGTGGGCGAGCATCTGTCAATTCCCTCATCGGTGCGCATGACCACCACGCCGGTGCTGAGTGACAGCGAAGGCGGGCTGATTGTCGTGTCGCCGCCTGAGCCCGACGCCGGTGCGGTTCTCGCTGACGCCAAGAAAGCCGACGCCGACCATGGCATGTGGCGGAGCCTGTATCACACTGAGCCGTTGGTCAAGCCCGGCCTTTACACGCTGACGCTGGGCGAGCGGAAGGTGCCGATTGCCGTCAATGTTCCCGCCGCCGACGAGGCGGATGTGACCACCATCAGCAACGACGCCATCCGCCATGATCTGGGCGACATCACCATGGCCATGCTCGGTCCGGAGCTGGCCACCGCCGGCAGCAGTGCCCAGGACGCCAACGATTTCAGTTGGTGGACAATGGTTCTGGTTTTGGCGCTGGTCGGATTTGAATGTTTCATTGCGATGCGATTCGGGCATTACCGCCGGTCGGAAGTCGTAACGCCGGGCGCTGGTTCGCCGGCGTTGGGCGCGAAGGGAGCGATGTGAAGCGGCCGCGCGTCGGGCAACCGATGTAGGGTGGGCGTACTCGCCCACCGCCTCGCCGACGCCGCGGGGAATGGTGGGCGAGTACGCCCACCCTACATCAATTTGGGGCGCGAAAATGGTCGTGGATGACATTTGCCGCCCGCAGACGGACGACGCCAGGTCAACGATTTGAAAACCATGGGCCGTAATTCCGCCCATATCACAACGAGCAGCAACAGAGCATGGCTAATTTATTCGACAATCCTCTAATCAAACGCCTCGACCGCTTTCTCTTCGGCGTCGATGAAGGGTTCATCAACGGCAAGGGGGAGCTCGGCCTTCGCTTCGACCCGCATTGGCCGGGACCTCTTCTTGGCGAAGCGGGACACTGGCAGAATTACCTGCTGGCGATCGTCGCCATCGCGCTGTTCGTCCTGATCTCGCGCAAAACCGCCGGGCGCGAGCTGCATCGCCTGCGAATTGCGGTGGCTGGCCTCAGCGCCGTTGCCGTGGCGCTGATCGTGCCATCGGCGCTTGGCTTTCAATGGTGGAGCATTCTCCTGGTGGTCGCCGTTGTCGGCGCGGTGGCATGGTTCTACTTCAAGCGGCACGAAATCGCCCTGATGGCGCTGGGCCGGTTGTCGCTTTTCGGCTTGCTGCTCATGACCCTCAGCGGCCCGCTGGCGTGGAATCTGGTGCTGGGCGGCAGCGCGCTGGGGCTGATCATTTATGTCTATCGCCAGGAGGGAAAAACCACCGGTCCGCGCGTTTTCATGGGCATTCTTCGCGGGGCGCTGATCGCCTTCGTCCTTGTCCTGCTCAACAATCCGATCCTCAACCGCAGCCGCACCATCACCGAGCCTTCGGTCGTGGCCGTGCTGGTGGATGACAGCCTGAGCATGTCGATTCACGATGTGAACCCCAGCCAGGCGTCGTCGGGCGAAACCCGCCTGCAGGCCGCCGTCAATCTCTTCGACTCCGACGGCCAGGCCCTCATCAAGCGGCTGGCAAAAATCCACACGCTGCAGTTTTATTCCTTTGATCAATCGGCCACCTCCATCGGCAGCATTCCCGGCCCTAATGAAGCCAACTCCCGCGACATCGCCCCCAGCGCCATCGACAAAGTATCGCAGCAAACGTTGATTATCCTGGGCCTGATCGCGGCATTATTCCTCGCCGCCCCGTTTTTCGTCCGGCTTTTGCGCCGCGAGTGGCCGCATCCGTCCCTTTCGTTCGGATCGGTGCTGGTTGCAGCGCTTCTGGTAGGGATCATTTTCATCGTGACCCGGCCCGATCAGGAGCAGCACGATCTGAACGTCCGATCCGAAGGGCCGATCATCGCCGTCAAAAGCAGCGCCCCGGATCTGGCGGCACTCAAGGCCGAGGGCGCCAGCACGCAAGTCGTGCCGTCGATCCTCAAGGTGCTTGGCGCGCTTCAGGGCCAGCGCGTGGCCGGCGTGGTGATCGTCACCGACGGCCGCGACACGCCCACCTCGCCGCTGGCCGAGGCTTACAAGCAACTGACCAACTACGGCATCAAGGTGTATCCGATCGCCGTCGGCTCGGAAAAGCCGCCGAAGAACATCGCCCTTCAAGCCGTCAACGTGCAGGACAGCGCCTTCAAGGATGACATTGTGAACATGAAGGTGGTGGTTCGCGCCAGCGGCTACGAGCCGGGCCACGCCATCACGCTTCGCCTGACCAACGCCGCCAATGGCCTGCCGCTCAAAGCGCCCGATGGCGGCAACGTCGAGAAGGTGATTCATCCCGCCGATTCCAATCCGGTGCAGGAGGAATTGCTCTTCAAGCCTGACGCGGTCGGCACATTGAAGATCAAGGTCGAGGCCGTCCGTCAGCCGGGCGAGCTCGATGAAGACGACAACATCCTGCAAAGTGAAATTTCGGTGCTCGACGCCAAGATCAACGTGCTTTATGTCGAGGGATATCCGCGCTGGGAGTATCGCTATATCAAGAACGAGATGATCCGCGACAAGACGGTGAACATCTCCTGCATCCTCACCAGTGCCGACCCCAACTTCGCGCAGGAACACACCGACATGGAGGCCCGCGGCGAGAGAGACAAATATAAATATTTCCCCTATGCGCAGTTCCCGGGAAATATGGAGCAGCTCATGGAATGCGACGTCGTGTTGTTCGGCGACGTCGACCCGCGCCAATTCACCGATTCGCAGCTTCAGCTCATTCGCGATTTCGTGGACAAAAAGGGCGGCGGGTTCGGGATGATCGCCGGCCCGCAATGGTCGCCGGCGGCCTATAAAAACACGCCGATCTATGACCTGCTGCCCGTCAGTGTGGTGAACACCGATGCCGGCTGGCCGACCCAGGCCATCACCGAGGGATTCCGCCCTGTATTGACCAAAGACGGGGCGGCATCATCGTTCTTCCGCTTCTTCACTGATAAGGCGAAGAACGATAAGTATATCAAGGACGATCTTCAGCCCCTGTTCTGGTATCGCCAGGGTTTGGTCGCCAAGTCTGGCACCGATGTGTATGCCGAGCATCCGACCGATCTCGATCCGACGGGGAATCACAAGGCGCCGCTGCTGGTTTTGGGCCGGTTCGGCTCGGGCCGCACGCTTTTGAGCGCGTTTGACGATTCGTGGCGCTGGCGCTTCTATACCGGCGAAAGCGTCTTCGATACCTATTGGATTCAGGAACTGCGCTATCTCGCCCGCGGCAAAAAGCTGGGCCGGCGCACCCTCACCTTCGCCCCCGAGCGCAAGGTTTATCAGCTTGGCGACGAGGTTCACCTGAATCTTCGGGTGATGGATCCGGCACTTCTCCGGCAACTTTCCCCCAAGATCGAAGTCCAACTGAGGGATGAAAAGACCGGCCAGGTGGTGCAAAGCGTGATGCTGCAGAATTCCACCAGCCAGCCGGACTATTATACCGCATCGTTCGGCGCCGACCGTGTCGGTCATTTCAAGCTTGAGGTTCACGACGATGCCATCAGCCGCGTGGCGCAACTGGATGAAGTGATGGACGTGATCATTCCCAAGCTGGAACTGGTCGACCCGGCCGTCGACAAGACAACCCTGGCCCACGTCGCCAGCGAAAGCGGCGGCGTTGCCCTGACAATCGGCGATGCCGGCCCGAGATTGCCGGAGCTGATCCAAAGCGCTTCGCGCACCATCGCCCCGCCTGACGATCACCCATTATGGGACAAACCGATCGCCATGGTAATTTTCGTGCTACTTCTGACATCGGAATGGGTGTTACGTAAGGTATTTGGGATGGTGTGAGAGTAAGTGCAGAATGCAGAGTGAAGAGTGAAGAGTGAAAAGACGGGAACAGCGGACTTGCCGAATGGACTTCTTCCATTCTGCACTCTGCACTCTTCACTCTGCACTTACTAAGAACGGAGTCCGCATATGCCTCCAACCTCTTTGATCGATTCACTGCAGTCGGTTCGCCGACGGGTGCGCATGCTGGCCATCACCGCAGGGATGGGTGTGACGCTGGCGGCGGCCATCGGGCTGCTCGTGGCGATCGTCGGCTTCGACTACCTCTTTGGGCTGGAGAAGCTCCCGCGCCTGTTGCTGATCGTCGCGGCGGTGGGAAGCCTGCTCTATGTCCTTTGGCACTGGCTGGCAACGCCGATGATGTCCAAGCTCGACATTGGCGATGTCGCGGGGCATCTGGAGCATACCTTCCCGCAATTCGACGACCGGCTGCGCAGCACCGTCGACTTCTCCCGCAGCGAAATCCCTGGCTCGCAGGTCATGCAGCAGCGCGTCGTCAGCGAGGCGAATTCACTGGCGCAGCAGGTCAATCTGCATCGCGTTATCCGCCGCCGGCCGGTTTATTTCTCGGCCCTTGGCGCGCTGGCGTCGGTTGCCGTCCTGGCGGCGCTGGTGTCGTGGGGCAATCACAGCGGCTGGCTGAAAATCGCCGCCGACCGGCTGCTTCTGCGCAACGATCAATGGCCCAAGCGCGTGGAAATCTCCATCGACAGCCAACTCCCCGCCCGCGTGGCGGTTGGCCAGCGTATTCCCGTGAAAATTCACCTGACCAAGGGCGATAAGGAATCGCGCAAAGCCGTCATCTATTACCGCTATGACGAAGGTCCATGGCAGCAGGAAATCATGACTCGCAAGGATGGGTCGTATACCGCCTTGCTCGATGCCCGGCTTGAGCAGGGGCGAAAAAATGCCAGGCTCCAGGTACGCGTCGAGTCCGGCGACGATTCGCAGCCCTTGCGGGATATCGCAGTAGTGCCGCGGCTGCAGATCCAGCGGGTTGAAGCCCAGCTCACGCCGCCGCCTTACGTTCAGCCGCGGATTACTTCCACGGTGAGCCTGACCGAGCGTCCCGCCATCACGGCCTTTGGTTCCACCGTCGCGATCCAGTTTCACTTTAACAAGACTTTGAAGGATGGCGCGCCGGTCGAATTGCACTCCATCAAGGAAGGGCAAAAGCTCCCGGCATTCAAATGGACGCACTCTTCTCCTGAAGTCGCCGTCGCCACCTTCGATGCTGATGCCTCGTTCCGATTTTCCGTCAAGGCAACCGATTCCGATGGCTTCCAAAACCCCGGCGGCGAGGAATTTGAGGTGCTGGTGAAGGAAGATCAGCCGCCAACGGTGCAGATCGAGGAACCGCGCCGCAGCGAGGAGCGCACGCCCAACGCCGGGTTCGATGTGAAGGCGGTGGCTGAGGATGATTATGGCATCGTCGGGGCGCAACTGGTCGTCGATCGCGTGAGCGGCGGCGAAAAATCCGCCGACCCGGCTCACCCGGCCAACGCCGCCGGGCAGAATCACTGGATGGTCAATCTGGTCAAGGATTCCATCGTCGCGCCGACCGACACCATCTGGGAACCCGCCGACAGCAGTCCCGATCACAAGCGATATCATCTCGGCTATCACTGGGAGCTGGCTTCGCTGAAAGACGCCAACCTCAAGCCCGGCGACGTGCTGGAATTCTACGTTCAGGTGAAGGACAACTTCAGCCTCAATGGCAAGGAGCACGCCTGGGTTCCCAGCGGCAAACTGCGCATCACTATTGTCAGTCTTGAGAAGTTCATGGGAGACAAGTCCGCCGAGGCGGAATTGATTCACGAGCAGATCAAGGCGCAGGAACTCAGTCAGCTTCGCCAAAAGGCCGAGACGGATAACCTGAAACAGGGGCTCGATCGCAGCAAGAAGTTTGATGCGCCGGACAAGACGCAGACCAGCCGCCTGGCCAACGATCAGGCCAGCACGCAGTCGCAGACGATGCAACTGGCCGATCGGCTGCAGCAGATGACCAAAGAGATGACCGAAAACAAGGCCCCCGAGCAGGGCCTGAAACAGACGGCCAAGGAGGTCGAGCAGCAGCTTCGCAAGGCGGCGGATGAGCCGATGCGCGATTCGAAGAAGAACCTCGATGAAGCCAAAGATGCCCCGCCGCAGGATCCCAAGGCTAATGCCGCCCAGCAGGCCAGGGATGCTGCTCAGCGCAGCGTGGCGATGAGCAAGGCCTCGCAAAGCCAGCAGCAGGCCGCCGATCAGTTGAAAAAGGCGATGGACAAGCTCGGCGAAATGGACGGGCTTGCAGGCGCGATCGAGAGGATGAAGGAAGCGCTGAAGAACCAGAAGGAACTGGAGGAAAAGTTCCAGGATGCCAACAAGAAAAACATCGGCAAAAACGCCGACGATTTGAGCAAGGAAGACAAGGAGCAGAACAAGAAGCTGGCCGAGGCGCAGGCCGACCAGGCCAAGCAGCTTGAGAAGAACCTCGATAAGATGGCCGAAAAGGCTGAGAAGATGAGCAAGGCCGACCCCTCGGCCAGCGAGGCGATGAAGCAGGCCGCCCAGATGGGCAAGAGCCAGGGCCTCAGCAGCAAGCAGCAGCAGGCCTCGCAGGACATGCAGCAAAATCAGCAGGCGCAGGCCCAGCAAAACCAGCGGCAAGTCGAGCTGGGAATCGACCAGATCATCAACAAGCTCAAGGAAGCCGAGCGCAAACGCCTGGAGGAACTCGCCCGGCAACTAACCCAGTTGCAGCAACTGATTGCCGAGCTGGTCGAACGCCAGGCCGGACATAATATCGATAACTTGCTGATTCAAGGCGGCGTCAAGCGCCTCGAGCAGGTGGAATCGAGCCAGCGCGAGGAATTGATCGCGCTGTCGGGCCGCGATCCGAAGAATATGCCACCGGCCATTCAGCTTGAGCAACTGACCCCCGCACAGGAACAAACCCAGCGCAACACCGATTCCATCGCCAAGCAGGCCGAGTCATTGCCGGACCAGGGCCCGGCGGCGAAGCTGACGCAGGCGGCGGGGCAGATG
>DASRRM010000358.1:0-8569 GCA_035695715.1 Tepidisphaeraceae bacterium
AGGTTCGCGCAGCATACTTGAGCCAGGATGGCCGGGCCGACACGTTTCACGAGCAGCGTCCTCGCGGCTCCGCCGTGGGCCGCAATCGTGCCAAGGCGTTCCAAGCCGCCAGGTGAAGCGCAGAGACGGGCGTGCACCCCACGAATACTGACAGCTTGCGTGGGCATCGGTATACTTACCGCATGGGCATGCCAGCACAACGTCGCCGTTTCACGATCGCAGAGTATCTTGAGCTGGAGGAAGATGCTGTTGACCGGCACGAGTATCAGGACGGCGAGATCCTCGCCATGGCCGGGGGCAGCCCCGAGCAGAGTTTTATCACCGCCAATTTCGTGCGCGAGGCGGGCAATGCCCTGAAGGGAAAACCCTGCCGCGTTGCCGAGAGCAATCTTCGCATTCGCATCCCCCAAACTCCGCGTTATATGTATCCGGACGCCTCCATTATCTGCGGCCCCCTCCAGTTCGACCCGCAAGACCCCAAGCGGCACACCATCCTGAATCCGAAAGTAATCATCGAAGTCCTCTCACCCTCGACCGAAGCCTACGACCGTGGCGACAAGTTCACCCAATACCGCCAAATCCCGGCCTTCGAGGAATACATCCTCATTTCGCAGGTCCGCCCGAGCGTCGAAAGCTTCCTGCGACAAGCCGACGGGGCTTGGTCGATCCTGAACTTCACCGGCCTTGATGCCGCCGCAAAGGTCCGCAGCCTGGGGATCTCGATCCCCATGGCCGAGCTCTATGCCGGAATAGAGTGGCCCTCGTCCGCCAGCGCGTCAGCGGCGGATTGATGTCCAAGTGAAAGCATCGGGCGGCTGATGGCGAAGAGAATCGCCACAGATGAACCCGGCTAAGGCCAGACCCTCCACGAATAAACACGAATTGGCACGAATAAGGAAACCCGAATGGCTTTTTATTCGTGTGAATTCGTGGAAAAATCGTTTTGAAAGCCTCGGGCTGGGATGGATCGAGTTTAGCGCTTTGGATGCCTCAGGCAGTGAGCCGGGAATCCCGCTGCCGCAGCCGCGCCTCGAGGGGGGACGATCTCTCCGCCGGGCATTCCTGCAGAAATTCCTGCGCTCTGCTTGAGGCACTCAAAGCGTTAAACTCAGATTTTCCGCCGCATGAAATTCCCAAACGCCGACGAGGAACCCCTGCGCCGTATATAAAAGCGCACTGGCCCCGGTTTGTTCGTTATAATCAAGCTTAGCCCGATTCAAGTCTGCGTTGACAGCCACGTTAAGGGCCAGGTTGACGACCACTGGTGAAACGCATTCAAGGAAATGGCGATTGACTACACCATGAGATATCTCGATGTCCCCTTTCCCCCTTCTTGGAGTTCCGTTGAGCGCTAAACACCACTACGTCTCGCAGTTTCATTTGCGGCACTTTGTGGATCCCAATTCTACTTCAAAGAAGGATCCGTGGCTATGGCAAGGATGGATCCCCGACGGACCGGTAAAGCGCTGCGCCCCGAAGAACATGGGCTGGAAACGTGGCATGTTCGATGGGCCTGGAGCGCTCCTCGATCGCGACGCGACGCTCGAGAGTTTCTTATCCAACGAGGTTGAAGGGCCTGCCGCCACTGCGATGCGAGCGCTAAGTCTTCGGTTGCCCGGAACGGGTGGGGAGCTGCCTATCGCTCTCACGCGATATCTCGCATGGGCGGCCGCGCGGTCGCTTCCGATGCAGACCCTTGGCAACTTCTGGGGCGAGAAAGGTTTTGGCCGTAATGGCGCAGTTGCAGAGCCACCACCCAAAGGATTATTAAACGCCGTGAGACTACCACGCGACGTTGCCATGCGTCATCCGACTCTTGGTCGTCGAGTGTTTCCACCAGGAAGTGAAATGGACCAAGCGATCATCGATGGCTGGCATCCGGATATGTCTGAGCGAGCCAACTTCTTAGAAGGTGTACACATTCAAGCCTACTATTTTCAGGCACGTTTCTTTCCGCGTTTCAAGTGGTTCGCGCTGCATGCACCGAAGGGCGAGTTCTTCGTCATTGCTGATCGGGCCGTTGGGTGGGCGGCGGATGGATATATTGACGCGCCGCCAAGTTGTCTACGCGATCCGTCCGCATACGTACTGGCACCTATTACCAAAAGTCTTGTCCTTGTCGGCCGCCACAAAACCAATGCTTGGCACGTCGCGCCCAGCCAAGTAAATGCCGTGGTTGCATCTTGGGCTCATGAATGGATCGCCGGGCCGACGCGAGATACGGTCGAAGCGGCCCTCGACGCGCGTCGGCGAGCGTTCAAGGGGGACTAGGTGACAAAGGGGACGGAACGAACAAACGGGACGAACGAACAAACGGGACGGGTGCGCTTCATTGGTTTAGGAATCGTGGCTTGGAATCAGGTTGCAACGACCGCCGGTTACGTTTCCTCTTCGATCTTGGAAGACACCGACGCAATCTTTGGAAAGTGAATTGATTTCCTGCGCCGCTGCTTTGATAACGCAAGCAATCGTGATGATTTCGTGCGTTATCGCTTTGATTGCCGACGAATTTGACCCTGCGGCGTGGGTTTCCAATTCGATTTCCTGTGCGATCACGCCGATTTCCTGCGAAATCGAATCGAACTCGTAGGAAATCGGATTGATTTCGCACGCAATCGAATCGATTTCGCGCGCGTCAGCGGCGGGACCTTCAGCGATCGGGCGTATTGGCAGTATTGGAAACGGGGAATCGCGATGCTGGCGGCGCGGGAAGGTTTCAACCTCGCGGGCGATTGCAGCCAAACCGCGCGCCCGTGAAAGACGCCGCCGCGGCGCGGGGCGTTGCATGTTAATTCCCCGCCTCGGCCATCCGGTGCGTCGGCGTTGGCCTGCCCGGCCGAAATGATGCCAAAATCGTCACCTCTGCCTTCACATCGCCCAGAGCGCCGACGGCTTTCACGACCTCGGCCTTGAGAATCTCCGGATCGGTTTCGGCCCGCAGGTTAATAATCAGATTCCCGCGAGACAACGGCGCGGCCAGCGAATGCGTGGGTTCGGGCTGCCCGCCGCTGCGCGTCAGGCTGATCGATCCCATGTCGGTGCCGGCATCGGGGACCAAGGTCATTTTCAAATGTGCGATTTCAATTTGCTGGCTGGCCAGACGATCGCGCAATTGCGTTGCCAATGCAATGAGCATGGCGTTTCCATCGAACTCGCCGGCGGCGCTGAGGCTGACTTTGGCGTTCAGCCAGCCGAGCAGGGCTTCGCCGTCGGCGTAGATGTCGTAATCGACGTCCATCGATTGCCGCGTGCCCAATTCGCTGCTGGTGACCAGCTCGAACCAGGCGGTCAGTCCTTCGCCAGTCGTGCAGGAGACTTCCAGGACGGTTGCCCGGGGGAAGTTTTGCTTCAATGCCGCCACCAACTTCTGGCGGGCGGGGGCGTCGATGCTGTCGATCTTGTTCACGACGAGAATCTCGGCTTCCTCGAGTTGCTTGCGATAGACGTAGACGACTTTTTCGGAGAAATGGCCGCCGGTTTGTTCCAGTCCCAGCACGCGCAGGCAGCGCCTGGGGTCGAGCAGCACCGAAAGCGGCGCGACGCGATATTCATCGCCGTAGAGTTTGCGCAGGGGATAACTGACGGTTGCTTTGAGGTCGGTGCAACTGCCGACCGGCTCGGCCAGCAGTACATCGGGCGCGGTCTGGCGGGTCAATTCCCGCGAGGCATCCACCAGTGAATCGAACTTGCAGCAGAAGCATCCGCCGGTGATTTCTTCCACGGCAAATCCCGCGGCCCGCACGCGGGCGGTGTCGACCAAATCGATGCTCTGGTCGTTGGTGATAAGGCCAACCCGCTTGTTTTTGGATTTGAGGTAATGAGCGAACTTGATGATGGCGGTGGTCTTCCCCGCGCCGAGAAATCCGCCAATCATGACATAAAGCGCTTTGGAACCGGCTGCTGTTTCCTGGGTCGACATTGAATCACTCCTTCAAATGAGTGATTGAATGTTGGCATAAGCCAACGCCGAAGGGAAGGGCTCAGGCTGACAGCGCCATCGGCTTGATTGCCGCCGGGCACAGGAGCTTGCCGCGCAATTTTTCAATTTCGGCGGCGGGAACGGGCCGGCTGTAGAGGTAGCCTTGCATCAGCGGACAGCCGTGATGAATCAGGAAATCGCGCTGGGTTTCGGTTTCCACGCCTTCGGCAACGACGTTCAACCCGAGGCTTTTCGCCATCGAAAGAATGGCGCTGATGACCGCCGTGGCGCTTTCATCATTGTTCTCCGGCGTGACATCCAGCACGAAGCTGCGGTCAATCTTCAGCGTGTCAATGGGAAGACGGCGAAGATATCCCAACGAGGAATAACCGGTCCCGAAATCGTCAATGGCCGTCGAGACGCCCAGGTTGCCCAGCGCCGAGAGCTTTGCCGCCGCGTCCTGCGTATTTTGCATCAGCAGGCTCTCGGTCAGTTCCAGCTCGAGGCGACGGGGATCCAGGGCGGTTTCCGCCAAGACATCCTTCACCGTCGTCAGGAAGGTCGGCTGGGCAAACTGCAATGCCGACACGTTGACGGCGATTCGCAACGCCGGCTCGCCCGGCTCGGGTTGCCAATTCTGAGCAGCCCGGCAGGCTTCGCGCAGCACCCATTCGCCGATCGGAACGATCAACCCCGTCTGCTCGGCAACGGGAATAAACCGTGACGGCGGAACGTTCCCCAGCCGCGAATTGCTCCATCGCAACAGCGCCTCGACAGCCACCATGCGCCCGGCATGATCGACCTGCGGCTGAAAGCGCAGCGACATCTCGTTGTTCTGAATCGCCCGCCGAAGCTGCGCCTGCAGATCGAGCTCGGCGCTTTCCACGGGAAGCTGTCCCAATTCCGGCGTGTAGAATGCGTGACCATTACGGCCCAGGGTTTTGGCGCGGGAGAGCGCGCGGTTGGCCGCCCGCTGCAACGCGGCAATGTCAGCGCCATGCTCGGGAAAAATCGCCGCACCCAGGCTCGACGTGCACACCACCTCGCGGCCGGCGATGGTGAACGGAGCGGCAAGCAGGGACAGGAACTTGGCCGCCACCGGCTCGGCGGCGTCGCGGTCGCGCATCTCGGGAACGACCACGGCAAATTCGTCGGCGCTGATGCGGGCAACAGTATCGCTCACCCGGATCGCCAGCCGCAACCGCTCGCCGATCTGCCTGAGCAACTCATCCCCCGAGCCATGCCCCAGGGAATCGTTTATCAATTTGAAGCGGTCGATGTTGATGACGAACAACCCCACGCGCCAGTTGCCGCGCTGGGCGCGGTCGATGGCGTTCTGGAAGCGGTCTTCCAGCAGGGCGCGGTTGGGGAGCGATGTCAGTGGATCGTGCAGGGTCTGATGCACCTGGCGCTCGATGAGCTGCTGGTGCTCGATGGCAATCGCCGCCTGAGCCGCAATGGTTTCCAGCAATTCCGCATCGTCGGCGCTCGGGCCTGATGTCAGATGCGTATACACCGACAAGGTGCCGAGCGGCTCGTTTTCCGAAACGATTGGCACCGACCAGCACGCCTTGATCGCATGTTCCAGGAGATGTTGCTGCTTCGCCGCCCAGTCGGGGTGGGACGCGAGTTGAATGACGGTGGGGCCATTGACAGCGGGGGGGTTGCTGACGATCGGCGCCTGGCCGAGGCGATGCAATTCCGTTGCCGTCACGTCTTCAACCGCCGCGGCAAACTGCCCGCCGAGCGTCGGGGCAACGGCATAGCACACCCGCCCCTCGCGGGTGATGGTAAAACACGCGCGCAGCGCGCGATTGTGCCGCTCAATGATATCCACCAGGTGTTTCAGGACATTGGGAAGCGGCTCATTGCGGGCAATTTGCTCGAGAAACCGGCGGTTGTCCTGTTCGCGAAGCAACAGCTGCGCGACGGTGGGCGCAGAGCGCCGCGACTGCGCCGGTCGATCATCGGCAACCAGGGAAACGGCCGCGCGAAGCATCGCCGCCGTCCGGCTCCAGAATGGCCTGGAGGCGCGATCGGTCTTTGCCGGTGTTCGATCGAAGGTAAAATCCATAGGCCCCATAACTCCCCGCCGCCGCAATACAGTAAGCGCCGGCAACTGGAATCATCGGACCGATCGACCCGGCGGATGACTTGATTGCGATCTTCGGAAAATGATATCGGACCTTTACCGCCAGTTGCCGATCACCAGGAACGGCGCCCAGTAGCAGGGATGGCGGTAGCGCGGGTCTTTGAGGAGGGAGAGTTGCGCCTGTTGCATCGCCTTGGCCTTGGAGAGTTTCGGATCGTTGCGCAGCGATTGGTAAAACCGCTGCACCAGTTCCGCCGAGGCTTCATCGTTGACCGACCACAAGGTGGCGACGGCGGTTCGCGCCCCCATGCGAATCGCCACGCCGGCCAGGCCCAGGGCCGCTCGATCGTCGCCGGCGGCGGTCTGGCAGGCGCTGAGGGCGAGAAGTTCGAGCGGCTTGCTGTTGGCGTAGCGGTGCCGCTCGATCAGCCGCGAAAGATCGTCCAGCGTCAGCTTCCGGTCATAGGTCAACAAAAACGTGTCCCCCTCGTTGTGGGAAAACTCCGCGTGGGACGCCAGATGCACGAAGCTGTAATCGTGAGCGTTCATCATCGCCTTGAAATTCTCGGCGGTAAACGACTGATTGAGCAATTCCGGACCGTCGGGAAACAGGCTGTGTACCTCCTTCAATTCCTTCGGCACGAATTCCAGCGGTGCAAACCCCCTCACTGTCGAGACTGACAAGCCGCCCTCCAGGGCAAGTGTCGCGGCGGGCTTCGCCTCATCGGCATTGCCGTGGTCATCGGACATCATCAGCGTTAGGCCGGGCGTGATGGCGACGGCATATTTGTCGATCAGGAATTGCTTGCCGTCGTTGAGCGCCGACATTGGAACCGTGCGCAGCGCGCCATCAGGCACGAAAACCAGCGTGTCGATTTTCCGGGCCACGAGCGTCGGCTCGATGGGGCGGATGATCCAGTCGTAAAGCTTGCGGGCGTCGAGCAAATACCGGTTGGAGGTGCGGTCTTCCAGCCGATCGCGAAACTCGCGCACCTCCTTGGTCAATTCCGCCGCTCCGACCGGCGATTTAAACCGTACCAGGCCCGACCCGGTGCTCACCAGCATTTCGGTGCGATCAGGCAGGGGAATGAGGTAGATGACCGCCACGCCTCCGGTGGCCTGCTGCTCGATTTTTTTGCCCAGGATGTCGACGCATTTCTGATGGAAGTAATCTTCCAGCTCGCCGGACTTTAGAAGCTCGACGGTATCCTGGGCCTCGTGGAGAAGGCGCTGCACGTCGGCGGCATTTGCATCGGTATCGGCCCGCTGCAGCAGAAGGTCGGCCATTTCGTAGTAGATCGGCCCGACCGATTCGCGGAACGACCCGGTGCCCGCATCGTTGCCGTAACCATTGGCCAGATCGCCGTGAATGTTCTTCAGCGTCTTGATGGCCGCGGCATAGGCTTCAATGGCCTGGGCGTTGTGCCCGGCGTCGTGCAAAAGCCGGCCCATTTGCCATTGCCAGCGATACAGCGCCACCGGCGATTGCGCTTCCTGCGCCAGGAACAGCGCCTTGCGCGTCAATTCCAGGGCATCGTCCGGGCGCTTTTCGGTCGCGGCGACTTCGCCCTGGTAGCCCAGTGCGAACGAGAGCACCACATGATCGCCAACCGTCTCGGCGATAGCCGCAGCGCGGGTGTAGCAATCGAGCGCATCAGCAGCGAGTGCCTTGTCGGCGGCATCGTCTTTTGCCTCGGCATCGCGCGCCTGCCAGAAAACCCGGCCCTGGGTGATGAACAGGCTGGCCACTTGGCGATGGCTTGGCTCAAGGGCGGATGTAGCCTTTTTTGCTGCACGGGCCGACTCAATTGCCTCGGGCTTTTTCGCGGCATGAAGCAGCGCCAGCGCTTCATTCGTCAGCGCGCGGGCCTGGCCCATCGACATACCGGCATCCTTAGCGCGATCGGCCGCGTCGGCGAAGGTTTTGGCGGCCGATTCGAACTCGCCGCCAACGGCCTGCAGGCTCCCACGCGTGTTCTGCAGCCGGGCCAGTGCTTTTTGGTCATGCGTTTTCCCGGCGATGCTCGATGCGCGCGACAGATCCTTCTGCGCTTCGACATAATTCCGCGTGAAGGTGTAAACCACCGCCAGCGAATCGAGCAGATCGATCTCGCGTCCCTCGTCATGAAGCCCGCGCGCCAGCGGAAGGGCGGCGTTCAGCGCGTTTGCGGCTTCTGGAAACGACCCGAGTGATTCTTCGGCCTGGGCCAGGTCGAGCAGCGCATCGCAGCGATCGGCGCAGCGATTGGCATCGCCGTATTCGCGGGCGGCAAGCTCAAATCGCGAAGCCGCCCGCCCGAAATCGCCCGCAGCGTATGCCGCCGCCCCATCGCGCATCACGCCGTCGGCGTGAGAGGGTGCCAGCGCCCTGGCCGGCGGCTGACCACTCCCGGCACACCCCGCGCCCAGGATGATCCCCAGCGCCGTCAGCGCCATCACAACGGCACGGGAAAATTTCGATTGGATGTGGGATGCAAAATTCATGATGCCTATTCCGCTGAAATATATGCGACGCCGGTCTTCATACGCAGAGGGGAATGAGCCGCGCACGAAGGGAA
>DASRRM010000359.1:0-1945 GCA_035695715.1 Tepidisphaeraceae bacterium
TCGCCAACGAGCAGCACGCGTGGCCAATCGGCTACGGTTCCATGCTGCTTGAAGGGTTCGTCGCCATCATGGCGCTCGTAGCCGCAGCGGCCCTCGAACCAGGCGTCTTCTTTGCTGTCAATTCGCCGGCGGGCATTGTAGGAGCGGGTCCCGCCGCGGCCGCAGCCACCATCACCGGATGGGGTTTCCCTATTACCGCCGGCCAGATGAGTCAACTCGCACGCCAGGTAGGAGAGGCAACCCTCTTTGGCCGTACGGGTGGCGCGCCATCTCTAGCGCTCGGCATGGCCCACATTTTTGCACGCGCCGGCGGCCAGGCCGTCATCAGCTTTTGGTATCACTTCGCCATCATGTTCGAGGCGCTGTTCATTCTGACGATCATCGACGCGGGTACGCGTGTGGGCCGCTTTATGCTGCAGGATTTGGCCGGCCACATTCGTCCTGGTTGGGGGCGAACCGGATGGATGCCCGGCGTCATCGCCGCTAGCATCGTTGTCGTAGCCGCATGGGGCTATTTCTTGTATCAGGGCGTCATCGATCCGTTAGGCGGCATCAACTCGCTTTGGCCACTCTTCGGCATCGCCAACCAGCTTTTGAGCGCAATCGCGTTTTGTGTAGCCACCACCATCCTTCTGAAGATGCACGGTCCCCGTTACATGTGGATCACGGTTGCGCCCCTGGTCTGGCTCGTAGCGGCTACCTTTGCCGCGGGTTGGCAGAAAGTCTTTTCGCCCGAACCACGCCTTGGCTTCCTCGCGCAGGCCCGTGCGCTTGAATCTGCCATCGCCGCCGGCAAAATTGTAGGAACAAAGATTCAAGCTACGCAAACCGTAATCTTCAACAACAAACTGGACGCCGCCGTCTGTGGCATTCTCATGATTTTGGTTACGATCACCATCATCGATTCCATTCGCGTCTGGAGCGGGCTGCTGAGCGGAGCAAAACCGGCTCAAACGTCGGAAACTCCGTTTATTCCATCGCGGCTTGAGGTTGAAAATATATGAAGCTCCTGCGAGATTTTTTCCGTTTCGCCATAGATCTCGCCCGCGAGCTTGCAGACGAAAATGCCTATCAACGGCACTTAGAATATTGTTCTCGCCCTCATTCGGCGGACGAGTGGCGAACGTTTATCGACGCGAAACTGAAACGCAGGTACCAGCAGGGGAAATGCTGTTGATCTCCGTATGCTGGTTTTCAAGGACCGGGGCCTCTTTCAGCCGGCGATCTCCTGCTGCCGGATTGCGTCCGCAATCTCAATCGCAACCTTCATGGTCTTCACATCGTGAACCCTGAGGATATGAGCGCCATAGTAGATCGAGGCAACTACGGCCGCTGCGGTTGCAAATTCGGTTGCCTCGCCTGTTTCCTGCTTTAGAAACGATTTTCGAGAAGGGCCGATCAGCACGGGAACGTCCAAAGCCTTCAGTTCGCCAAGCCGGGCGATCATCTCGGCATTCTGTTCTCGCCGCTTGCCGAACCCGATTCCCGGGTCGATCACGATCTGGTACTTTTGCACCCCTTGCCGCTGCACCCGGTGCACCGCAGCTTCGAGATCGGCGGCGATGGTTCCCATCACGTCTTTAAGCGGCGGAAGTTTTGCCCAGGTCTCAGGGGTTCCGCGCATGTGATTCAGCACCAGTCCGGCGTCCCACTTGGAAGCGACCTTGGCAAGTTGCGGGTCGAAAAGGGAGCCTGACGGATCGTTGATGATCTCGGCTCCGTGTTCCAATGCCTTCTCGGCTACGGCGGACTTATAGGTGTCGACCGAAATGGGAATCCTCAGTTGTCCCTTCAGCCGCTTCAGAGTTGGGATTAACCGCCGCAGTTCCTCCGCCTCAGGAACGCGAGCCGATCCTGGCCGTGTCGACTCGGCCCCAATGTCGATAACATCCGCCCCTTCGTCTTCCAGTTCCAGAGCTCGTGCACAGGCGCGGTCGGGATCCGA
>DASRRM010000360.1:0-9751 GCA_035695715.1 Tepidisphaeraceae bacterium
GAAAGACAGGCACTGGCCTTTGCTGGTGGCCATACCAGAGGGGTCACACCCGTTCCCATCCCGAACACGGCCGTTAAGACCTCTGGGCCGATGATACTGCTCCCGCGGGAAAGTAGGTCACTGCCAGCATTTATAAAATCAAAGCCCCGGTTCCTTCTCACGAAGAACCCGGGGCTTTCTTGTTGTGCGCGTGGTTGACGCAACCCAAACTCAAGCGAACGCCAAGACGCCGAGGACGCCAAGATCAGAACGCCAAGAAAGATTCCCTTCTTGGCGTTTTGAATTTGGCGTCCTCGGCGTCTTGGCGTTCATTTTTCTTGTCAGCCGGGAGAAAAATCGGATCAAAAGCAAAATTTTGCGTGATCCAGTGTGAAGAAATCTGGCCGCCTTTGCTCTGCGGTGAATTCTGAATGATCCGGGCTGGATTGCGGGTATAAACTCCGCGTATGACAGCGAATATCTTCCAATCCCTTCTCGACTCCCTGCGCAATGAGTTGGCGGAAGATCCGGAGTTGGAGGAATTGAATCTGCTTTCGTTGGCGCAGCCGTCGGTTCGGCTTGTTGCACAAAGAGTCCAGGAAAACGAAATTGGCCTTGGCGCCACGCGAATCGGGGGCAATCCCGATGTCCCAATCGGCTTTGAGTGGCCTCGCTGGGACCCGCCGAAGGATCGCCGCAAAAGTTCCAGTTATGATCGGCATCCTGATGGCCCGGCTCCGTTGGGACTTATTGCACAAATTGATTTAAGTGCCATTCCGCATATCGACGGCGCGCTACCGCGCTCGGAGTGGCTTTACTTCTTTTATGATGGGTGCCACGGGTCGCGGTACCCCGAGACCTGTATCTCTCAGCGGCCATGCAGCACAGGTCTCGGAGCACCGCAAGCCAGTGCCTGCCGAAAGACTGACAGACGCCCGGTGATTTTCTCCGTTTCGTACGCTGGTCGAAATGAGCCGCGCACGAAGGGTACTCCCGGAGCAAGCGGATCCTGCGAAACCGCTTACTCCGGAAGTACCCTCCGTGCGCGGCTCATTGGTCTCGATTATCGCGGTCCGCTACATCTTCATCCGCTTAAACACCATCTCCGGCACATGCTTGATGATCAGCATGATGAACCGCCAAAAGAACGGCGTATAAATTACCGACTTAGCCGCCTTCACCGCGCTGTACACGTCTTGGGCCACCGCCTCGGGGGCGGCAACCAGAAACATACCCGGCAAACCCCAGGTCATGCCCGTATCCACAAAGCCTGGCTTGATCGTCAGCACATTGACGCCGGCCTTGAACAGCCGGTTGCGCAGGCCCTGAAGGAAGGCGCTCAGGCCGGCTTTGGCTGAGCCGTAGACGTAGTTGCTTTGGCGGCCGCGGTCGCCGGCTACGGATGAAAAGACGGCGATGAAGCCGTGCCGCTTCTGTTCGAAGTCGTTGGCCGCGGGCGTCAACAGCGAGACGACTGATGTGAAGTTGACATCGATGGCCCGGCGGGTCACGAAAAAATCAGCCTGGGCGTCGGCCTGCACTGGAAGCTGGCCGTGCAGGATGATGATGCCGTCGAGCAAACCGCCGGCGCGCTTGATGCATTCCTGCCAGAATGAGGCGTGAGTGTCGAACGCGACGGCGTCGAAGGAAATGACCTCGACCTGCACGTCATGCCGTATGCGAAGATCGTCTGCCGATCGGCTGATGTCGTCCAGATCGCGGGCGGCGAGAATGATGTTGCTCCCGCCCTGCGCCCAGCGGCGGGCGACGGCGCGGCCAATCGCCGACGATGCCCCAACAATCACCACCCATCCGGCGCGCGGCGGCGCTACCTCGGCGGCGGGGGGCATCAGCGTCCGGGTGATCTTCGTGTCGATGTCCGAAACAGCCCGCGTCATGGCGTCTCTCCAATCCCCAGCCGGCGCGATTGCGATGAGCTGAAACGCTTTTCCGGGTCGAGTTTCATTTTCACCTGATTGAACTTTTCCACATCGGGATACATCTGGCGGAAAGTCTGCGGCGTCATGCAGGCATCCTTCGCCAGGTAAACCCGCCCGCCATGTTTCAACACGATTTCGTCCAGTTGCCGCATGAAGGCGACGGTGTCATGTCCGGCGTTGGGAATATCCAACGCCAAAGTCTGGCCTTCGCGTGGGAAAGAGAGCATTCCGCCACTGGATTTTCCCATCGGCTTGAGTACCGCCAAAAACGACGCGCGGCCGGATGATGACAATTTTTCCAGCAGCTCGCGCAGGCATTTGCTGTTGTCGGCCGGCGGGAAAACGGCTTGGAATTGGAAGAAGCCTCGCTTTCCGTAGATGCGGTTCCAATGCAGCACTGAATCGAGCGGATAGAAGAATTCGTCGTAGTCGACGTATTTTCGCACGTTGCGATGCTTATTGTAAAAGTGGTGATTGAACATTCGAACCGTCAATGGCGACAAGGCAAATCCCGGAAAGTTGAAAGGCACGGACTTTTTACGCTTCGGCGGCATAACTAACGGATTGCGCTTCGCGGCGGCGGGCAATTCGCCGGCCGGGGCGTGATTCCCGCGAATGAGCACCGATCGGCCCAGCGATGGACCACTGGCGAGGCAATCGATCCACGCCACGGAATATTGATATTTGGCGTCGCCCGAAAAAGCTTCGAGCGCCGCATCGAGATTGGGCGCTTTTTGATAATCGACAGCGATATAGGCCGACTCGATTTTCCTCAGCCGCAGGCGGGCCTGCATGATGATTCCGGTCAAACCCATCCCGCCGAGGGTGGCCCAGAAGGCGTCGGCATTTTTCTCGCGCGAGCAGGTGAGCACTTCGCCGCTTGCCAGCAGAAGGTCGAACCCATCGACAAATTCGGCGATCGAGCCATCGCAGTGGTGATTCTTTCCATGAACGTCGGCGGCGATCATTCCGCCGACCGTGACATATTTGGTGCCGGGCGTGACCGGCGGGAAAAATCCGCGTGGGACGAAGACGTCGAGGAAATCTGCCAGCGAAACGCCCGCCTCGGCTTCGAGCATGCCGGTGGCGGGGTCGAAGGAGATGAAGCGAGAAAGCCGGGTGCCGAGAATCACGCCACCATCTTCATTGAGGGCGGCATCGCCGTAGCTTCGGCCCAGTCCGCGTGCGATGACAGCGGGCAATTTGGCGTGCGCGACAATCGCCGACACTTCCGGCGTCTTTTCGGGCCGATAAACATTGGCAGCTTGGCGCGGAACATTTCCCCATCCGGAAAGCTGCATCAATCGTGCCCGAGGCGGTTTCAAAGCCATAATCTTCACTGCCATTTCTACGTCGCCGGCGCTGATGATCGGATGCGCTCTGTCATTGCCCCAAGATCATCGGCGTGAATGAACATCGGAGAGAGAATAGTTGCCGCAAGGTAAAAATGCCTTCATTCATGTGCATTCAAACGATTCGTGGAGCCTTCGCTTCATTTGTCCTTCGGCATTGTTCATTTCGATTTTGCATCCGGCGTGTTGGCGGGCAGCGGCTTTTCAAACACCATCAAATGCTGCTTCGGCAAATCCTCGAATGTTTTCACGTGCTTTAAGCCCACCGCGGTCATTTCCTTGATCGCCTGCTTTTCGGTCATTTTGTGATGAGGCAGGATTTGGATGCGCGGATCTTCGCCGCGATATTCGATGTCGATCACCCGCCCGCCGGGCCGCAGTGCCTTGACGATCGCCAGCATCATCTCGCGCGGATGATCAAACTCATGATACGAATCGACCATCAACACGACATCAACCCCGGCTTCGGGCAGGTGCGGATCTTCAACAGTGCCCAGCACGCCTTCAACATTTTTCACGCCGGTTTTCTCGGCCGTCGCCTTGACGTCGTTCAACATCGCCTGCTCGATATCCTCGGCCAGCACTTTTCCTTTAGGCACCTTGGGCGCGATGCGGAAGCTGAAATAGCCGGTCCCGGCGCCGATGTCCGCCACGACATCGGTCGGCTTAAATCCGATCAATTCGATTGCCTTGGTCGGCGCTTCCTCCTTTTCGCGATCGGGGCGTTCGAGCCAATCGGCGCCGAGATGGCCCATGACGTTGGAAATCTCCCGACCCATGTACACCTTGCCGATGGTGTCGCGGCCGGGAGTGCTCTTGGTATAAACCGGCTCGGCGGGTGTTTCGGCGCGGGTGGCCGACGCCGTTTGAAGGATCACGGCACAGAGGATGAGGAACCAACGCAGGCGTGTGAAGATTCGCATGGCGGCATGGTGGCCGGAAAATTTGCGTGGTGCAAGTAAAAAGGCCTTCGGTTCATTTGAATGATCGACCCTTTCGTCGTTGCTCGTTTGGGCATAGGATATATACAGTCTTTATTGAGCCATTCATGATTCCACAACCACCACCAGGGCAGGGGCCGATCGATCCGCGCGGGGCACTGGTTCCACCTCTGCCGCCCGATGCCCAGGCCGAGGGCGGGGCGTATTCGACGCAAGCCAATCCCAGCCCAATATCGTCTCCCATGCCGGGCGCGAGCCAGCCAGGGGCTGTTATGTCACAAACCAGCGGCGCGACTTCAGGAGTTGGCGGCATGCCGGGGCCTCAGCAGGCTGGGCCGCCGCCCGGGTCTCCTTCGCCGATGGCGGGCGGGGGCGGCTGGGGTCCGCCGCCGGGCTATCCGCCGAACATGCGCGGGCCCGGTTATCCGCCGCCACGCCGTTCTTCGCTGCTAAAGCGTGTGCTGGTCGTGTTTCTATTGATCGCGCTGGCGGCCTCGTTGCTCTTGAACGTGGCATCCCTGGGTTTAGTCGGCAGCAATAGCGGCCCGGTTCAGACCACCGTGCGATCGCCCGGCAACAGCAGCGAACAGATCGTCGTCATGCCAATCGAGGGATTGATCGACGAAGCCTGCGAAGCGCGGATGGAGCGCTATCTCGATCGAGCCCAGAACGACAGCGATGTGAAGGCCGTGGTGCTTCTGATCGACACGCCCGGCGGCACGGTGACGGCCAGCGATGAAATCTACATGCACATCAAGAAGTTCAAGGCTGACAAGGGTGTGCCGATCGTGGTGGCGATGCGCGGGATGGCAACCAGCGGCGGATATTACACCGCCTGCGCCGCGGACTATATCTGTGCCGAGCGAACCACGCTTACCGGGAACATCGGCGTGCTCTGGCCGCGATATAATTTCAGCAAGTTGATGGACAAGTACGGCGTGGAAGACAAAACCACTGTCGCCACCGGCGCAACCTACAAGGACGCCGGCTCTCCCACCCGAGCGTCGACTCCTCAAGACGAGGCATACCTTCAGCAGGAGGTCGATGACTCATTTGCAATCTTCAAAAAGGTGGTGACCGACGGCCGGGGAACACGGCTCAAGGGTAACATTGACGACATCGCCAACGGGAAAGCCTATTCCGGCGAAGAAGCGCATAAGCTCGGATTGGTGGATGAAATCGACACGACCGGCTATCTGGACGCGGCCGTTGCTTATGCCACGAAGCAGGCGTCATTGACCAAGCCCGAAGTGGTGCTTTATCACGATCCGCCGCCATCGCTGCTGAATCTTCTGTCGATGAAATACGGCGGCGGCCAGCCGGCGGCGGGAGGGGTGACGATCAACGTCGACCCGATGATGCTCGACCGGATGATGTCGCCGCGGATGATGTATTTATACCGCGGGCCGCGGTGAGTAATTTCATTCTTCACTCTGCACTATGCCACTTATTTATGAGGGACTGATATGTCTCTGAAAATTGCCTCGTGTCTGTTGGCTGGTTCGCTGTCGCTGCTGGCGATGGGAAAGCCGGCGTCTGCGGCAACGCCCAAGGAAGTGGAAGAGGCAATCAAAAAGGCGAAGGCATTCCTCATTTCCAAGCAAAATGCCGCCGGCAATTGGGAAGCCGTCCAACAGCAGGACCCAAAAGGTGGCAATGCCGACGTCAACGGCAAGCAATGGGGCGGGGTGACGTCGATCGTGACCTACGCTCTGCTTGCCGCCGGCACCAGTCCGCAGGCGCCGGAATTGGCCAAGCCGGTGGCATTTCTCAAAGCCGCCAAGATCGACGGGATTTATGCCACCGGGCTGCGCTGCCAGGTCTGGTATCTGCTCGACGATGACAAGCTCAGGCCATACCTCAATCGCGATGCCCTCACGTTGCTCAATGCGATTCACACCAACGGGGCGCCCGACAGCATCGGGTTTTATCCCTATTTTTACGACAAGCCGCCCATCGATGGATGGTTTGACCGCAGCGTCAGCCAGTACGGCGTTCTTGGAGTTTGGGCGCTTCAGGAAGCGGGATATGAAATCCCGACCAGATACTGGGTGCTGGTGGACAACGCATGGCGCAAAGCGCAACACGCCGATGGCGGGTGGAATTACAACACCGGCGCGGCCCCGGCATCAACCGCCAGTATGACCGCGGCGGGCGTGGCCACGTTATTCATCACGCAGGATAATCTGCTGGGAAATCTCGCCGAATGCCGGGGAAATATTGTCAATCTCAATATCGATGCCGGCATGGGATGGATGGACAAGCATATCAAAGAAGCGCTGGGAAGCGGAAATTATTACGGGATGTATGGCATCGAGCGTATCGGCGTGGCCAGCGGACGAAAATATTTCGAAACCGTCGACTGGTATCAGGAGGGCGCGGATTTTATCGTCAAGCATCAGGCTCCCGACGGCTCGTGGGGCGGGCTGCCGGATACCTGCTTTTCCCTGCTTTTTCTGGTACGCGGCCGCGCCCCGATCGTGATGAATAAGGTCGATTACTCGACCTTGGAGAGAAACGGGAAAGTAGTCGAAGGGCCGTGGAACGAGCGCCCGCGCGACTGCGCCAATTTCGCGCACTGGATGGGCCGCAATGTCGAAGAGCACAACTTGAACTGGCAGATCGTTAACCTGAAGGTCAGCCCCGAGGAACTGCACGATTCGCAGATTCTCTACATCTCCGGCGACAAGGAGTTCACCCTCAGCCAGGGGGAAATCGCCAAGCTGCGCACATTTGTCGAGGAGGGCGGGTTGATTTTGGGAAATGCCGACTGCGGCCGCCGACCGTTCGCCAAGAGCTTCGAGGACTTGGGCGCGAAGATGTTCCCCAAGTATGAATTCCGCGACTTGCCCGCCGGCCACATCATCTATACAGAGCAATTCAACGGCGCCAAATGGCATCCCAAGCCCAAGATCATGGGCAAGAGCAACGGCGTGCGCGAGCTGATGTTGCTTATCCCCGAGGCTGATGTCTCGCGCGCCTGGCATGGCCGCAACGACAAGACCAAGGCCGACCTGTTTCAGCTTGGGGCGAATATCTTTCTTTACTCCGTCGATAAGAAAAACCTGCAATATAAGGGGGAAACATACCTCGTTTCCGCCAACCCGGCAGTGCAGACGACCCGGTCAATCAATATGGGCCGGCTGATTCTCGGCGAAAACCCCGACCCCGAGCCTGGCGGCTGGCCGCGCATGGCGGCGGTGCTGCACAACGAGCAGAAGGTCGCCCTGAATGTAAAAGACGTGAAATGCGACGCCGCCAGCTTGAAGGGCATCAAAGTGCTGCACTTTACTGGCACCACTACTTTCACACTGAATGACACGCAGCGCGCGGCGCTGAAGGATTTCGTAAACGGCGGCGGAACGTTGATCATCGACGCCGCCGGGGGAAGCGCGACGTTTGCCGGCTCGGTGGAATCGGAGTTGGAAACGCTCTTCAACCAACAGGGAAGTCAACTGCCTTTTTCCAGCCCGGTCTACACCCTTCCCGGCGAAGTGATCGACAGCGTGGCGTACCGCAATTTCGCGAGAAAGACCCTGGTCGGGGGGAATAAATCGCCGCGCATCAAGGCGATCAGCATCAAAGGACGGCTGGCGGTGTTTTACAGCCGCGAGGATTTGTCGGCGGGAATCGTCGGCGAATCGATGGACGGCATCCTGGGCTATGAGCCGGCCAGCGCAACAGCACTGATGCGAAATCTGATCATGTTCGGCGCATTCGGGTTCCCTGCGCCCCCGGCCACGCAACCCGCGACAAAACCGGCCACGAATCCGGCGAAGCTGCCGTCGCCGGCCGCCGCTCCAACGACCAAACCCGCCACGCTTCCGGCGGCGCCGCCGGTTGCAAACCCAGCGCCTGTTCCAGCACCGGCCCCTGCGAAAACGCCGCCCGCGGCAGCGCCAACGCCAACCCCCGCGCCAACACCGCCCGCAGTTGCGCCGAAGCCGGCGGCAAAGTAGGAATTGAAAGTCAGGAGCTTGCCAATGCCCTCACCATTTCCTGGCATGGACCCGTATCTCGAGGACCCGGCGCTATGGCCGGATGTTCATCACGAGCTCATCTCCACCGCGCGCGAGATTCTTGCCAGACAATTGAAGCCCAAATACTCCGTGAGAGTCGAGGAACGCGTTTATATTTCCGACGAAGCCGATCCCGGGCGGCAGGTGATCGTTCCCGATTTGCGCATCGTTCATCGCGGCGGCGGATCGGTCACGGGCCAGGGAACCGACGCGGCGGCGGCTGTGATAGAGCCAATAGAGGTGGTGACGTTGATCGAGGAGGAACATCACGAGCCGCGGCTTGAGGTCATTGACCGCGCCAGCCGCGCGGTTGTCGCGGTAATCGAAATCCTCAGCCCGTCGAACAAGATCAAAGGCTCGCGCAGCCGATCGAGTTATGAGGAAAAAAGGCTGGAAGTGATGCGATCGCCGAGCAGCTTTATCGAAGTGGACCTGTTGCGGGGCATGGAAGGTTTTGCGCCGCATGATGTGCTGCCGCCCCACGACTATCGGGTGCATGTTTCCCGCGCGAGCCGCCGGCCGAAGGGAACGCTTTGGCCAATTCGACTCGAGCAACGCCTTCCCCGAATTCCTGTGCCGCTGCTTCCGGATGATCCCGACAGCGAACTCGATCTTCAACTCATGCTCGACACGGCTTATGACCGGGCGATCTACGATCAGGAAGTGGATTACCGGTCGGCTGCAACGCCGCCGCTTTCGTCGGAGCAGGAGGATTGGGCCGGTCGGCTGCTGCGGGCGAAGGGGTTGCGGTGAAGTGCATTTCGTAGCCGTCGCCGATGGCCGCGCACGATTCAATGCGAACGGCTTTCCATCGGCTTCCATTGGAGATTCCGCACGCCCGGTTGGGCCGACAAGGCGGCCAGAAACGCCGGCGAAGTTTCGTCGGCGGAGGTGGCAGTCCAGTTCACCGCAAACGAAAGGGTGCGCTGGCGCTCGTCGTTGTCATACTCAACCTGCAGCGAGCTGATTCGCAACTTTGCCTGCCGCAGCAAGGCCCGAATATCGGCTTCGGTCGGGCCGTTGGCTTGTGCGGTGATTATCAGCGTGGCGGTGCGGTCCTGGTGCATGCGTTCCTCGACCCATTCAAATCCCCACAACACGACCAGCCCGATGATTAATGCTGAAATCCCCAGGGCGATTTGTCCCCCGCCAAAACAAAGGCCCAGCACCGTCACAAACCAAAGCGTGGCGGCGGTGGTGACGCCGACGACCATGTTATCCCGGCGAAGAATGGCGCCAGCGCCGATGAATCCCATGCCGGACAGAATTCCCAGCGGCAGGCGCATCAGGTCGTTCATCACGAAGGAGTTGGCGGGTCTGCCGGCAAGCCCCAGCAGGAGATTGACCTGCAACATTGCCACCGAGGCTGCCAGGCAAACGAGCAGGTTGGTACGCAACCCAGCCGCCCGCCCGCGCTCGGTGCGATTGATCCCAACCAGTGCCCCGGCCACGACAGTGAGGAGCAGGCGTAGGGCGATTTGCTGCCAGGTGATGGGAAGTGTCATGCGGGTAAATTCCGT
>DASRRM010000361.1:0-14405 GCA_035695715.1 Tepidisphaeraceae bacterium
CCAAATTTTCCGTGTGAATCAATGGCATATTATTTCCGGCCGTGCAGAAGCTTGGATCGACTGACGGGTTCATGGGTGCCGCAGGTCTTGGCACCCCAGCAAGCAATCAAACTGACGCACCGTCTCATTCCAACCAAACCATAGCCCGATGATTATCGCAGCGGCAAGGATGGTGGCAATTAGAAAATCGGTGGAGAAACGGTACCCCGCAACGTAGAATTGCAGCGCGGGTAGCCATTTATGGAAAACCGCTTGCGATCTTACCGCCGCTGGGGCGTTTTCCGCGAATCGAATATCGCGATTGTATTTCCCGCCTGATGATTTCCAATGATCTTTCGCGAATTGCCTAATGTGTCTGACCGGCCACAGCGCCGCGTCGCGTTGTATGTGGCGGAGCGCTCGGAATACGCCCTGCGCGTTCATGAGGGGGTTTTGCGCTATTGCGAGGACCACGCGGGGATCGCACTTCGTGATTTTCGCGACGAGGTCGCATCACCCCAGCGGCACTGCGCGCTTTTGGCCGGTCCGACGCCCTGGTCCGACTGGAACCCCGACGGAATCGTCGGAATTTTTCCACATGGCGCGGAGGTGGTGCCGTGGGTGAAGGGGTTTGGGGTTCCGGCGGTGTCATTAAGCGGCGAGTTTCGTGATGACTTGTCCACGGTTCATATCAGCCCGGCCTCCATTGCTGATGCGGCCATCCAGCATTTTCTGGCGATGGGGTATTCCAATTTCGCATTTGTGGGAGTCGAAGGATTTGTGAGCGTCGACCAGCGCCGCTCGGCGATGGAAAGGCATCTGAGCGAGATCGGGCGCGGATTGTTGTCGTACGGGTTCATCAATAACCCGTGGCCCGGCCTGTATCAGGCCGAGGCCGCCGCCGCTGCGGAGGTCGGCCTGCATCAGCTTCTGCTCAATGCGCCAAAGCCACTGGGAGTTCTGTGCACGACCGATCAGGCGGGCCGGGCGGTATGCATTGCCTGCCGGCAGTTGGGATTGGCCGTTCCACAGGAAGTCGGCGTTCTGGGAATTGACAACTATCTCGCCGCCCGCGGATGCCTTCCGCCGCTGTCCAGCATTCATACTCCCGGCGAATCGGTCGGGTATGAAGGCATGAAGATGCTCATCTCGCTCATGAACGGCCAATCCGTGACGACGCCTCATCTGGTCCGCGCCACCCGCATCGTGACCCGGCAATCCACCGGCGCTGGCGCGAGCAGCCCTGATTCGGATGTCGTGCGCGCGTTGGCGATCATCCGCGAACGCGCCTGTGATGGAGCCGTGATCGATGAGATGATCGACCACCTGCCGATTTCGCGCTCGACGCTCGAACGGCAGTTCATGACGATGCTCGGCCGCACGCCGGGCCAGGAAATGCTGCGCGTTCGGCTGTTGCGTGCGAAGGAGTTATTGCGAACGTCGGAGTTGCCAATCACGCAAATTGCCGGGTTGGTGGGGTATGAGCGGTCGAGCAGCTTCAGCGATTTTTTTAAGAAGGCGGTTGGGATATCGCCGCGTGAATATCGGGCAACGGGCGGGCCGTCGGATTCGGGGGAATAGACAGTTGCGTCGCGAATCGGGTTTATCGCGCGAACCGGGGCTAATTTCCCGTATCACGGGCGTCTCGCCCGTGTCCTAGTTGAATTAAAACACGGGCGAGACGCCCGTGATACGGGAGAATCCGCCCGCGTCGACGTGGGCGGGTGTTTTGGTTGCGGCCAGCGGCCGCGCTGAGGAGTACCTCAGAATGACGTTCGCGCGAACGCGCCGCCAACCTGAAAAACTCTCTACCTCCAGCAACACCGCCGCGAACCCCGCAGCTCATCCCACCTTCGAAATCGCCCAAAATCGTTTAGGCGTCAGGCCTACAGATGCGATGGCGAGATTGGCGCCGACCCAGCATAGAAGGGCCGTTTGCGCGCCGCTCATGAAGCCATAGGAATGCAGGCCGACGCCCATCAGGTTGGTCCCGACGAACGACCAGCCCACGACGATGTTTCCGCAGATGGCCAGGACTGCCATGCCCCGTTCTTTCACGACACCGGCCCAGCGGGAGTGAAGAATCAAGGCGTTCCAGAGGACGACCAGCACCGCGCCGTTTTCCTTTGGATCCCAACCCCAGAACCGGCCCCACGATTGATCCGCCCAGATGCCGCCCAGAATCGTCCCGACGAAGCTGAACAGCAGCCCGAAGCAGATAATGCCGTAGATCATGCGGGTGTTATCCTTGGCATCGTCACCGGCAAATGACCGGTCGGAAACGCCGCGGATGATGTAGATCATCGCCAATATTCCCGCCAACACGGTGGCCATGTATCCCATGGTAACGCAAACGACGTGGGTGGCGAGCCACCAGTTGGTATCGAGGACGGCTTGGAGTTGCCGCATCGTGTCGCCATCGCCCGAGGCAAATCCCGCGGCCACCAACAGCGATAGGAAGCCGGCGGTTGCACCGGCAACCAGGCCAATGCCGTTGCGGAAGATTGCTTCCAGGCCCAGCGAGAAGAGCACGATCGCCCAGCCGATGAAAACCGAGGCTGAATAGAGATTGGTGACCGGCGGCCGTCCGGAAATCCAGATACGCGAGCCGATGCCAACCGTATGGACGATCAGCGCCAGCACCATCAAGGCGTATCCAGTCCGCCAAAGAGGCTTAGTCCAGAATAGCCAGGAGAAAAACGCCGTGAGGAAGATGCAGACATAAAGAACGATGCAGAGGTAAAAGGGGCTGACGTGGTTGAAGCGTACTTCGTAATCCACTCCGCTCATTTCCGGCAACGACTGGATGCGCGATTGATACGCGGCCAGGTCGGCGTTGAAATCCTGCGGCAGATCGCGGGCGTAATCATTTGCGATCTTCAGGAATGACGCGGCCGACTCCGGTATATCATCTGAATGCCCCAGCACCGAAATGATCGGCTGCCAGTCCTGGCCCGCCTGGGCGGGAGGAATCAGCAGGAGCTGGCTTTCGGGACCGGGCTTGCCGGTTTCCTCGTCGGGACGAAGGACCATCCAAATGACATTCCCCTTATCGAGGACAGAGCGTTCGTCGGCAGTCAGCTTCGAGCGATCGAGCATGGCAAAGGCGTGACTCTCCTCGTCCCGGTCGATTTTCGCGCCGCTCCGCACGGCTGCGGCAATCTTTGGGTTTGCAGACATCAGCGCGTCGCGGACGCCCTCTTTCGCTGCCTCGACCCTCCCTGGATTCTTGTCCATTTCCAATTGGCTGTTTATCGCGTCGATCTGCAGCCAGCGGTAATACGCCCCCAACCGCACGCTTAGCTCGATGACGGCGTTCTGGAACGGATCTCGCTCCTTGTCGCCAACGGCCTGCGCCAGTTCCACCTGGTGTTCGAGCTTTTCGCGGACCTGCGGATCATCCAGCTTGATATCGTTCCACGAAAAGAGCTTTTCCGTCTCCTTCAATCCGAACAGGTCTTTGAGCTGCGGATGATCGATGCGGATGACCTTGTCGTCCGCCCATTTATGGCTGCGCGTCATGAGATCGGTCAACCATTCGATGGCGGGATGAACGTCGCCTTTATCATCGCGGAATTCGGTGCGCCCGCCGCTGACGATGCCCAGGAAATTTCGGGCGGCGCTATCGAGCGGCTGGGCACGGCCATCGATGAAGACCGGCAGGTGGCCGAACGCCTCCAGATCGAAAGGCCGGGTGGGCGCGCTGTTGAAAAACTGCATCGCGATCCAGATGAATGCAATCGCGAACGCCGCCAACGGAAGGCCCGCCATTTTCCATGCGGGTTCTGGCGTCAGGGTATAGCGATCCGAAATCGGCGCCGGCAACCTGGCGCCCGATCCCTTTTTGCCGTCCCCCTTGGAACGCACCGGCGGCCGATAGCCCGTCGCCCCAACCGTCCCCGGCGTCGGCGCCAGACGCCGCCGCAGGAACAGGGTCAATGTCATTCCAAAGTGCGTCAGCAATCCCAGCGCGCCGACCACGCAGGCGATATACGGCATGAGGGATGCCGGATTATGAACCACCTGCAGAATCGTGGTCTTGTCGTTATTGGCGAAGCTCTGCTGGTAGAATGTGTCGTAATTGAAGCGAAGCGGATGGTTCATCCAGATCTTCACTTCGCGATCGACGTGGCTCGACGGGGCAACGAGCTGGATCGTGCTGGCGTAATTCTTCGCCATCGTCGTGCCGGCGATCGTCTCATGGGTGAAATGCTTCAGGTGAATCGTATAAGGCTTGTAATATCGCCGAAAACGCAGGTCGATCGTGTAGGTTTTTCCGTCCACGACCACCGGCTGCGACTGCCCGGGGGTGTAATTGAAAGTCGAGCGGTCGAATAGCATCGAAACCAGGTAGGTTCCCAGATTCTTCCCATCATGGCTGAGGGTGATAAAGGCCGACGGGATATTCGTCATCGACGCTTCGCCACCAGCGCCGGTGACCTTCGGACGGGAAAGGATCCCGAAGATCTTTCCCGCCCCGGCAGTTGCCAGACGGTCGGACTTGATGTTCTGCGCCGGTCCAACCCACATCGAGTTTTCGTAATACTTATCGACCTTCACATCAAACGGCAGGCGCGAATCGTGAATGGTCTTCCCGCCCGACGCTTTCTCCAGTGCCGTTTGCGATATCGTCGTGATGGCGTCGTGGTCGGCTGCGGAATGGTCCGCCACTGCCAGCTCTGGATAACGAATATCCTCGGCAAAATTGGTGGTCGCGCCATCGTCAATGCGCATGACGCTTTCGACGGCGAAATAGCTGGTCATCAATTCGCCGACCAGGAGCAGAATCAGGCCGGAATGGATGAGGATGATGCCGATGCGCTTCACGCGCAGCTTAAACCGCACGGTATGGGCGGCAACAAGGTTCACCAGCATCAGGATGATCAGGGAGAAGCCGCCGGGCAGATAAAAATACCCGGGAAGATAGCCTTCCTGCGGCGTATGGCCGGGTTTGGCCGACGGCATGGGCTGGAAATCGTGAATATCGACCTTGGCAAGCCAGCTATGGAAGAACTGATGCTGGACGGCCTGGATGTCCATGTCGCGCTGGGCTGTCGTTCCCGCCAGCACGAGAACCATCGACAACAGCAACAGGACGATCGTCAGCTTCAACGAAGCAAACGGCGACAGGATTTGTTTGAGTGCGTTCAATGCATTTCACCGAAAGTGGGCCGATTATCTTAAGATTGCGTTTTTCCCAAATACATTGGGAAGGGTTTTCGACGCATCAAGGAAACTTGATGGACGAAATAAACCGATCAAAATCCGCCTTCAATTTTCCCACCTCGTCGCTCGTCCCGAGCAGCTTGAAATACCAGGTGTTTCCAGCGACTTCCGCCATTGCGATGATTTCCCGCGTCCCGCCGTTGGCCGGGCCGGTGTAGTCGTGGAAGATCCATGTCTGATTGGCGAATTTCACCTGCTTGCCGGCGTCGGCGTGCTCGTCGTCCACCGGGTCCAGGCCAACTTCGCCATGCCAGCGGCTGACATTCGCTCCCAAGCCGCCGCCGATGATACCAAGCTTCGATACCTTGATTTGCGCCGAACCGTTGCCGGGGCGAATTGTCGCAAGGCGCAGACTGCCCGGCTCGCTGGGCTGCACGGTCCAACCGGCGGGCAGAACCCACTGCGCGCCGCCAAGGCCGGTTGCGCCCGATCCCGAAACTGAAGCGGGCGGCGTCGGCGGACCCGACTGCGGCGCGGGTGGACCGGCGATTTCCGGGCCGTTTTGCGGAGAGGCGGGCGAACTGTCAAAATGGATCGTGCGGATAAATTCGGCGAATGCTGGTCCCTGTGCCTCGACCACTGCCTTGGGTCCGGAAAGCTTAAAAACCCAGGTATCCTGGGCGTGCGACATGATGATGCCGAGCAACTTCGCATCCGCCGATTCCAGCGTCACCAAATCGAGCGGCAAACTCCCGTCCATATGCACCGCAACCTTCGACAGATCACCCTCGGCGGGCGGCTCGATCTTCAATTGCCGGGCCCAGCGCGACACATTTGCATAAACCGAACGCGCGCCGGGCGAGTCGGGCATCTGGCTGATGGTGAGAAGAACCTCCGGCTGATCCGCCGACACCGCAATATCCGCCACCGGCATAAATACGGGATTCGGCGGGACGGGCACCTGCTTCCAACCGGCCGGAAGCGTCCAGCGCAGGTCGCCGGGATATCCGAGGCCGCCGTGCGCAGCGATCGGTTCGGCCTGATCGGGGCTGTCCGATGATGAATCGGCGCTGGCGGCGCTGGCGACTTCCTTGGGCGCATTGTAGCTCGTGACTGCTTCTTCTTTTTTGCATCCGAAGGTGATCAGCGCAACGGGAATCGCCAGTCCCAGCAGCGCAAGCGTACGTTTTGGCAATGATTTCACGATCGTTCCCTCAAAAATATCATTACTAAGTTAAGCGGGCGGCTGTTCGCGGGAATTCCAGCCGGGCCGATCCTACCATTTCCCCGCCCGGCCCGATAGCAATCGCGCGCCGCGCCGTGTTTTCGGGGTAACCCGTAGGGTGGGCGTACTCGCCCACCGTCTTTCGCGGGTCGCAATTGGTGGGCGGGTACGCCCATCCTACTTTAGCCGCCGATTGCCAGGAACGGCACCAAGGCATTCGGCGGAAGTTAACGCTGGGCGAGGCCGCCTGCCAATGGTAGGATGGTTCCCGGTTGGTTTTACAAACAAAGGAAAAACCGTGATCGGCATCCCATGGTTCTTCGTGATCGCGTTTATCGTGATGCTTGTCATCATTTCCTTGGCCTCCAGCAAACGCCGGCAAATCAGTTCATCGCAAACCCGCCCCTGCAAGGCCTGCGGGGCGGGCAATCCCGAGATGGCCCAATTTTGCCGGCGCTGCGGGCAGAAGCTGTAGGATCCGCAAGTTCGACCTTGGAATTCTTCCACGCCCCCCGGGATCGATCCGGGCCGGCGCGGCAATTGCGATTTCGATGACATGCGAGGTTATTCGCGCCGCTTGACCCGGCTTGAAGGGCTCTGGCGCGGGGCTGAGGTTATCTCTTATCGCAGTCCTTCATGAAAAAGTCTCCACGCGGTGGCAGGCGGCGAGTAGACACTGTCGTTAAGCGCGAAATCATAATTGCCGCGCCGACGCGGGTTCACCCTGAATGGTCGCCCTGCCCCAAAGAATTGAAATCTCCAACCATGAAAAAGTTCATCGCTCTTATTATTCTCGTTGCTTTACTACCCGCCGCCGCTTTGGCTGATGATTCCAGACCTTTCGGCGAAAACGTCCAGCTTCGCGACGGTTTCCACAACGCCCAAACGAAATTCGAGCTCGAGAAAAAGGGAACTGTCGCCTTCATCGGCGGATCGATCACCGAGATGATCGGCTATCGGCCGATGGTTTGCGAGAGACTTAAAAAGCGTTTTCCCGGCACCGACTTCAAATTCATCGATGCCGGCGTTTCTTCCACCTGTTCAACTACCGGCGCGATGCGGCTGGAATCGGACGTGCTTTCCAAAGGGCCGATCGATCTTCTCTTTGTCGAGTTTGCCGTGAACGACGATCAGGATGCCGCCCACACCCGCGCCGAATGCGTTCGCGGGATGGAGGGAATCATCCGCCATGCCCGGCAATCCAATCCGAAGATGGACATCGTGATGACGTTCTTTGTGAACGAGGGGATGCTGGCCACGCTGCAAGCCGGAAAAACGCCGCTGACCATTGAGGCGCACGAAGCCGTCGCGAAATATTATGATATTCCGACCATCAATCTCGCCAGGGAAGTGGCTGGGGAGATTACCGCCGGGAAACTCACCTGGAAGCAATACGGCGGCGTTCATCCCGCTCCATTTGGCAACGCCATCTGCGCCAGCATGATCGACGAGCTTTATTCCCGGGCATGGTGGGGCGAGCCGGTGGCGAAGGATGCCATGCAGAAGCTTAAGCCGCACGTGATGCCCGCCAAGCCGCTGGATGCGATGAATTACGAGCATGGCCGGTTCATCGACCCGAAGGAAGCGAAGATTGTCAGCGGCTTTACGCTTGGCGTGCCCGATTGGAAAAACATTCCCGGCGCCACGCGCGATCGCTTCACGTCCATTCCCATGCTCTGCGCCACGAAACCGGGGGCAGAGGCTACGTTGCAGTTTGAAGGCACCGCCGTCGGCGCATACGTGGTGGCCGGCCCCGACGCCGGCATCGTGGAAGCCAGCATTGATGGCGGCCCTTTTGCCGACGTGAATCTCTACCACCGTTTCAGCCAGGGCCTGCACTACCCGCGCACGGTGCTGTTCGGCCATGACCTTAAGCCCGGGCCGCATACCTTAACCATCCGCGTCTCAAAAGCGTCCGATGACCGGAGCAAAGGGCATGCGGCACGAATCATGGAATTTGTGGCAAACTAAATGACCCTGCGCGATTACGCGCTACTGTCATCCTGAGGTACTCCGAAGGACCTTGCTGTTTCACCGCAACGGCTAGATCCTTCGGATTACCTCAGGATGACGGTTCTTTGCTTTGGCGGCGCATGATCGCGCAGGGTTATTTAGACCACTTTTTGCTAGCGCGATTATTCGACGGCCAGTGCGGCCGAATATTCCGCGTAACCTTTGCAGCCCGTACACTTCTCCCAGTTTTCGCGTATTTCGGCCGATAATTCCGGTTTTGACGTTAAAGCGGCCTTTGCCATTGCTCTGTCGCTGTCTAGCTTCCCAATCGGTGTGAAACCTGCGATGCGCCACGGCTGTTGCCGGAGTTTGGCGATGTGGGAATTAACCAGGGATGCGCCATGTCTGGTAAGCGCCGGAAAATGAAGGGCAGTTGCATCGCCGCCACGCGCGGAGGGGGCGGTTTGCACTCGGCAAAGCAATCCGCGGGCGGACCGTCGGCGCGGTGGTCGGCTGAAATGCTGGAGCAGCGGCTGCTGCTTGCAGCGCAGATTGTTGGGAGCGCGACGGTTTATTCCACCATCCAGGCCGCCGTCGATGCGGCCAATGCGGGTGATACCGTCGTCGTCGACGCCGGGACTTATCCCGAGCAGGTTGTCGTTTCCCAATCCATCACCATCGAAGGGGCGCAGGCGGGCGTCGATGCACGCTCGGGCTCGCGCATCAATGGGTCGGCCCCGGAGTCGATTGTCACCGGCGCGACCAGCGGCTCGGTGCAAACCTCGGCATTTTATATCGATGCAAATGATGTAACCATTGACGGCTTCACCGTCCAGGGTGAAACCAACCCAAGCGACAACTTCGGCGCCGGAATTGTCATCGCCGCCGGGCAGTCGGGAACGCACATCATCAACAACATCGTGCAACACAACGTCTCGGGGCTGTTTTTGGCAAATGACAGCAGCAGCGACCCGGCACTCATCCAGCACAATGTTTTTCGCAATAACAATAATGCCGGGGAAAATGGCGGCCGGGGAATTTACACCGATGAAAACATCAGCGGCGGAAATCTCACCGGCGTCTCGATCGATTCCAATATCTTCACCGGCAATTTCGGCGGGACGGGCACGACCAACCTGGAGGCCGCCGTCGCTTTGGAAGCCGACGTGGCCGGCGCGCAGTCGAATATCTCCATCACCAACAACGTGATGAACAGCAACGGCAAAGCCGCCTTGATCCTTAACGCAACGAATATCACATTCAGCGGAAATACCGTCACCGGCTGCCAGGACCAATACAGCGGCTCGATTCGCTTCGAGGGAAACGTGCAGAACGTCACGCTCGACGATAACGACGTTGACGACAACTGGGGCCCGGCGGTGGCCGTCGACAGCAAGGGGGCGGCGGGCGACAACTCCGGGTTCGTTCTCAATAACAACGATTTTTACAACAACAACGCCGCCTATAGTGTCCCCATTTCCGTCGTTTACTTCGCCAACAATTACGACGGCGTTTTCAATGCCGAGAATAACTGGTGGGGCAGCGTTTCCGGCCCCAGCGGCGATGCGACCGGCAGCGGCGACGCGGTTTCCGCCGGGGTTTTCCAAAGTGGCGGAGGGCTCGGCTGGGCGCTCTTGCCCGGTGGAAACACCGCTTTTTCCCCATGGAGCACGTCGCCCAACACCACCAACATCTCGCCGCCCACCGCACCGGCGGCTCTCAAGGCTGTCGCCAATTCCGCCACCCAGGTCACCCTCACCTGGACCGACACCGCCGCCGGAATCGAGAACGGCTTTGTCGTCCAGCGCAGCCTCGATGGGACGAACTTTGCCAATGTCGGCGCAACCGGCGCTGGCGTGACGAGTTTCGTCGACAAGACCGCCGCCCCCCTCACCAGCTACACCTATCGCGTGTATGCCACGGGCAGCGTCGGCAATTCGCTCTATTCCACCGCCGCCATGGTGACGACACCGGCTAATCTGCTTGCGCCGACCGCGCTAACCGCAACGGCGATTTCGTCGACACAAGTGAACCTCGCCTGGACCGACACCGACGCCGGCGTGGAAACAGGATTCATGATCCAGCGCAGCAGTGCCGGCGGCGCCTATGCGCAGGTGGGAACCGCCGCCAGGGGCGTCACAACATTCAGCAACACCGCCCTGACTGCCGGCACGACTTACAGCTATCGCGTCGAGGCAGAGGATTCGACTGGTGGTGTTTCGCCAGTGTCTAACATCGCGACAGCAACCACCCCTGTGGTGATTTCCGCGCCCAGCGCGCTGACGGCAACGGCGGTTTCGGCAACGCAGGTGAACCTCGCCTGGCACGACAACGCCGCCGGCGTGGAGACGGGCTTCCTCATTCAGCGCAGCACCGCCGGTGGCGCCTTCGCGCAAATCGGAACCACGGCCAAGGGTGCGACGGCGTTCAGCAATACGGCGTTGACTACCGGCACGGCGTACACCTATCGCGTGGAAGCCACGGCTGCCGGCGGGAGTTCAGCATGGTCGCCCGTCGCAACGGTCACCACGCCGCTGGCCGCTGCCGCGCCCAGCGCGCTGACGGCGGCGGCGGTTTCATCGACACAGGTGAATCTCGCCTGGCACGACAACGCCGCCGGAGTGGAAACAGGTTTCATCATTCAGCGCAGCACCGCCGGCGGGGCCTTTGCACAAATCGGAACCACTGGTAAAGGCATCGTTGCATTCAGTGATACGACCGTTCTGGCCGGCACGAGCTATATGTACCGCGTAGCGGCAAATTCCGCGGGCGGCGCGTCGGCGTGGTCAACCGCGGCCGCGGTAGCAACGGCGGCGCTGCCGGCTGCTCCGACCGGCGTTTTGGCCGTGGCGGTTTCGCCGACACAGGTCAAAATCTCCTGGACCGACGCCGCCTCGGCAACGGAAACCGGATTTATCGTCGAGCGCAGCGTCAACGCGCAGGCGTTCGTGGAAATCGCCACGACGGCGGCGCGCATCACATCGTTTGTCGACAGCAATGTTTCGCCGGGAACGCCCTATGCGTATCGCGTGCAGACGATCGCCACTGCCGGAGCGTCGGCGTATTCGGCCGTCGCGAATATCACCACGCATCTGCCGGCCGCAGCGCCAACGGGCTTGGTGGCGTCGGGCTTATCGCAAACGCAGGTGCATCTTTCCTGGGCGGACACCGCCGGGGGAATTGAAACTGGATTCATCGTGCAACGCGGCACAAACGGGACCACTTTCGCGCAAATCGGCACGACACTGGCCGGCGCGACGAGCTACGTCGACACCGCCGCCGCCGCGAAAACCACCTATTACTACCGCATCGAAGCGGCCAGCGCCGGCGGGAATTCGCCGGCTTGTGCCGCCGTCAAGTTCACGACAGCGCCATTGCCGAGCGCGCCGGCGAGCCTGTCGGCTTCCGCGAAATCGGCCACGCTCATCACCCTCGCCTGGGTTCACCCCGCGGCAACCTTCGACACCGGCTCCATCATCCAGCGCAGCACCGACGGCATCACCTTCACACAGATCGCCACCATCGCGCCCGGCGTCCTCGCCTATAGCGACCCGACCGCCTTGCCCGGCCTCACGTATACTTATCGCGTGGCCGTCACATCGCCCGGCGGAAACTCCGCATGGTCGCCGCTGGCAAAAGCAAAGACCGCGACCGTCGCCAAGCCGACGCTTGCCGCCGCTCCGGCGAATTTGAAGGCCGTTGCGACCGCTCCGACGGCAGTTGCCATGACGTGGACCAATACGTCAGGCGCCGCCACGACCGGCTTCATCATCCAGCGCAGCACCGATGGGGTTCACTTCACGCAAATCGGCACGACCGCCGGAAACGTCATCAGTTACAGCGACAAAACCGCCTCGCCAGGCGTTTCCTACACCTATCGCGTGCAGGCAACTTCCACCGCGGGCGTGTCGGCGGTTTCAAAAGTCGCCGCCGTGAAAACGCCAACCGCCGCGCTTCCGCCGGTTGCGAAGGCGCCGGCGTCGTTGAAAGTTGTCGCGGCCTCGTCAACGCAACTCGATCTTTCCTGGAGCAATCCCGCCGGCTCGACGGCCACCGGTTTCATCATTCAGCGCAGCACCGACGGCGTTCATTTCACGCAGATCGGAATGACCGCCGGAAATCTGCCGGTGTATATTGACCGCACCGCCGTTGCCGGCACGACCTATACCTATCGCGTGCAGGCGATTTCGGCCGGGGGCGATTCGGCGTTCTCCAACAGCGCCGCCATCAAAGCGCCGGCGCTTGCGGCCCCGCACATCGCCACCGCCCCGGCGGCCCTCAAAGCCGCCGTCGCCTCGTCAACCCTCATTACTCTCGCCTGGACGGACACCGCCTTTGGCATTGAAACCGGGTTCGTGATCGAGCGAGCTGTTGACGGCGTTCATTTCTCCCCCATCGCCACGACCGCCACCGCCATCCACGCCTACAGCGACCACAACGTCGCCACCGGCGTCACCTACACCTACCGCATCCGTGCCCTCTCGGCCGGCGGAACATCCGGGTATTCCAACCTGGCATCGGCCAAGGCCTGAGGTTGCCAACCAGTTCCACTTTTGAAGGATTTGGGCCGCGGTGGGATCCTTCGGGGTACCTCAGGATGATATTAGTCGGCCTCCGAACAACGTTGTTCGCGCTAACCACGGTTGTGCTCGCCGCTTGCCCCGGCGTGGAGGCTTCTTCCACTTTTCGGGCATAATTTCAAGTTGGTTTCTCCATCTCGCGTCGAAACGCTCAGTTTGAATAATTTAAACTACACACGCCGGGCTGTCATGATTCCCAAACGCACCGCCAATAATCCCAGCACCAGGCTGACGACGATATTGGCGATCGCCATCGCCCAGGCGCGGTCGTTCATCAGTTTGGTCGATTCATAGGTGAACGTCGAAAAGGTCGTATATGCGCCCACGAACCCGACGGCAATCGCCAGCCGGAGGGTGTCGGAGACGGGATATTTTTCGGTGACGAAGGTGATGAACCATCCGAGGATAAAGCTGCCGGTGACATTGATGACCAGCGTGCCGACGGGGAAGCTGGTTTCGAGCCAGCGCCCGAAAACGCTGCCGACAAAGAGCCGGGTGATTGCGCCGAGAAAGCCCGCGCTGCCAACCGCCAGATACTGGACCAATAGCTTCATCATCTGCCCGGCATGGTAAGCTCACTCAGGGTGCGGGGGAAATAACCTGCAATTCTATCGTGTACCAAGGCTCTCTGCTCGACGCCGGTTCTGAGGTACTCCGAAGAGCCGGGTCCTTCCTGGTAAGATCCGGGTCTTCGGAGTACCTCAGACACCGGCGTCTTGGGGCAACGGACCTGGGAGTCCATCCGGAAAACTCGTTCAGATCGTTTTCGGGGGAGAAGCGTGGCTTTATTTCCCAATGCGCTTGCGTGTCCCCTTTTCCTGCACCGGCATGGCCTGATCATCGGTCGGTACCACCGGCTTGGGCAATACCAGCGCCTTGGCCCGCGCCACCGTCAGCGCGCCGGCGGTTTCTGGAAGCCCGGTGGGCGACGATGCGCTGCCGTCGGCGAAGCGGAAGGCGCTCGTCAGGTCGCCGAAAGTCTGGCGCCGCCAGGTGCTGATGTTTGGCTCGGTTACGCCGGTGAATTTTTCCAGGAATTGAAGCACCGAGGTGTGGTCGAAGTTCTGGCTGCAGACCCATCCGCCGGCCGTCCACGGGGAAATGATGATGCACGGCACCCGGAACCCTGCGCCGATCGGCAGAGCTCCCACGAACTCATCCGTCGTCCCCTCCGGCGGCGTGGGCGGGACCACGTGATCGAATATCCCATCGTTCTCATCATAGTCCAGGATAAACACCGTCTTGGCCCACACCTTTGGATTGGCGGCGATGGCGTCGATCTTGCGCGCCACGAACGCCGCCCCCGCCGCGGGCATGAAATCGGGATGCTCCGACTCGGTTGACGTCGGAATGATCCACGAAACCGCCGGCAGCCGGTCGTTCATCGCATCCTGCTCAAATTGATCCGGCGCGCCGCGCGTGGTTCCCTTCACCGCCAGCGGCGAGCCGGGCTCGGCGGTGCGGAAATTCTTGAAATACTCCAGCACGTTGCACCCGAAATT
>DASRRM010000362.1:0-6133 GCA_035695715.1 Tepidisphaeraceae bacterium
ATGCCTCCGCTACGCATATCGTCTTTCCTCTGCCGTGATTTCAGACTTATATTTCTCCGTAAGCTTGTTGATGGTTTCATGCGTGAGTGGATAACGTCTGATTGCCAGAAGTGAAATGACACACATCAAAGGGCCTGCGATGAATGTCGCCGCACCGAGTCGCCAGATAACCTCCGGCGTTTGGGTTGTATGCGCGGCGTCCTCAACAAAACCAATGCTTGTCAACGTCCAACCGGAAGCCATCAAGCTGAAGGAAATTGCCAGCCGCATGGCCAAACTGAATACCGCTGAATAGCCGCCATCTTTGTTAAACCCGGTGCGAGCGCGGTGCAATTCCGCCACATCCGCCATCATGGCGGTGGCGATGGGCAGCATGATACCGTTGCCGAACCAGTAGCTGGCATGGAATGCCACAAACAGCCAGAGTGCCGTCTGCGTGCCGACCGGTACTAACCCGCTGAGGAACAGCGCGGCAAGTGCGCCATTGCAAGCAATGCTTACGGTACCTCCCACCAGTACCGCACGTTTTTTGTCCAGTCGCCTGGCCAGCCATGCCGAAATCGCCGCGCCAGCTGCCATGCCAATCATTGTCGAACCATGTGCAATGGATTTTTGATACGACTCGAACTTCATGAAATAGACGTAAACATACATTTGCAATGAGCTGACTAAGACCATGCCAATGCACACGCAAAAAATGAACACAAACACCCAGCGTGGATTCGGGTCGCAGACAATGTTTTTCATGTCCCGCAAGAAATTCTCGCGGCGGGCTGGGTCCTCATGTTGAATCTTCTCCCGGGTATCTTCGATCCAGTTACGCGTCAGCCACAGCACCAACAATACAAATGCCACCGTTGCCAATGAGAAGGCCGCGCCCATGTTAATAAAATTCTGCGGCACCGTGGTGCCAAGAACTTTAACCCCGTCTGCCCTGACGGTATCAGTATAGAAAATACTCCACGCCAGTGCCGGCCCGGCAAAATTGGCGGCCATATTCAGCACCTGTCGGACTGCCTGTATTTTTGAACGTCCATCATAATCACCTCCCATCTCAAATCCCAACGCCACATAAGGAATGAAAAACATCGTCAGCCCAGTGCGCAGCAGCAAATTTATCGCCACCAGATACCAAAACAGTGGCATCGCGTGTCCTCGCAAAGGTGCCGGCACGGCCCAGACGAAATAGAAGCAAGTCGCCATCATTATTCCCCCCAGCAGCATCCATGGATGCCGACGGCCAAACCGACTGCGAGTATGGTCGCTGAAATGTCCCATCACTGGTTCGCTGATGGCTTCCCAGAAGACCGACACCGCCATAGCGGTGCCCGCCAGCGATGGATTGAGTTTGAGCGCTTCCGTGTAATAGAGCATCGCGAAGCCAAAAAAACCGTTCATGATGAGCGAATTGGCGCATTCACCCAGGCCGTAGCCGATCATTTTTGGAAACGATACGGCAGGGGAGAATGGCAGATTACTCATTGGGGAATTTCGGTCTCCCAGTGATTTGCTCATCGGCTCTGCTCGTGCATCAACCGAACCGGGCCGAAGAGGCCTGATCGGGTCTGGTGTGGGAAGGCATAAGGAGTCGGGATGCCAATACTATAGTGGTTGGCAAGCGTGTTGGCGACTCGAATTATCAGGTTGTTCCTACCCGGTTGAACAAGGTCTGTCACATCCACTCGCCAAGGTGGTGCGGTCAAGACTCCGGCTGAAATGCCGTTGACTCGCACCTCGGCAGAAGCTGAGATGTCGCCGAGATCAAGCCATATCCGTCCACCGCGCGGGCCGGTGAATTCGAAACTTCGTTGATATTCGCCAATGCCTGAATAAACCGCCAAGCCATAAGCGCACCAATCACCCGCAGGCAACCGCCCGGTACCACAATCGAATTGGACGGGTTCGGGAAGGACATCCCCCGCCCGATATTCGGGAGCGGACTCAATGCGCCACGCCAGTGATATCGGTTCCAGATGAGTTTCTTTCGTCACTACACGATAGCGTATGCTGCCGTCGGAAAAGCTTTCCATTTTCTGGACCACGAGTTCCTGGCCGCAGGCCCAAACGCGGGCTTGGCCACGCGAAATAAATTGCAGCCCCCTAAGACCCGGCGGGGCTATGCAACGGAACCACGTGGCCCGGCGATCGGAGGGCGCAAGCAGTGCCGGTCGCGGCACTAGCGGCTTTGTGAACCAACGCAAACCCACAAGAGTCGAGGGCGGAGGAGGAGGATCAAATGCGACAAAGGCACGGGTGCGCTGCCCTTCCGGCTGAACCAGTTTCAACCGCAAGTGATTAATGCCTTTGCGCAAGCTCACGCGCGCTTCGCGAGGCACACACTCATAGTGAGGAATATTCCATGGTGCGTGCCGGCCTGGGGGTAGCGAGTTGACCTGTTCCAAAACTAATTGCTCGTTTATCCAAACCTGATAGGCGCACCGCCCACCCACCATCATAGTTGCCTCTCGATCCGTTTCCATGGCGACGCTGGCACGCAGGTGCCACTCGCTCCCAGGCTGATCGCAGTAGAAATCCAGAAATTCATCCGGCACTTTGTTCTTCAGTCCGTGCGGACCGCTATACCAGTCCGTTAGAAATGGATCGCGTTCTATGCCCCAGCGCAAAGAGAAAGCATATGGCCGCCATGGGCCATCACAGGGCGCATTCGGTGGCAGCGGGCCGATTACCTCAAACCGCGGACCGAATGAATAGGTCGTTTCAGGCCAAAGCGAATCATCAAAAGCCGGCTCGTGCCATTTCATGTCCGGAATGGTTTCTTCCGCCCACTTGAAGCGGCTTGCTTCCGGCGCGAGCGGCCCATCTGTAGCCGGCAGGCGGAAATCGCCGAAGCGGTTGTCGAGGGTTGGCCGTACCGTGAAATTCCAGGGGCCATCGAATCGCTGCAATTCCACAACTACATCGTCAGGCGAATGAATCATCAACTGGGACCAAGCCTGCCGCTGAAATACAATGACCCTAGCCTCGCGGGCTTTTAGCGTCAGGCGCAGGGTGCTGACGCCATCGGACCCCGCGACCAGTGGCAGCCGCGTAACCGCGGTTGTCCAAACGTCCCACTGCTCCACAGCGCCGCTGGCCCGAAACCCTACATCAGCAGTTAGAGGCGAGCTGGCAGGATTGAAGACGTAAAACACGTCTTGCGCTTCAAGATGTCGATGCAGCACCTGTAATGGTCCGGCCGAGCTGACCACATCTCTCGGAATGAACTCGTTAATGAGATGCAATACCTCGCCATAGTCCTTTGGAACCAGAAAACCGCGTCCGCCAGAAGATTGCGGTTGAGGACTAAATATTTCTGCCAACAATGCATCGAACTGCGGGTCGCCTGCGCTGGCGCATTCGCTGGAGGTCGGGAGGCAGCCGCAGGCAATGACAAAGCCCCCCGCGCGCACGAAATCGCGAGCCACTTCGAGGGTCGAAAACCGGACAGAAGCCATGGCTGGCAGAATCAGCACTCGATAGGCTTCACCGCTCACCTGCAGTTCAGCGTCGGCTACCGTGGCGCGGGCCAGGGATTGGAAATCGATGAAATCGAAGTCGCAGGCCTGGTCAAAAATGTATCTGCCCAGGCCGAAGGCCACGCGCTCCGAATCGCCTGAAACTACGGCTGAGTCCTTAATCACGGCATTGCCTGCATGGGCATGCATCAGAGCATGCATCACGCGCGAGCCGTCGGCACTGGGCTCGGCTTCAAGGGCTGCGCTGGGGTAGAGAATAGCGACGTCGCAGCGATGCACTCCTTGCGACAATAGCCATGAGAGGCGCGTGAAGTAATCGTTGAGCGGGCCACAATGCTCCCAATAAGGCTGGCGAAAATGGAAATCCGGGGGCGCCCATTCCCACCACCCACCGCGCGTCGTGTAATAAAGGCCGTGCAGATTCACAACGGTGGCACCGTAGACAAAGTCTTCGTTCATAGCTGCGACGGCCTCGGCAGGAGTGGTTCCCCAGCCACTGGAATGAAATGCCTCCACCCAGACGCGTGGACGATGATAAAGATGGGCGATGGAACTATTGACTTTAAGTCCCTTGAAGGCACGTTGGCTGTTGATTCTGGGATCATCGCACCCTGGCGCAGAATACCAACGCATGGTGCGGAAATAATCACCGTAAAATTCCCGGCCAACGCGCATGTCGCCGCGCCCCATGTTATCATGGCCATGCAGCGTACCGTGCTGCTCATGCCATCGAAAAATGGGTTGAAAATAGCAACGTTCCAGTTCGCTGGTGATAACATCGGCGTAATCCAAGCGCACCTTGGTCGTGGCCGGGCCTAAATCCAACCAGAGGGCCGGGAGGAACGGCCACAGGTCATACCCCTGATGAGACTGAAAAGCGGCTCGCAAATATTCTGACCAGAAAGGCATGCTGGAGCCGAAGTCGAGTTCGTCCTGAAAAAAGAGCTTAAGCGTGCGGCCGACTTCTCCAGGACACTCGCGAGCAAAAGGCGCGTAGAGGCTTTCGATGGCAAGATTGCCCGAGTCAGGATGCATCGGGTCGAAGGCGCCAAGCCTCACAAAAACAAGAGCCACCAACCAACTTCCTTGCGGCGCATTCCATAGAAGTGCATCTTCCTGGATGAAGGATGTCAGATCAATCGCTTCCGCTGGTTGAGGTATTCCCTCGGCCAGGGGATAGGCCCAGGCACCGACGGCCAGAGATGCGGACTCGGCTTGCAACGCGACGGAGGCGGGCCCGGACACCCGGGTCCAAGTACAGATCATTTGACCGCCGCGCATGCCCGGCGTACGAGCGCCAATTTCGCGAAACGTCGGTTCTGTCAGTGTGTAATCCTGGAAACCCGCCGTCATCTCGCGCTCACGGCATTGGGAGAGGAACCAGCGGAACAGATCCCACCACTCACGGGAAAACAGCGGCGGCTTGCCCGGTTCGGTTGCGCCATCCGTTCCGTGCGAGTAACTAACGACTACCTGGCAAATCCCTTTTTCCTTAAGGCGGTCGAGTTGCCAGGCGATTCGCTCTCGGTTTAATGGTTCGCCAGTCCACCAGTAAAAAGGCACCGGACGGAACGCTGCTGGCGGCGAACAAAATCCCTGCCGTAACTCAGTCGCCGTGAGCTTCTGGGCAGCCGCGCCAAGGCTGGCAGTTACCGGTTTGGAGAAAACCCGCTTAATTTTCCCATCGAGCGCCGCAGTATCTTCCGATCCAAACAACATAATAGCAGACTTTGTAGCAAAGATAACACAAGGATAACGGGTCGCGGCAATGGACAAATCCCGTTGCTTCATGGACGTTTTTCACAGGCTACCTCAAAGAAACCGTGAAAATACATACCAACCAAGACTGGACGAGAGGCTTGGCTAAGGTGTCTCCAATAGTTGGTCCCCTTATTTGTGATTGCCGAAGAAACGTTGCCGGTAGGCCGTCGGGGCCATGCCATTTATTCGTTTGAAGAAACGGCTGAAGTGATACTCATCAACGAATTTGAGACGAAAAGCAACCTCCTTGATTGGTTCGTCGGATTGGATGAGCAGCTTGATGGCTTCCTGATTCAAACGACGACTGAGCCAGGCCTTGGGACTCATCCCCATGCTCCTGCTGAAAGCCATTGAGAATGATGAGACGGGAGATCTCATGGCGGCAGCCAAATCGCCCACCCGCAAGTCCGCCCCGAGCCGATCTTCCATGGTCTCGAAGACAGGCTCGAACCTTTGGTGCGACAGCAAATGTTCACTGATGATTTGTTCGAGATCCGGCAGAGCTTCGGCCAGCCAAACCAGGATTTGAGAATGCAACAGCAGGAGCAACTTCATGTCAGGACTCTCGCCAAATCGCAGGAGCTTGCGAGCGACGCCTTGATCCCAGCGCCCCAAACGAAGAGGGCGGCGATCGGGCCAGTCCAGCAGCGGGTCCACACCGGGAAGCCATTCGCAGCGAAACTTGATGAAATGGAGCTGGCAATCTTCCTCGCAACGGCGTTCGACGGGCGTTCCGCCGGGCAGAAACCAGGCCCAACCCGGGAGCAACTCCGTAACCTTACCGGCGTGAACAATCTGACGCCGTCCCACGCTAACCAAATCAATATGGTGATAAACATCCGACTCCATGGAACCCGATGAGCTCCAGAGCGGTCCCACATGCGCATAATACAATC
>DASRRM010000363.1:0-11341 GCA_035695715.1 Tepidisphaeraceae bacterium
GGGAATTCTTTGAACCGTGCACAAGGCCGGGCAGACTTGCCTTGTCGCCTGAGCGACTGCGGCGCTCCGTGGGCCCCGACTCCTTAGCTGAAGATGTGCACACTTCAAAGAATTCCCGCCGCGCTTCGCGTCGGATAGTCAGAAAGGGGTCGGCTTGCAAGCCGTTGCACCTGAGGTATTCCGAAGGATCTGCCGGTGCGCGACGGCAGGCAAGATCCTTCGGAGTACCTCAGGATGACGATGGCGCGGCCGCGCCACCAACGTGAAACGTGCTGTAGCTGTGACAAAGCACGTCCTTAACGAACCCGTTAACCCCACGCCGTTATTGTTCGTACACCTCAATCTCCCGCAGCATCACATGATGCGGCCCGGTTTGGCCGCCGGCCCAGGCGACGTCTTCGGTCGCCCCGCCGCCGAAGGTGGTGTTGTGCACGAGAATACGCAGTTTGGCGGTGGTCACTGGCTTGAACGCGTGCTGGAAGATGTGGCGGTCGCTGAAAAAGCTGTCCACCTTGGTTCGCGTGCTGGGCGTGACCACTTTGAATGTCTTGAGCGGCTCATTCACGTGGTCGATCGTCACCCATTTGCCGTTGTCATCGTATTGCAGCTCGTAATCGACCAGGGTTCCCTGCCATTGCCAGGGAACCGGCGCATAAATGATCACCCGGCCGACTTTTGTCGGCTTGGGGAAACGCACTTCCACCCAAGCCGGGAAATTCGGCGTGTCGTCCATCCACGGCTGGGCCGGCGGCTTCTGGGTGTAATACCAGTTTTCCATTTCGCCATTGTTCAGCTTTGAAATGCCATTGGGAATCTTCGGGTCGACCGGATGTTTGCCGGTGCCGGAGGCGGCCAGCGTGACGCCCTCTTCGCGCGCGAGATTTTTCCCGAAATCCTGCGCCACCGGCGCGATGTCCTGCCCATTGGCCAGCTCGACATAGACGGGAAGTTCCGGCACGGCAAGCGTGGCTTTGCTTTCGGTCACGGGCAGATCGCTGGCAACGCCGAAGGCTGAGACAAGATGCAGTTTCCCATTGCCGCCGGTGACATTCAGCTCGACTTTTCCGTCGGTGCTGCCGGCGCTCATGAACGCCGCCACGCGTTTTTTCGGGCCTTGGAACAGGCTGGCGACATAGAGCTTGTTGCCCGAAGGTCCAAGGTCATACGCCTTGGAAAAGTTGGTGCCGAACAGTTCCTCCGACCAGACGCGCATCAGCGGGACTGCCGGGTTAAACCCGCCATCATCATTTTCCCACCATGTGGGGACATCCCAAAACCCGTGGCTGCGATCATACCAAAGGTCGTTGTGTTCCTTCGGCAAGCCGTACTGCTCGTAGGTCATCATCTGCACCATCGTCCAGCGCCCCTGAAGGTGCGGCTGATAAGCGCCGTACACGCAGGCGAAATATCCCTGCTCGGTTTGCCAAAGCTCCTTCTTGTCGACGTTGTATTTCTTCAGCAGGACCACCAGAGCGTCCATGGAATGGCGGGCAAGCCAGACATCGCCGTTGACGCAGTTGTAGGCGTGGAAGGAAAAGCCGTCGATAAAATCGCCGCCGCCGGCTTTGAGGAAGTCTTCGATGAATCCCAGGCCCGCGCCGTTGGGGCCGATGGTGACATTTCCCGGGCCGATCACTTTCAGCGAAGGATCGACCGACTTCACTGTCTTGTAAAAATCCGCCATTTCGTTTTTGGCGAAATCGCTGCCGCTTGCGCCAAAGTTTGGCTCGTTTCGTGGCTCGTAATACTTCACATCGTTCTTGAAATGCTCGACAATCTTGCGAACGCCGTCGAGCTTTCCCTTGGTGCCATTGGGAAAGGCGATAAACAGCACGCGCTTGCGGGCGGGGTCGTATGGCAGATACAGCGCGCGATCGATGGCGATGGCCGCCTCGAGGTTCTTGATGCTTTCCTCGGGTTTTCCCGCGTCGGCCGAGTGGCGCTGCGGGCCCATGCCGCTGACGCCGCGAATGACTTCGTCACCGAGGCCCGGATCGGGGTATTTGTCTTTGTCAGGGAGCTTGGGGAAATGCGGATCGTCGCGCAGGACGATGAAGCAAATGCCGCCAACGCCGTCGCCGTACCACTGGCGATATTGCCAGGCGTTATGCTGTTCGGCGGCTTTCTTATCCTTCGCCTTGTCGCCCGGCTCTTTCGTTGGCTCGGGCACGGGCTTGCCGAAAACATAAAGCTTGTACCACCCCGGCGGCTGATCCTTGATATGAAGCACCGCGTCGGCAGGCCCTTTGTCGACCACCTGTCCCCAATAATCGCGCACCTCGAAGCGCTCGGCCGGCGGGCCTTTGAGCGTAAACTGGATCGGCTCGCCAACGTAAAAAAGCGGATTTCTTTTGCCACTGTCGATCTGCACGCGATCGGGCGGCATGTCGTTCAGCCAGCCGCCCTTGGGGGGCTTGGGGTCGGCGGCGCGGGTCGTCATCGTGAAGTTGGCGAGCAGCAAAAAGACCGCGATGGCAAGGATTTTAATCTGCCGAAAAAAGTGGGTCACGTTCGGTCTCCCGGCGATGGAGGTTGGAAAGCCGGAATCAGGGGGATTGCCGGCAGTTGTCGATACTGGAATTGGGGGGAGATGTTGCGATCAGGCACTCTTCGGAATTTGATTCGAAGGGACGAAGGAGACTGACCGGCGCGCAGCCGCGAGCCAAAGCAAAATGCGATATCGCCACAGATGAACACGGATGGACACGGATAAAATCTGATCGCGTCGTTATTATCAGTGTTAATCCGGGTTCATCTGTGGCGATTTTTTCATCCAGAGAATTTGTTTCGAGTTCTTCGTCCTTTTCGTACCTTCGCGTCAGGTTTTGCCGGCGCGTGGAGGCTCGCGGCTTGATTCGCGAAGCCGCGAGCGGCAAAAAACCGTCGTGCAATAAGTCCTAATTCACCGAGGGCGCGGTTGTTGGAGGAAGCGCGGGGGAGGGACCGGAATCCGGGCCGGGGTGGGGATGATGGGGACCGGGGCCGCCAGCGCCGCGATGGGATGGATTCCCCGGGCCGCCGCGATGACCGCGGTCCTTCGACTCGTCGAATTTCCGCTTGACCTCATCGTATTGCTTTTGCTGCCCCGGCGTCAGCAGGGCGCGCACGTCCTTGCCCGCTTTCTCCATCTCGGCACTGATCTGCGAGCGCAGGTCGGCAATTCGGGAATCACGCTCCTCCTGGATGGACTGATACTCGGCCAGTTGAAGCGGATCGAGCATCGACTGGATGTCTTCATCGCGGATGCGATCAAACTCGTGGAACTGATGGCTGAGACTGTCGGTGCGGGAGTGCGCTTCGTGGTAAATCTTGTGAATTTGCTCGTCCTGAGCAGCACTGATTGGAATTTTACCGAACAGCAACGGCCCGCTCTCGGGTTTCACCTCCGGTTGAGTCGGTGCAATCGAAGGATTCCGGGAGAACCGCGCCACCAGGCGATGCCAGTCAGCCTGCAGCGCGGTGAGACTGGTATGAGAGCGGCCGACTTCAAGGCCGGCCACGAACATGATCCCAAATCCCAGGACGATAAACAGTTTCAGACGACTCAAGGCCGTCCTCCCGTGATGTCTGACGCCAGCGCGCCGAACTCGGCATCGGCGGGCGCCAGGTTATTGTCGGGCATGGCATCCTTCGCCGCCGCGTCTGGATCGATGATAATTCGCTCGTCGCTGGAAAGGGGCGTTACGGTTGCAACGGAAGGCGCCGGCGCGGACGAATGCGTCGCCCATAGAAGCGTCGCGCCGACCAAAATGGCAGCGGCGGCGGCCGTCAGCCGGCGAACGAAACGCATGATTATCACGTCTTCGACGTTGGCTCCGAGCGATTCCAGCCGGGCCATGAATTGCGCTGATGCTCGCGGGCGGACGCCGGCGCGGAGGGTCTGCGCGATCACCTGCAACTGCTCGAGCTCGGTGGAGCATTCGCCGCAGCCTGGGAGATGCTGCTCGAGGCGGGTTCGCTGGGCCGACGGCAATTCGCCATCATGAAACCGGCCCAGCAACGAATTGAATTCACAGACGTTCATAACCATCTCCGTGCGCGGGCCCTTCGACGGGCTCAGGGAAGGTCACTTCCATTGAATTATACCGCTCACAACCGAAGGATTGCACGAAATTTCCAAATCCGTCCGATTCCAAACCCAAAAAACGCTCCCGCACTTCCTATTCTCAGAGCTACGCTCGACCACAACCAGAGCAGGCCGAAGCGGACGGGAACGGTCAAAGAGAAATCACCATGGATGAACAGGATGAATCGACTCATTGTTGCTTTTCTTTATCCTGTCCATCCTGTGCATTCCATGTTACTCTTCACTTTTACTTCATTCACCCGCCATATCCGCTGAATCTCTTGCGCAACTCGTTACGGGCACGATGCAGGCGAGATTCAACGGTTCCCAGCGGCAGCTTTAGCATCGCCGATATTTCATCGTACGAAAACTGCTGAATCTCACGCAAAACCACGATTTCGCGATGCTCATCCGAAAGCGTGTCGAGCATGGCCATTACATCGACCTTACTATCGACCGCGGCGGATGCCGACCGGGTCGAAAGCCGGGAATCGGATCGGTCGGCCTCGGACGATCCATCGTGATCCTGAATCGGCACAGAACTTCGCACTTTTCGCGAGCGGCGAAGCTTGGCGGCCTTGAAGACCAAAATGCCGCGAAGCCAGGTTCCGATTGCCGAGCGGCCTTCGAACGACTGAATCCGCTCCAGCGCCACGATCAGGCTTTCCTGCACGATGTCTTCGGCATCGGCGGTATTGCCCACCAGCGAATAGGCCATTCCCAATAGGGAATCGGCGTGGCGGCGGACCAGCTCCTGAAAAGCCACTTTATCGCCACGCCTGATCTTCGTCACAAGCTCGGAATCAGTCTCCTGCAAATTGCCGCTCCGCGACTGCCGGGCCGTGTATTGACTTTTACACAGGTTTAGTCACCCCGGCTTGGGTGATTATTCCATGAGTCGGCGGGAAATGCGATGCTTCGGCAACCTTCGATCCCGAAGATTTGGGATTTCCAATATTTCAACTCTCAGATTTATTCTGGGGCGCGACTCGATTCAGGATTTGTTCATCCATCGGCCGATAACATGGAAATGGTGAAACCATACGCCAGGATTGCATGTGGATCGGTCTTTGGCGCGTCATGGTGGCGACTGAAGTCGCCACCCCGGCGATTTGAATGAAATTTCGCCCGGGTTTAATCGGAAACGATGGTCTTGCTGTCCTGGCCTGAGCCTGTCATGAATCTTCCGCCCATTCCAACCGTTCCGCAAGTCGCCCTGCCACCGCAGTTTGTGTTGCCGTTGGAGGCATTGGCGACGTTTTGGGCGATCGCCAATATCGTGCTGGGGTTCATGTATCTGCTGTATGGGTTGAAGGTGTTTCGGGTGATGACCACCATTACCGCCGCGTTGTGGGGAGCGGCGATCGGCGTTTTCTTCGCCCATCTGATCGATTCGGTCACCGTCGCGCTGATTTTCGGGGCCGCCGCGCTTGGCACCGCAGCCTGGTTCTACACCCGCTGGATGATCGCCCTGCCGCTTGGGCTTGCCGCGGCGGCTTTGGGCTGGCAAACCGCCGAGCTCAACGGCGCAAATCCGCTGGCGGCGTTTTTCATCAGCATCGCCGCCGCCGTCGCGGTCGGCGGGCCGGTGCTGATCTTCTATCGCACCGTTGTCATCGGGCTGACCTGTTTGCAGGGAGCGGCATTAATCGTCATCGGATCGGCCACTGGAATCCTGCTGCTTCGCCACAAGCCGATCGCCCTTCTGCAGAACGATCTTCACACCGGCGCGCATCTGTTGCTGGGAAGCGTATGCGTTTTGCTGATGGCGCTGCCCGCGTTTTATTTCCAGCGCCTGCGCTACGCCGGCACCGACGAAACCGGTGAAGGTGAAGCCAGCAGTGCGAAAGAAGCAACGCCGCGGCGCAAGGCGGCGTAAGCTATGGCATGTGTCCCACTTTAGTGATGCCACCAACGCACGGCGGGCACCACCCGTCGCGACGACCTTTCACTAACCACGCGTTCGGCGGGCAATGCCCGCCCTACAGAATTCTCCTCACAGACGGAAGATTCCTTTGCTTAGCATTGCGGAGAACCTGAAACCCAGAATCTGAATCCCCCGCCGCTCATTTTTCCCAGGAGCGAATTTTCGCCGTATGCAGGAATTGCATTGCGGTCTAATCTCACTTCAGCTCAACGACCGTCGCCCAACGTATCGGAAATCTGTCCCGTGTTGTGCGAGCAGGTGCGAGGCTGGGTGGCGTTTTTTTTCGGCCGCTCTTCACGTCTCAAAGGGAGATTCGGATGTTGAAGCAACTCTTATCGGCGGGCGTCGCCCTGCTCTTGTCCACTGCCGGCCTGCACGCGGGACTCACCGCCGCCAACTTCAATTTTGAAGGGCAGGCCACCACCAACAGCGGCGGGTTACAGTCGCTGTCGCTGACCAACAACGGGCTGACCATTACCATCGATCGCGTCGGGCAACCCTTTGACGTGGTGAATCTTTCCTCATACGCCGGCTCCGTCGCTTTCGGATCGCGCTCGCTGGCGCCCACGCCGCCAGGCTCCAACTTTTTCAACGTGAACTTCTCCTCGCCGGTCAGCAGCTTCTCGGCGGACATGGGCGATTTCGGCGTGAGCAAGAGCGATTCCCTGGCGCTGACCGCTTTCACCGGTGCAAACGGCACCGGGACAAACCTGGGCACCACCAGCGCATCTCTCCCCCTCACCAGCATCTCATCACTCAGCTTTAAAACGGTTTCGTTCACCGGCGCTGGAATCGAATCGGTCGAGCTGAGCGGCGGGACGACCGCCGCCGCCAACTCCGTCTATTACGACAATTTCAATGCAACATTCAACTCGAGCGGAAGCGGTGGCAACAGCGGCGGAGGCGGAAACGCCGTCCCACTGCCCCCGGCGTCTTACGTCATGCCCTTTGGGCTTGCCATGGCCTGGCTCGCGTCGCGCAAGCTTCGCCGGGCATGAATAATACAAAGTGCAGCGTACGCCTGAGGCGGGCGGAAAAATGAGGGTTGAGGATCAGTTGTCATTTGTGAGTTGTTGCTTGTCTGCTGACAATGTCCCGGATGCAGTCTATCCTCCCGCTCCATGAAGATCATCTTTACCGGAAGCGGAAAATTCGGCGCGCCGACGCTGCGGGCGCTGATCGGCTCCGGGCATGACATCGTGCAGGTGGTCAGCCAGCCGGATCGGCCTGCCGGCCGCGGACGGGGGTTGACGCCGACGCCGATTTCGCAAATTGCCCTGGACGCTAAGTTGCCGCTTTTACGAACGGACAACATCAACGACCAGGTGCTGGGGCCGGCGGATGTGATGGTGGTGATTGCCTTCGGGCAGAAGGTGGCCGAGGCGGTGGTGAATCATCCGCGGCTGGGGAGCATCAACCTTCACGCCTCGCGCCTCCCGAAATATCGCGGGGCCGCTCCCATCAACTGGGCGATTATCGACGGCGAGCCGGTAACCGGTAATTCAGTAATTCGCCTGGCGCAGAAAATGGACGCCGGTGCCATTCTCGGCCAATCGGAAATAGCCATCGGCGCAACCGAGACGGCCGGCGAATTGCACGACCGCCTTGCGGTTGACGGCGTCGCTTTGACGCTGAAAGTATTGGCCGATCTGGAATCGGGGACAGTTATCGAAACGCCGCAGGATCATGCCAAAGCGACGGTCGCTCCGAAACTCTCGCGCGCCTCGGCCAAGCTTGATTTCACCCAGACCGCCGCCGAATTGTCGCGGAGAATTCGCGGGCTATATCCCTGGCCCGGGTGTCGGGTGAAGATGGTCGATGCCGCCGGCGGCGAGATTACAAAACTTCGCCTCGTGCGCGCCGTCGCCGGGCCAACCGAAGGCCCGCGATGGGAAACCGGCGAGATCATGATCGACGGGAAGATTCAGACCGGCGACGGCGGCGTGGAAATCCTGGAATTGCAACCCGACGGGCGGAATGTCATGTCGATGCAGGATTATCGCCGCGGCCACAAATGGCCACCGGGAGCGAGGCTGGTGGGAACGGAGTAACCACCATAACCCACTCAACCCCCCACCCGCCCATGGCCGATAAATCTGGCAGGACCTGATTTGATCGGTGCATGCATGGCGTTGTTTCTTCCAATCCTGTTTGCCGTGGTCGTTGGGGGCTGGGCGTTGCTGACGCTTGTTGGAGGCGAGCGCACGCGGCGATTGAACGAATTCGACGCGATACAAGCCGCCGCCAAGCCACCGCCGCCGAAGGAAGTGACACCGGTCGCCAAGTCAGCGATTGCGGCCCCAGCCAAACCGGCCGTGCCCGCCAAACCGGCGGCAAAGGCCGAAGCCAAGCCCAAGCCGGAAACCAAGGCCAAGCCCAAGGGCAAATAATGGCAGGGTGTGGCGCTCAAAGGTGGAGGGTTCCTCCTCATGTAGCCCCAGGGAGATGGGCGAGTAGCGGACTTTCTAAATGCGCACGGCGATGTCTGAGGTACTCCGAAGACCCGGATCGGTCGCGCGTAGGATCCGGGTCTTCGTAGTACCTCAGACACCGGCGTGAACATTACGAATCCCGCTGTCACCCCAATCCCCACTTCCCCTGAGTACGCCACACAAAAAAGTTAGGCCATGAAGCCGGGCCGGATCGGGGTAAGTGGTTCAGTTTGCTGTTCCTGATGGCGCGCCGCCGACGAAACAGCTCGCGGAGTGCCGCCCTTGGGCACTTGGGGCAGCCGCCCGTCAATCCGATTTGAACCACCCCTGATTTCCTTACCCATTTTACGCGGGAATCGTCACCGCCGTCCGCTTGTTTTACCTCGCAAGAGTGGACGTTGACACAATCCAATACACGTCTTACAGTCATTCATAGGTGATCGCGGCGGTTGGTTGCAACAACTTGATTTCACATCCCCGAGGTGACCGTGGATAAACGAAAACTTCATGCCTGGGCCTGGTTCCTGGTGGCGGCGGGAATCTCGTTGCTCGTCATTTGCGGCGGCATTGTCCGCGCCTGTCTGGCGCCGCACGATTTTTCGCTCCTCGCCGCCGGGTCGGTATGTTTGGTGGGATGCATGGTGGCGTTCCCGCTTTGGCAGGCCATCTCGCGCAACTGCCCCGAGCCGAGGGAGCAAATGCTGCTTCCGCTGACCGAGCGGATGGACCAGCTTGCAATTTTGCTGAACCTGATGAGCGAGCAGCAGCTTCTCAGCGACCGCGCCATTTCCATTGCTTACCGCGAAAAAGACCGCGAGGCGCTTCGCCGGGCGGTGCACGAGGAAATGGGCCGCAAGGACTGGGACGCCGCCCTGACCTTGGTCGACGAAATGGAGCGCGCCTTCGGCAACAAGACCGAAGCCCAGGCCTATCGCAAGGAAATCAACGATCATCGCAATGATCTGGCGCGCAAGCAGATCAACGAGGCGATTCAGGTCATCGACAAACACACCCGCACCGAGCAATGGAACGCCGCCGTGCGCGAGGCGGATAAGTTAATCGTCCTCTTCCCCGACAACGAGCAGGTGAAGAATCTGCCGAATGAAATTGATAACCGCCGTCAGGCATTCAAGAAGCAGTTACTGCAAAACTGGCACGAAGCCGTTGCCCGCCATGACAATGACGGGAGCATCGAGATTCTCAAGCAGCTCGACCCGTATCTCACGCCCGCCGAGGCCGAGACGATGCAGGAGACGGTTCGCGGCGTATTCAAGGAACGGCTCACCAACCTGGGCGCTCAATTCGCCACCGCCGTCAAGGATCAGAAGCTGTCCGAAGCCGTGCGGATCGGCGAAGCCATCACCAAAGAATACCCCAACACGCGCATGGCCCAGGAAGTGCGTGATGTTTTGGAAACCCTCCGCAAGCGCGGCACGGAGCCGGCGGTTGCGCCGGTCTGAGCTTTTCTTTGGCAGCCCTATAATCCCCCGTGAACGGCATTACCATAATTGGCGCCGGCCCGGCGGGCAGCGCCGCGGCCATTTTGCTGGCCCGCGCGGGGAAGACTCCCACGCTTATCGAACAACACCGCTTCCCGCGCGATAAGGTGTGCGGCGAATGCGTCAGCGCGTTGGGGATCGATGTGCTCGATCGCCTGGGAATCACGCCGATGCTTCGAACGGCCGGCGCGGCTTCGCTCACTCGGGCGATGATTCACGCCGGTGACGCTGCTCCGCTGGAGACCGATCTTCCCCGGCGAATGGTGGGCATCTCCCGGCACGTTCTGGACGCGTTGTTGCTGGACACCGCCCGCCAGGCTGGTGCGCGGGTGATGCAACCGGCGCGTTGCGAGGCGGTTTTTCCCGGTGCCGTTCCTTCCCTAAGGGTGCGCGATCTTAAAACCAACGAAAGTCATACTTTCGGCGCCGCGTTGCTGCTACTGGCCGACGGAAAATCCGCGTTGCCCGATGCGCCCCCCGGTGCCACCGGGGACATCGGCGTCAAATCCCACTGGATCAACGTCGATGGCCCGCGCGACGCAATCGAGCTGTTCGGGTGCGCGGGTTGTTACGGCGGATTGGCCTCGATTGAAGGCGGCCGATGGAACGCCGCCTTCAGCATCCCCGCCGCGCGGGCAAGGGCACATCACGGCGATCTCGATGCGCTCTTCGCCGAGCTGATGTCGCAAAGCCCGGCTCTGTCGCGACGGCTGAGAAATGCCACCCGGGGCGGCCCATGGCTGGCATCCCCCCTCCCGCGTTTTGGCGTGCAGTCAAAGTGGCCGCCCGGCCTGATTCCCATTGGCAACGCCGCCGCCGCTCTGGAGCCGATCGGCGGCGAGGGGATGGGCCTGGCGTTGCGAAGCGCCGAAATCGCCGCCGCCGCGATCATTGCCGCAGGCGATTGCTGGTCGGCTCAAAATGAGCGGGCGCTGCGCCGGGCGTACAACGCCCTATGGCGAATGCGCCGCCTGGCATGCCGGGCGACGGCGATGATCGTCTCCTCAAAATCCGCCGCCGACGCCGCGCTGGCACTCTCGCGAAATAACCCCAGCCTGGCAAAATTGGCTATGGCGTGGATGGGGAAATGACACTTTGGAATGAGCGAGGCATGGAACGCGCTCGCGTAATAAGCGGACTCCAGAACCCCGCTTACTTCGGGAGTACCCTCCGTGCGCGGCTCATCCTTATCGGGATACCGCGATCTGTGGCATCGAGATCGTCACTGGCCTATAGCACTTTTCAGGTTGCTGGCGCGTTTGCGCGATCATCATCTTGAATCCTCATGCCGCTGCGCCGCGCCCGCTACGCATGAAATTCACGTAGGGCGGGCATTGCCCGCCGAGCACGGTGTTGGCGGGCAGTGCCCGCCCTACATTTTCAGAGCTGGTACTCCGAAGGATCTTGCCAATATGCG
>DASRRM010000364.1:0-34361 GCA_035695715.1 Tepidisphaeraceae bacterium
GGTCAGCAGTACGCAATGCGGTGGAGCGGTTGCAACGCATCGGCACTCGGGTGATCAAACTGCTGGGAAAATGGCGACCCGTCCCAACGTGAAACCGGACAACTTCATGCGGCGGGTGTGTCAGGATGACGATTGCCCGCTCGATCAACCTGAAAAACGCTCTAAACGTAATACTCCGCGGTGCGGACCCTACACGAATCGCGCAAGGTTATTTACTCAAACTGAGCGGTTTTCAAACGCGCTCATCGTGACACGGCCGTCTCGGCCGTGCCGGCGACGGGAAAATGCGAATAATAATCGTTGTCAGCGGTTCCTGAACTCATTACATCGCCAGCACGGGCGGGACGCCCGTGTCACGTTGAAGTCGCAAAATTCGCCGTAAATCCTGCATGTTTTCACCGCCGGACAGCAAAAACCGCTCAGTTTGAGTATTTAGAAGCGGGTGTCACGCGGTAACGCAAGCGGGACATTCTCCGCGCGAATTTCCATCACTTCCCCTCGCCGTTTTCCGATTCGACCTTCTGCTTTTCATACGGCTTCTTGCTCATCGGATCCGTCGGCACCGTGGGCTTGGCTTCCCAGGCTTCCAGATTCGGGACGACCAGCATGGTGCCGTACATCTTCAGCCAGTGGCCGGGGAAGGAGCAGAAAAAGACGTATTGGCCGGGGGTTTTGGGGGCGGTGAAGCTAAGGGCGCCGGTTTCGTCGGGTTGAACCAGGGCCATGCTGGCCAGCACCTTTGGGCTGTCGGGAATATAGGCCTTCTCTTTTTCGTCGGCGGGCGGGGACATCGCGCCGGCGGCCATTCCCAATTCCGCCAGCGAACCGGGCGCGCCGATCACGATGTTGTGCGGCATGGCATCATCGTTCTCCAGAAGGATCTCGACGGGCTTTCCCGCCTCGACGACGAAATAGCGCATGTCGTATTCCATCTGCTCGCGAATGGTATGCAGCGCGATCACGCGCACGGACAATTCGCGCAGGGCCTTGCGGATCGGCACGCCCTGTGCCGGGGGAAGGGCGGCGGATAGCGCCTCGCCAAGCTGCACGGTTTGCAACGCGGCGGGGGTGGTGCGGTCGGCGCTGGGAATCTGCTTCACCACGCCTACCACATCCTGCGCCAACGCCTCGATCTGATCCTTCGGCCACTTCGCCGACGGAATGCGGCCCAGCGATCGCACGGCGGCGTTGCGAACATCCCCCTTTGCAGTATTGACTAATCCCCCCAGCAGGCTGAATTCTTCAGTATCATGCCCGGGAATCGAGCTGATGGCCTCGGCGGCGGCGGCCTGCGTGGCATCATCACCGGCCTTTGCGGCAAGCGGGGCGACCTTGGGATAAAACGCCTCGCGCAACTTTGCGTCCTTGATCCAGGGGATTCCGCCGAGCAGGAACTTCAGACCGCCTTCGTTGGCCGCCGCCTGCTGCCAGACGCCGTCCGGCTTTCCGTCGGCGGTTGCCAGGGCGGCGTAGGCTGCCTGCTTCACCGTGTTGCTTTCGGAGTCCTTTGCCAGTGCCGAGAGCTTTTCCTTCTGCGCCGCCAGGCCCGCCGGCTTTTGCGCCAGGAGCAGGGATACCAATTCGCGCTGAGTGAGCTTGTCATCCGGATCGACCGCGCCGATGCCGTTTAGGATTTCCAGCGCCTCGTCGGTCTTGTTCATCTTCGCCAGGGCGACGGCCGCCTCGGCGCGGTATTTTTTGTCCAGCCCTTTGCGGGTCAGGATGGTTTCATAAATCGGCTTGTAGCGCGGGTCATCGCTCTTGCGAATGACCGTCACCAGGTCGGCGTTGGAAAGCCGACGAAGCTGGTAGGCGATAATGCGCGGATTTTTGTCGACGGCGATTTCGAGCGTCTGTGCCGGTTCAGTTGCCGGGGGCGGGGCGACGGCGGCGCAAAGGGGCATTGAGGAGATAAGCGACAGCAAAGCGGCGGGGAGGATGGTGCGAAAGCGATTGGTCATGATGGTGTTTATGAAAGTTTATGTCAAAACGTGTCACGGGCGGCTCGCCCGTGTCGCGTGGTATTCCACGCGATTCGATCCGTATTCGGATCGAAATCAGTAGGCGCGACGGACTTTGTCTCGACTTCGTATCACGGCCGTCTCGGCCGTGTCCTTTTTCTTGGGCAATTGCCGCAGCTTGAAAAAACGGGCGGTTTTTGCTGCACTTCGGCCACACGGGCGAGACGCCCGTGATACGGAACGGGATCGACGCCGAACTGGAGAAAAGCGATTTTTCCGGTCCGACGCCGAAGAGTCGCTGCGCTCCGTTAGTGTCGGCCGGGTATGGCCGACCGGCATGCGTTCATGCCTCACGGGCGGGATGCCCGTGCCACTGAGGGGCCACTTTATTTCTTCCGCGTCTTCGGCGGCTTGCCGAGGTTTTCCAGGGTCTTGATCGTCTCGTCCAGCGAATATTTCAGCCAGGAATCCTGCGGCTTATTCAGCGACTCCAGCGCCACGTCCTGGGCATCGGGGGTCGTGAAGAAACTGCATGCCCGCACGGCTTCGAGCCGAACGCGTGCGCTGTCGTCATTGGCCTGCACCTTGAGCAGCGCCAGCGGGTCCTTCACGCGGTCGCGCCAATAGCACAGCACGCGCGTGGCCGCCGCCCGGGCGTGATAGTCGGGCGAACGGAGCATCGTCTTCAGCAGCGGCTCATTCACCGTGTTCAAATACTGATACACCCACAGCCCTTCCATCATATTGTGCTGATAGGCCGGGTCTTTGGGGTCGAGGGCGGCGATCCATTTATCAACCGCCGGCAAAACTTCCTTCGGATCGCGCCCGCCAAGCTCGATTTTGGCGCGATAGCGCACGCGGTTGGTGGGGTCCTTCAAAAGATCGAGCAGATGATCGATCGGCTCGCCAGCGATCTTCGCGGGCGTCAGGAGGGGTTTGCCATTGTCGGGCACGATTCGGTAAATTCGGCCATGGACGTGGTCGCGATTCGGATCGCGCAGGTGATGCTGCAAGTGGCCGATGATGACGTTGGCCCAGTCGAGGAAATAGATCGCGCCATCCGGGCCGACCTTGCAATCGACCGGGCGGAAGCTCGTCATAATCTTGTCTTTGGGATCGACATTCACCAGGTCGTTGACATAGGTGCCTTCAAGGCCCGAACCACTCTCGGCCAGCTTGTAATTCATGATCCCCTGCACGCCGATGACGTTCAGCACCATGAGGTTGTTGTTATATTCGGGGAAAAGCGGGCTGGAGAGGATTTCCGCGCCGGGGCAGGGGCGCGTGCGCTGCTTGTAGATGACGGGCGGCTTGGGGTGCTTCCTTGGGAAATAGGTTTTGCCTGTCGCGGTTGGGCCATAAAAGGGGACAGCGCCCGTGCCGTCGAAGACGACGTCGGTTCCCCAGTAATCAAAGACGTGGCCGTGTGGGTTGGCGAAATTATATGCCATGTACGGCTCAATTTTTCCCGTACGTGGCTCAAACCGCCAGACTGCTCCGCTCTGGTTTCGCTCCACCGGTCCCCAGACGCTTTCCAACTGGCTGTGAAGGAAGGTGCCTTCCTGGTAATAAAGCGCACCGCCGGGGTCGAGGACGAATGAATTTTCGGTGTGGTGCGAGTCGGCCGAATCGATGCCGCCGAGGACGCGTTCAACCACGTTGGGCTTATCGCCGCCGGTGGTATCTTTGAAGTACTTCATGTACGGCGCCTGGGCGACGAGCAATCCGTTGTTGTAGAACCCAAGGCCGGTGGGGCTGCTGAGATGGTCGGCGAAGACTTCGAACTTGCCCGCTTTTCCGTTGGTGCCGATATCGCTGACGATGACCACCTTGTCGTCCATTGGATCCTTGGGCTTCCAATGGGGATAGCTCGGCCAGGTGCAGACAAACAATCGGCCCTTGGTGTCAAACGCCATCTGCACCGGATTAATCAGATCAGGATCGTCCTTCTCGCTGGCGACCAGCTCCACCTTCATTCCCGGCGCAACCTTCATGTGCTTGATCGCTTCTTCAGGATCAGGATAAGGCCAGCTTCCGTCGGCATCGGGGCCGGGCATGTTGGTCTTCACATCAATGAACGGCGGAGTGTTGCTGTCGTCGACCTTGATATCTTTTCCCTGCGCCAGCGCCCAGACGCGCTTGTCGCGATTGGCGGTCAGGACGTCGATCACTTCCATCTCGCGGTCCATCACTTCCTTGTTGGTGATGCCGCCCTGCTTTGGATAGCGCTCGTGTGAGCGTCCGCCGTAGACGTTGTAGCCGTCGAGCGTGTCATAATGCTGGAAGAAGTAAAAGTTTTTGTCGTTGATGCCATCGCGCAATTTTTCCAGGCCGGCGGCGTTAAGCTTGCCTGCCGGTGCGTTGGCGAATAACGCCTTGGTGATGATCTCGCCCAACACCTTGTCCCCTTCCTCGGTCATGTGCAGGCCGTCATACGTCAATGGCTTAGCCGCCTCGGAGTAGGCTTCGAGCGTGGGCGTATACAGGTCGACGAAGACGACGTCGTTTGCCTTGGCGATTTCCGCCATGGCGTCGGTGTAGATCTTCAGCTCCTTGTTGTTTTCCTTGCCGTCGGGGTAATTGGGGCTGTGAATGTCTTCGTGCGCGATGGGGGAAAAGCAGACCAGCTTTGGCGCGCTCTTACCGTTGTATTGCTGCTTCAGGCTGTTCTTGATGAACGTGTCGTAGTCGGATTTGAATTTATCCAGGCCCTTGGCGCCGGCCCAGGCTTCGTTGTTACCGAAGAAGGCCAGGATCACATCCGCCTTTTCCTTGGTGAGCCATTGGTCAGGCGTGCCGAAGTCCTGCGAGCGGTCGCGAAAGGCGACTTCATCGCCATAAAAGCCCATGTCGCGGAATACCAGATCATCGTCCGGGAAACGCGAAACCACATCCGTTTCCAGCCAGCCATCGTGCAACATGGTGTCGGCGACAGAGTTGCCGATCAGGCAGATATGGTCGGCCTTGTCGAGCTTGAGCGCCGGCGCGGCACTGGCAACCGCCGTTGACAGGGCGGCAGACGAAACAGCAAGCGACAGGGCCGCCGCCATGATGCGTGGATGGTTCATTCCCGGTTTCTCCGTCGAAAAAGTTGGGCCGTGGTCAAAAGAAAAATCCGCCAAGACGTATGGCTAAAGTTACACGCGAAGGGGGCGGATGTTCGAATGTTTATTCGGACAATAGGCAGCCGATTTTTGACGGGCTCGACCGGCCGTGCAAGCACGGCGGGCGTTACTCGTCATCTCGGGGTGTTGCATTCTTCATGCAAAGCCCCAAAGTATCTGTATGTCGCTGAGTCAACTGCCGTTGAGTTATTGCACCAATGTTCACGCCGGGCAAACGGTCGCCGAGGTGGAGGCGGGGCTGGATCGATACACGGTTGCGGTCAAGGAGCGTTTTGGCCAGCCGCTGGCGGCGGGGCTGTGGCTGGCAAATCCTGTCGTGAACGAAATTCAGCAGACGCCGGATGGCGCCCGGCGGTTTGCCGACCGGCTGATGAAACGGGGATTGACGTGCCATACGCTCAATGCGTTTCCCTACGGCGATTTTCACAGCGCGCGGGTGAAGGAAAATGTCTATCTGCCGGATTGGAAGGGTAACGAGCGTTTTCTCTATACGATGGCGTGCGCGCGGGTGCTGGTGACTCTTTTGCAGGACCAAAACGAGGGGTCGATTTCGACGTTGCCGTTGGGATTCAAGGGGTTTGCGCGTTCGTTTTCCCCCTATTTCATTCGTGGTGCATCCGCGAGCCTGATCGACGCCGCCCTGACCCTCAAGGGAATTCACGAGGTGACCGGAAAACTAATCCGCCTTGCGATCGAACCTGAGCCGCTTTGCGTGCTGGAAACCACTGCCGAGGCAATTGAGTTCTTCGGCAAACTTCGTCAACAAGCTTCGGAGATTCCTGGCGCAGAGGAAGCTGTCCGGACCCACATCGGCCTCTGTTACGACATCTGCCATCAGGCGGTGGAATTTGAAGATGTGGCCGAGTCCATTCGCGCGCTCGACGAAGCGGACATCCGCATTAATAAGGTGCATATCAGCTGCGCGTTGCAAATCGACCACCCCGCCGACAACGCTGACGGCCGCGCGGCGCTTCGCCGATATGTCGAGCCGCGGTATCTGCACCAGACCACCGCGCGTACGCTGATGGGAACGATCGTCCGGGAGACGGATTTGAGCGAAGCCTTTATTGCCAACCCGCCGCGCCCGTTCCTGGAAGCGGCGGCATGGCGCATCCACTTTCACGTGCCGGTGAACGCCCATCACATGGGCCCGCTTTCCACCACGCGATCGGATTTGATCATGGCACTGACGGAAGTGGCGAACCTCGATTACGCGCCGGACCTGGAGGTGGAAACGTATACGTGGGAGGTATTGCCCGGCGCGCAGGAGCGGGATTTGGTGGAGGGTTTGTCGCGGGAATTGACGTCAACGGCGAAGCTCATTTCGGAGATCGATTGAAATGAAGAAGGTTTCTGGTTCCCGCTACCCCGTACGGGCAGGGGAGAGGGTGAGGGGATGCCTGGCAACTCGCGCGAAATTCCCCTCACCCCAGCCCTCTCCCCTGGGTACAGGGGAGAGGGAGAAATGCAAATCGCCGTCACGAAGAGGCGCACGATCGCGCGATGTCATTTAGAACAGGAATCACAATGCGCAGTCTCATCCCGGGAGTTTTCGCATTTTCACTATTGTTTCACACAGCCGTTTTCGCGCAGGCGAGCAATTCAGATGGGCCGGGCCAAGGCGCAAACCGCATTCCCAACTCCGCCGAGCAGGGGAAGGTGGATCGGCCGTTGCGGGAAAAATACAAGGCCGAATTCGCCAGCCGCGATGCGGGTGAGCGCGGAGCGCTGGGAAAGAAACTGCGCGAGGCGGCGGATGGGGATGCCGATCCGGCCGTAAAATTCGTTTATCTTCGCGAAGCGCGCGATCTGGCGGTCGATGCGGGGGATTTTGCTTATGCGATGAACGTGATCGATGACATGGCGGCGTCATTTCCCATCGACGCGCGGGAAATGAAGGCGACCGCCCTTGCCGGGGGGATCGACCGCTCACGGCTTTCGCCGGAGGATTTGGCAGAGAGTTATCTGAAATTCTCCGACGAGATGCTGGCGGTTTGGGATGCCGACCTGGCGGGTAAGTCGGCGTATCTGGCGGAGAAACTGGCGGCGCGAAACCCGCCGCTTATGGCAGAGGCGAAGAAGCGCGACAAGCAGGCCAAGCTCGAGCGCCACGAGATTCTGCAAGCCATCGCCGCCCAGAAGAAGCTGGAGAGAAACGCCGACGACCCCGAAGCCAATCAGGCGCTGGGCCGGCATCTTTGCTTCAACACCAACCATTGGGAAGCCGGCCTTCCCTATCTTGTGCGGTCGGCGTCGAGCGCGCTGCGGGACTTGGCGCGAAAAGAGTCGGCCAATCCCGCCGACGCCCCGGCGATGAACGACCTGGCCGATGAGTGGTGGGAATTCAACGATCCCAAGGCCAAGTTGCCCGCCGGCGCGGCGCGCCGCCGGGCGGCATTTTGGTACGCCAAGGCACTGCCGGGATTAAGTGGCGACAGGAAAGACGTGGCCGAGAAGCGGATTGCCGAGGTGGAAGCGGCACGATCAAAGCAAGGGAGTTAATCCAACAACGCTATCTCGACTAAGGGTGTCTCAGAAAACAACCTGTACAGTTTTTCTTGCTCGTTTCGCAAGTCTGCCCGCCCGACGCCGGTTCTGAGGTACTCCGAAGAGCCGGGTTTTAGCGGGAAAAATTCGGCGCCTCGGAGTACCTCACAGTCAGAACCGGCGTATTGAGGCAACGGACCTGGCGGCATCGCGCCATCGCGAACTCCCCGCATTTTTCTTCGACCATAACCATGTAAGATTACTAATCACATCCACCACGCGGAGAAGCACATGAAAAACTCGCATATCGGAAAGCTGCCGCCCCGTTACACTTTCCTGCTCAATCCCCATCCTGAGTCGCGCCTCACCAAGTGCCCCAAATGCGGCAAGCTCACCTACCCGCGAAAATTCCCACTGTTCACTAGCGTCGTCGGCTGGGGTCCGCTCACGATTGGGAAGACGTGCAAGTATTGCCCACGCTGCGAGCAGATCATGTGCAATCAGAATGATTTCGATGAAGTCCTCACTGAAATGTTTCGAAAGCTGCGTCCGGAAGTTATCGGAAACGAGTACATGGTTCTGGGGACCGTGACCCCGAAAATGTGGAAGTCGGCACTGGCCGGGAAAACCATCGCACTCGAGGAAATGCTCGAGAATGTAGCTGACTTCAAGCGCATCCTCACGCTCGATATCGACCCGGGCGGCTGGCGGCGTCCGGGCGACGATGAAAGATGGATCATCAAACACGCCGACGCCGAACGCAGGCGGAAAACCCCGTGGACCGAATACGGGAAATCTGCCAAACCGCCGCTCCAGTAGATCTCATCGCCATTGCATTCCGGCGAATTTCGTCACGGCTTGTATTCCACACCGCGCCCCCGCACAATCCCGCCGATCAGACCCTTTTCGGTGAATCGGAGGCCGCATTCCCATGCATCCCCAGCCTATCCCCGGCGCTAATTCGCGCCAGTATGAATTGTCGCTCCTGCGCCCTCTGGCAAAGCAGTTTCCCAATGTCGACTCGGCCATGGCCGAGATCGCACGCCTGTCGGCTGTCCTGACGCTTCCCAAAGGCACCGTTCATGTCATCAGCGACATTCATGGCGAAGACAAAAAGCTGCGGCATGTGATCAACAACGCCTCGGGAACATTGCGGCCGCTGGTGGAACGGCTGTTTAAGAGCCGGATGACGCCGGCGAAATTCCAGGAATTTCTCACGCTGGTTTTTTATCCCGCCGAGGTGGTTGAAGGATTGGAAATTACACTGACCGATCCGCAAAAGCTTCGCGAATTTTCCATCTGGGCGCTGCGCCATCAATTCGAGCTTGTGCGCGTTTTGGCCGCGCGATACAGCCTCAAGCGGGCAATGGAGGTCTTCCCACACGAATATCGCGAACTGCTGTCGGAAATGCTTTTCGCGCCGACCACCGAGCGCGGAAAGGAATTCGAGGAGGCCATCGTCGACGACATGCAGCGCCGCGGCCGCGTGCTGCATCTGGTTCACATCACCGGCCGGCTCATCCGCAACCTGGCGATTTATGAATTGATCATCGGCGGCGATTGCTGGGATCGCGGCCCGCGTGGCGATCTGGTGGTGGAATACCTGCGCCGCCAGCCCAATGTGTCTTTCATCTGGGGAAATCATGATGCGGCTTGGCTAGGCGCGTGCCTGGGGCAGGAAGCGCTGATCTGCCATGTGCTGCGCGTGTCGCTGCGCTATCGGCGGCTGGCGCAGCTTGATGAAGGGTACAGCGTTCCCCTGACGCCTTTGGAGTATCTGGCCAATACGGTGTACGCCGACGACCCGGCCAAACATTTCTGGCCGAAATCGGCCGGGTTGCGCCCGGAAATCCTGGTGGCGCGCATGCAGAAGGCGATTGCCGTCATGCAGTTCAAGCTGGAAGGGCAGATGATCGCCCGAAACCCGCAATGGGAGATGGAACATCGCCGGCTTCTGCATCGCATCGACCTGAAAAGAGGGACGATCGAAGTGGACGGCGTTGCCTATCCGCTGCGCGATGCCCATCTGCCGACGCTCGATCCGGCCAATCCGTATGAGCTGACGCCGGAGGAAAAAAGTTGCATCGCCCGCCTTCGCCATTCGTTTGTCAGCAGCCAGAAGCTTTGGGAACACATGGTGTACATGGTCGGCAACGGGACGATGGTTTCGGTGCGGGATGACCACCTGATTTTCCACGGCTGCATTCCCTGCGACGCCAAAGGCGAATTCCTGCCGATGAACATCGACGGGGAAAATGTCTCGGGCCGGGCGATGTTTGAGGAGATCGAGAAGGTTGTCGTGCGCGCGATGGACCGCAAGCAGGAAAAAGATCTCGATTTATTATGGTATCTCTGGAGCGGCAATCGATCGCCGCTGTTCGGCAAGGACCGAATCGCCACGCTGGAGCGCGATTTCATCGAAGACAAGAAGCCGCACCATGAAACCAAGGACCCCTATTTCGCGTTGATCCACGAAACCTGGTTTTGCGAAAAAGTGCTGGCGGAGTTCGGCGTCGACCCCGCCCGCGGCCTGATCGTCAATGGGCATGTTCCCGTCGCCATCGAAAAAGGCGAATCGCCCCTCAAGCGCAGCGGCAAAGCCATCACCATCGACGGCGCATTCTCCGAAGCCTACGGCGACCATGGCTATACGCTCGTGCTGGAAGCCGACCGAACTTTGCTCGCCAAGCATCACCATTTCGAATCGGTTGAATCGGCCGTCCGCGACGGGGTGGACATAGTGCCCGGCGTGGATGTGGTGCGCGCCTGGAGCAAGCCACGCATGATGGCCGACACCGAAAGAGGCCAGGAATTCCGCTGCCAGATCGACATGCTGGAACGGCTGATCGAGGCCTATCGCGGAAATGACCTGCGGCAATGCACTCCGGGCGGGTTTGGGATTTAGTGCGACGTCGCCGTACCCGAGGCATACTTGATACGGTTGGGGAAAATGCCGGAAATATGTGATACGATTCGATCATGCGAATCATTGAAACCACGGCCCATATCGGCTCCGACGGCATGTTGCGCCTGGAAGTTCCACTGGAGCAGCGGAACCGGGACGTGCGCGTTGCGGTTGTGGTGGAGTCGGCGATAGCCCAGCAGCGTTCCGAGCCGGTGGATGACCAGTGGGCTGGTGTGCGGGAAAAAGCAAAAAGCGCCGGCATTCACACACCGCCCGCCGGAGTTGTCAATTGTGGTCCGGTTGAACCGATCGTATTGCCGGGGCGTTCGGCTTCGGAAATCCTTATCAGCGATCGCCGATGAAAATCTTTTACCTTGATTCCAGCGCGTGGGTGAAACGCCATCAAAGCGAAGCTGGCTCGCCGTGGTAAAGAGGCGCTGTTTCACGCCGTCACCTTCGCCGTTGGAAGCGTTCCGCATTCCGGGCATCGACCGGCGCTGGCGCGGAGGTCGTAGCCGCAGGTGGGGCATAGGCCGTGACGATCCTGCCGGAGCCGACGGGTGCATGTCGTAAACTTTGCGAGTGGAGCAATCGCGAGCAGAGCCAAAGGTGCCCATGCCGGGATCCAAATATAGGAAGGCAGCGCAAATTGGAAACGCGGCGTTGCCGGGAATGCGTCTTCGTCCCAGGGCTCAATTTTTTCGAATTGCCAGCCGCTTTTGCCGTTGGACTTCGGTAGGAATTCACAAAACAATTGTCCCCGACCAATCCAGACTGCGAAATAACGGATTCTGCCTGCGCCTGCAGATTGAGATGTACTGGGGCGATGATAGGTGATTCCATAAGCGACCCAGTAACTTCGCACCGATAACGCTGACATCCCAGCGCACGCGAGCAGCGAGAAAATCGCGAAGAATGTAAAGAGACGACGAAACATCCCTGCGCCTTTTTCTCTAAATCGTGAAGACTCGCGTCTATTCGCTTCGATTCCTGGTGTCTCTGGCCGGCGGCTATTTCCCCGACACCAGCGGCCTCCCCGTCATCTCCGCCGGTTTCGGCAAACCCATCATCTCCAGCGCCGTCGGCGCGATGTCGGCAAGCCTGCCGCCTTCGATCAGCTTGCGGCCCTTCAGGCGGTCGTCGACCAGAATGCATTCGACGTCGTAGGTGGTGTGCGCGGTATGCGGGCCGCCGGTGGCGGGGTCGATCATTTGTTCGCAGTTGCCGTGGTCGGCCAGCACGATCGCCACGCCATTTTGCCTCTTGATCGCGTCGAGCACGCGGCCAACGCATTCATCAACCACCTCAACCGCCTTGATGGCGGCTTGCAGCACGCCGGTATGGCCGACCATGTCTCCATTGGCGAAGTTGACGACGATCAGATCGTACAAGCCGCTGTCGATTCGCTTCACCACTTCATCGCATACGCCATAGGCGCTCATTTCCGGCATCTGGCTGTAGGCGTTGAGCGGCTCGCCGTTGGGCAGCACCTTGGCCGAGGGAACAATCTGCCGATCTTCGCCGGGGAACGGCTCCTCGCGGTAATCGTTGAAGAAAAACGTCACATGCGGAAACTTCTCCGACTCGGCACTGCGAAATTGCTTCAATCCCTGCCTGGAAATGTATTCGCCAAGAATGTTTTCCATCTTGGGCGGCTTGGGATACGCCACATGCACCGGCAAGCCGGATTCGTAGGCGGTCATGGTGACGTAATAGAGGTCGAGCCTCTTGTCGCGCGGGAAGCCGCGGACCACTTCGGTTTTCACCGGGGGTGGCGCCGGTTTTGACGGATCGTCGCTGACGGGTTGGATTTCAACCACTTCGGTAAACGGAAATGCGTCGTAAACGAACGCCTTGGTTATTTCGCGCGGGCGGTCGCCGCGATAGTTGTAGAAGAGGACGGAGTCGCCGTCCTTCACCGTGGCGATCGGCGTTGCGCCGTCTGCGGAGATAACCGACGGGATAATAAACTCATCGCCGGTCATCGTGGGCTTGGTCGGGTGCTCGTAATAGTAAGAAATGGCGGCCTGGGCGCTCTTGAACTTCGGGCCTTCGCCATTGACCAGCGCGCGATGGGCTTTTTCCACGCGGTCCCACCGATTGTCGCGGTCCATGGCGTAATAGCGGCCGCTGACGGTGGCGATCTTGCCCACGCCGATCTCTTTCATCTTCGCTTCGATCTGCCGAACGTACCCCAGTCCGGAATTCGGCGAAGTGTCGCGCCCATCGGTGAAGGCATGAAGGAACACCCGCGACAATCCCTTCTTTTTGCACAGATCGAGACACCCATACAGATGCTCGAGCAGCCCATGCACCCCGGCATCGCTCACGATCCCAAAGAGATGCAGCGATGAATTCCTGCTGATCGCATTGTCGACCGCTGCGTTCACCTCGGCATTAGTGAGGAAGTCTCCGTTGCGAATGGCCTTGGTAATGGCGACCGATTCCTGATCGACAATGCGCCCAGCGCCGATGTTCTGATGGCCGACTTCGCTGTTGCCCATGGTTCCTTCCGGCAGGCCGACGTCGAAGCCGCTGGTGTGAATCAGCGTGCTGGGGTAGTCGGCCATGATGCGATCGGCCACCGGATGCTTCCCCAAAAACACGGCGTTTGCCTTGTTCCACTGCGGAAACGGATTTTTTCCCCATCCATCACGAACGATAATCGCGAGCGGTCTTGTGATTGAAGCAGGCACTTTTCATTTTCCTTTCGATTCACACAGTTTACGGGAGAGCGGGGCAGTTGTCAGTTTTTGGTGGTCAGTTGTCAGTTGTCAGTGGTCAGTTGTTGGTGGTCAGTGGTCATATGTTGGTGGTCAGTCGTCAGTGGTCATATGTTGGTGGTCCGTTGTTGGTTGTCAGTCGATAATGATTGTTCTGCGGTTAGCCGTTACGCGCAGCGGAGCGCGGAGTGTGGAGCGTGGAGTTGTCGGGAAAAGCGACCGCTGCGAGCGGGAAAATCGCTCCGCTGCGCGTCGCGGCTAACCGGTGAGGCGCGCGATCCTCAACGAAACAGCGCCCAAATGCCGATGACATTCAGCAACCGCTCTTTTCCATGAAGCCCGACCATCGCCAACCCCCAACCCACAACCACTGACAACTGACCACTGACCCCTGACAACCAACAACTGACCCTGACAAATCCACATCCATTGCGAAAAAATAGAACCCCACCGCAAAAAAGTTATTGACCATTTTTACAGCACTCACTAAATTTGTGTTTCAAGAAAGGAGGTACCAGCGCCATGGCAAAGAAAGCACCTGCTAAGAAAGCGGCCGCGAAGAAGCCCGCTAAGAAGACCACCAAGTCGAAGAAGTAATTTCTTCTGATGCCGGGCACGTGGCAAAAGCCTGCTGTCGCTTGGTTCGAAAACCTCTAACCGTTTTGGGTCCTGGCTCCAACTTGGATCACCGAAACAAAAAAAGAAAGCTTCCCAGCCACGGCGGAAGCTTTCTTTTTTTATCCCCATTGGCACGGGCTTCCAGCCCGTGGTCTTTACATCAGACGTGGTCGCCCGCCATCAATTCATCTTCGTAGCTTCGCAACGATTCATGCTCTAGAGCGTTTTTCAGGTTGATCGAGCGGGCAATCGTCATCCTGATACACACGCCACTTAAGAATGTCCGGTCTGGGGGGGAACCAATGAGCCGCGCACGGAGGGTACTCCCGAAGTAAGCGGTTTCGGGGATCCGCTTACTCCGGGAGTACCCTGCGTGCGCGGCTCTTTTCACCCTGCATACGAAACGGACATAATCATGCGGCGTGTGTATCAGGATGACTGTCACGCGAACGCGCACCAACCTGAAAAGTGCTAAAACTTCCATGGCAAAAATCGCCACGCTCCGTACTGATTTGATCGGAGTACCGACGCTCACGGGCTGGAAGCCCGTGCCACTGGGGTCACTGGACTTGCCTAGTCCCATAATATCCACGACAATCAATGCCTGTTCAGGGATGACCGCTTCATTCACCCACATGGAGGTGGCTTGTGCGCATTATTGCTTTGATGAACCAAAAGGGCGGCGTTGGCAAGACAACCACAACCGTCAACCTCGGAGCGGCACTGGCCGAACTCGGCAAAAAGGTCTGCCTTATCGACCTCGACCCGCAGGCGCACCTCACCATCAACTACGGCGTTGATCCCAATCCCAATGTGCCGAGCCTTTACGATGTGCTCGTCGAAGAACGGCCCTTCGTCGACGCCGTCCATCCGGTGAAGGATACGCAGATCTCCCTCATCCCCAGCTCGATCGACCTGGCGGCGGCAGAGGTGGAGCTGGTCAGCGTGCTGGGGCGCGAGACGCTGCTCAAACGCCGGATCGAGGCGACAAAGCATGATTACGATTTCATCCTGCTCGACTGCCCGCCTAGCCTGGGATTGCTGACCTTGAACGCGTTATCGGCGGCGGATGAGGTGATCATTCCGATGCAGCCGCACTTTTTCGCCCTGCAAGGCGTCGCCAAGTTGCTGGAAACCGTGCAGCTCGTCGCCCGGCGGATCAACCCGCGCCTGAAAGTCAGCGGCATCGTGCTGACCATGTACGACAGCAACACCAAGCTGACCGGCGACGTGGTCAGCGAGTTGAACTCCTTCATTGATGAGGCCAAAGGTAAGCCGCTGCCCTGGGCCGAGGCGGTGATCTTCAAGAGCAAAATCCGGCGAAACATCAAGCTGGCCGAAAGTCCCAGCTTCGGGCAGACGATTTTGGCTTACGAGCCAAGCAGCAACGGTGCGGTAGACTATCGGGCGCTGGCGCGTGAGGTATTGGGAATGAGCGAGGTGGTTCCGCCGTTGCCAGTCGTCGAGGCGAAAAAAACTGTTGCTGCGGAAAAGCCCAAGATCGAGATGACGGTGAACCCAAATATCGATCCATCGAAGCTGGCGGCGGCGAAGGTGGAATTGCCCGAGGACAGCGAAGGCCCCAATGAAAACCTTGCGCCTGCGGAGGAAGCTGAAAGCGTCGCTTGACGACCGCGGACTTGCTGCCGCGCCGACGGATCGCGCCGTGCAATCGCGAAATCGCAAGCGACGCATCGGCGTTGCCGGCAAAACTTACTTCGCGAAGTGCCGTTGCGAAGTCGCTTGCGATTTCGCGATTCATTCAAGCCTATGCTCACGCTGATTTTCGACCCGCTATCGGCGCATCAGATTCACTCATCAGCCTCCGCAGTAGACCTTTACGTTTCCCCCGCTTCGCCTTACTTTTGCCTCATGGAAAGCGCAGCCCTTTTCGCCCCCTGGCGCATGGAATACATTCGATCATTGGAAAAACCCAAGGACGATGGTTGCTTCATCTGCGCCGCGGCAGCCGCCGCGACCGATGCCCAGCGGCACGAGCGGCTGGTGCTTTGGAGCACGCCACACTCATTGGTCCTCATGAATCGCTTCCCCTACGCCAACGGCCATCTCCTGGTCGCGCCCCGGCTTCATAAGGCCGACCCGGAAGAATTGACTCCCGACGAGCATCTCGACCTCTCGCAGCAGATGACCGAAGCCATCCGATTACTCCGCCGGGCGGTATCCGCCCAGGGATTCAATCTCGGCGTCAACCTCGGCCGCTGCGCCGGCGCGGGGGTGCCGGGCCATCTGCACCATCACGTCGTTCCCCGCTGGGGCGGCGATGTGAATTTCATGGCGGTGGTGGGCGAAGTGCGAATTATTCCCGAGGCGATTTCGCAACTTTATAAAGAACTGGTGCGCGTGCGCGAAACCGCGGCCTGTTCGCTGCGCGGAATCGCGAAATCCGAATGACGAATGGACGAATGGCCGCTGCGCGGAATGACGAATGACGAAATCCGGACGGCGGATGAAAACCGAATTCTCAAATGCCCAATGTTGACGTGATCGTGCCGACCGACCGCTTTGGTCGTTGGTCATTCGGGCTGCCGACTGAGGCCCGGAACCTTGATCGTGCTGTCATAACTCGTGGTGGACGCCTTGACAGGTCGGCCTGCTCGCATAAAATGATCTTCACAACCTTTCTGGTTGGCCTTGCTTCGGCGGAGTTGCCGGTATCCGATTGCCGGGATCGAAAAACACCCCGTAAGGTTCGTCAGAAATGGTGCTAGAAATCAAAAACACTCGATTCTAAATGCTTGTCAGATAAGGATCGACGACGCGGGTGTAGCTCAGTGGTAGAGCGTCACGTTGCCAACGTGAATGTCGAGGGTTCGACCCCCTTCACCCGCTTAATGTAAGCCCCGGTAAAACCGGGGCTTATGTCATTTTTGGGATGTATTGCAGAGGACGAGAAATCGACCTTTGTAGTGCAGAATCGACCCGAAATGTAGTGCAAGAATTTTTCTCGAAACTGGCCTCGGCAGATGGTGAAGCAACGCGCTTCGTCGTCAAGCGGAAACTTCGCGAACGAAATCGCCCATTGTTCGTGCGGTCGCCGCCCTCGCCAGAGGATTCCAACCCACCGCCAGTCAGCGCCGCCCGCGGTTGGTTTGCGTCACGCATTCTTCCCCTCCCACCTCATGTTGGACGAATTTCCCCCAGCGAAGCGAAACGGGGTCAAGAAGAAAATGTTGCGAAGCAAACCACCGGGCGGCTCAAGCCGCATTTTGTTCTTGATGCCCCTTGCCAACGAGCTTCGATGAAGACGTGTGGTTGAATTATATTTTCAGTGTCGGCCGCCGAAATCGAAACCAACCCATCGTTACATTTGTCGGCCTTGGCAAGGTCAATCGCGAAATGCTCAATGGTCTGTTCATCTCTATGATCCGAGCGAAATAGAATCCAGTAGGCCAACCGATCGTTTTCGCGTTCGCCACGACGTACAACTCCGTCAGGCCGTGTTGGGTCGGTTCAAGCGCTCCGGTTTTTTTGAGCGCCGCGAACGATATCGGACCCCATGCATGAATCCAGGGTTGGCCCGGTCTGTCGCCTGGCTGCCAAAGTCCCGTCGCGGTAAACGGTGCCAGAAGCTTTTTGACTTCCGGATCATCGCATTTTTGGCGTAAGCGAATCTTGTCCGCATCCGCCTTTCCCTTTTGCATGGTTGCATCCGTTTGTCTTGCCACATTGCGGCGGGATGGCATCACTCCGGAGGAGAGATTTCGCTATCAACGGATCCGAGCCGGTGTAAATCGTCCAGCGCCTTGACGATCAGTGGAATGGTATTGGCTTCACCGACGTCGGCCGCGTCATTGGCGGCGTGATTGTGTGCGACAGCCTCGCCGCCTTCCAAGCCTATCGACTGCACACGCACAACGCCGACCGTGGCCGAGCCTCCCACGCGAAATTCGGGGCGGGAGTCTGTAGAACAAGCCGCCTTTTGAACTATCCCCTAAGAATCGGTTATATTCCCAATCGTGGGGGATGGTGTTTCTGGAGGTTGCATGAAAGCTTTTCGATTGGGCGGATTGCTGGTGTTGCTGATCGTGGCGGCGGCTTTCGCTGCCGACAGTCCGACTCTTGGCGATTTCAAGTCATTGTCAGCCCGAAGCGCAGCCGACACCTATGCCGGGGCGGTTCAGCGGCTAACCCGCGAATTCAAGGAAAAGAACGATGCCGCCCGCAAGACCTGCATCCAGCAGCTTGGCGTGGCACAACAGGCCGCGACCAAGGCGGGCAACCTCGACGAGGCCATCAAGATTCGCGATGCCATCACCCGGCTCAATACCGAAATCGCCGACAATGCACAGGCCGGCCATGGCGCAACGGGGTTGATTGCCGAAAGGCAGAAGCTGTCGCAAGCACTGGCCGGGACGGTGTGGCAAAGTGGCGACACGAAACTGAAGTTCAACGAAGACGGGACCGGGAATCTTTCCGCGTCGGACAAGACGTGGGAATGGGTCGCCATCAATGGCCGCGAGGCTTACGTGCGTTACGCCAGCGGGTGGACGAACCGCCTGGAGTTCGATGATTCGGTGAAGACCTTTTCATTTCTTGAGCTGGGCAACGGCAAGAAAGTTGAAGCGTCCGGCGGCAAGCGGATTCAATAGACATTGGGGTTCAGGTAGTGGCCCAATGAGCCGCGCACGGAGGGTACTCCGGGTACTTCCGGAGTAAGCGGGTTCCCACGAAACCGCTTACTTCGGGAGTACCCTCCGTGCGCGGCTCGTTCACGCTTGCATGCGGGTTCCCAGGCGGACTTTATGGATGCACCAACCAGTGCATGCAGATTTTGGCGAAGCCCAAGGTGGCGAAAAAGCCGCAGCAGTCGGTGACGGTCGTGGCCCACACCGTCGCGCTTTGAGCCGGATCGAAGCCGAGGCGGCGCATCGCGAAGGGGATCAGCACGCCGGTCGTGCAGGCCAGCAGATGATTGACGGTTAGTGCTGCCGTGATCACTCCTGCCAGCACCCATGTATTGACGAAATGGTCCGGATCGTGAAAGAGGCCAATTCCCGCGCAGAGGCCGGTCGTGACGCCGATGATCGTGCCCGCCACCAGCCCGACGAGGGCTTCGCGATAGAGGGCCCGAAGCATGACGCCCTTGCCACCTTCCCCGACCGCCATTCCGCGAATGGCAACGGCAAGAGCCTGCGCGCCGGCGTTTCCGCCCATGCCCGAGACGACCGATTGGTACGCCGCCAGCATCGGCAGGGCGACGATTGTGTCCTGGAACCACGAGATGACCCACGCCGCCAGGAACGCGGTCGCCAGATTCACTTCCAACCAGCCGATGCGCTTGCGGAAGCTGTAGAACCAGGGACTGGACAAGCGTTCTTCAGCGCCTGCGCCGAACATTTTCTGGACGTCTTCGGTCGCCTCTTCCTGAATGACGTCGACGATGTCGTCGACGGTGATCAACCCCACCAGCCGGTTGTAATCGTCGACAACCGGCATCGCCAGATATTTGCTGCGGCGCATGACTTCTGCGACTTTTTCCTGGTCCATGGTGACCGGCACGCGCACGACGCTTGGCCGCATGATCTTGCGGATGCGAATATCGGGCTTGGAGAGAATCAGGTCGCGCATCGACAGGACGCCGATCAAATGCCGGCGGCTGTCGATCACGTAGCAGTAGAAAAGTTGCTCGTATTCCTCATTGAGGCGGCGAATTTCGTTGATGGCCTGCTCGACGGTGAGATTTTCCTCGAGGCTCGTCACCTCGGTGGTCATGATGCCGCCGGCGGTGTCCGGCGGATACTGCTCGAGAAGCTGCACCTCGGCGCGCTCCTCCGGCTCCATCTCCTTTACGATCGCATCGTGCACCGCATCGGACACGTGCTCCAGCACGTCCACGCGATCATCCGGGTCCATCGACGCCAGCACCATCGACGCCTCGGGCGCTTCCATGTCGTCGACGACATGGGCGGCGGCCTCCGGGTCCATCTCGGCGAAAATGCGCCCGGCGGTCTGGGGATCGAGATATTCCGCCACGTCCGCGGCCTGGCCGTACGGCAGATTCTCCAGCACATTGGCGCCGTCAACGGCGTGAATCTCCTCGATCTGCTGCGCCACCGCTTCATCCGGCGGAATTTCGTGGGCCTCGGCGCGAGCGGAATCGTCGAATTGAGAAGAGGATGAATCGTGGGAACGATCGGACATGGGATTTTCTGCGAACTCTTACGTGGCACGGGCGGCCCGCCCGTGTCTCCGATTCAAAAACACGGGCGGGCCGCCCCGTGCCACGTTCAAAATTCACGCGTTTCCGGCAACATTGGCGCTGAATCGCGCGACGTCAGCCGTAGGGTGGGCGTACTCGCCCACCATTTTCTCGCGCGGGGCGGAAATGCGGTGGGCGAGTACGCCCACCCTACACGAACTTTTACGTGGCACGGGCGGCCCGCCAGTGTCCCCGATTCAAAAACACGGGCGGGCCGCCCGTGCCACGTTTAAAACCGAATCGTCGAACTGACCGTTCATTCTTTTTCGTCTCGCTACTTTTCGCCAACCGTGATCTTGTTGATCTTGGCGGGTTTGTGCGGGCGGTCGCTGCCGTCCTTGGGGGCGTTGGCGATTTTGTCCACCACTTCGATGCCGCTGGTGATCTTCCCGAACGCCGTATATTGGCGGTCGAGGAAGAACGAGTCTTCGTGCATCAGGAAGAACTGCGAGCCGGCGGAATTGGGGTCGCTGGTGCGCGCCATCGACAGCACGCCGCGAACGTGCCTGGTGTTATTAAACTCGGCGGGAATGGTGTATCCCGGCCCGCCGGTGCCCGTTCCGGTGGGGTCACCGCCCTGGATCATGAATCCGGGGATGACGCGATGGAAAATCACGCCGTCGTAATAGCCGTCCTTGGCGAGAAACAGCCAGCTGTTGACGTGCTGCGGCGCGTCCTTGGGATAAAGCTCGAGATTGATGGTTCCCTCGGTGGTGTCGATCGAGGCGGTATACACCTTGTTTTTGTCGATCGTCATCGGTGGGGCCGCGGAATATTTTTTTGCCATGGAACGTGTCTCCGGTTGAATGTCCGGCGCTAAGGTTGCCCAGCCGCGATGGGTTGTCAATGGGGCATCGGGTAATTGCGGGCGAATTTGTCCGCGGCAAGCGTTTCGGTGAATGCCGCCAGAAGGTGAATAATGCTTTCCACCAATTCTCCCGCCGCCGATTCGTCGAGAAGGGTGGGGCGGTAGGTCAAAGCGAGACTCATCCGGCTGCCCAGAGTGGTGGTGCTCAGTACCAGCGGCGCCATCGGGCCGGTGGGGGAGACGCGGATGTAATCGAGCACCATCGCGGGATGCAATGCCTCGGCCCAGGTGCCGGCCAGGTTGACGTTGGATAATCCCGCCGCCAGGGGAATCTCCTTGCGGTAGAAGCGATAAATCTTTTCCGGCTTGCTGAACCGCTGGGCGATCAGTGCCGCCACCATCCACGCGAGGCTGGCCTGGGCGATTCCATCGCGGCGGCGAACCTGGTTTTGCAGATTCACGCTTCGCAGCAACTTTGCAAAATCCCCGAAATCCTCGCGACGACACACCACATGGGAGAATCCCAGGTACAACCCGAATGTTCCCGACAAATCGCGCCCGGCGTGCGGACGCAAATCAATAATGTTGCCGATCGCAATATCGCGGCGGCTCGGTCGTCGCTGGAGCGGCACATGCCGATGGCAACATTGCGCCAACGCCGCCAGCAGCACATCGCCAACGGTTACGCTCAAGCTGTGGGCGGCGCTTCGCAACGGTTCGATAAGGCCCGGAGGCAGTTCGCGCAGCAAAACGCGCACGGGATAATCGCCAACTCCGGTCATGCAGACTTTCTGCACGGTGCGAAAGCGAATGTAGCTGCGGAACAGTCCCAGGGCGACTTGATCCATCGAAAGCCGGGCACGATGCGTGCCGTATAAATCCCAATAGCTGGCCTGCGCCACTGGCGGCGGGGCGGCTGGGGGTGGCGAGGATTCGGCTATTCGCACGCACCATTGCCGCAAAAGCATCCTGATCGCGACGCTGTCGGCCACCCAGTGCTGATACACAACGCCCAGGTGGAATGATCCGTGGCCGGGAATCAGAAATGGCCGAAAGGGGGGCTCTTCGGGGTCATTGAACGGGCGATTCATTTCAATCGTGAGATGATCCGCCAGAGAAGTGTCCGTCGGCAATCGCCGAACGGGGTATCGCTCGGCTTCTCCGTTAAGCGACTCATAGAAAAAGCCATCGCGATGTGTCCGGACTTTTCCCAATCCCAAAGCCGCCAGCGTATCGTGCCATGCCTGCTGAATGGGGCGGGGGTCGGCCTCGCCGGCCAGATTCAGAATTTGGGCGGCGTTATACGGATGGACGGTTTCCCACGACCGCAGCAGCCGCTGAAACATATTGAGAGGTTGCCGAACCATATCGAGTGGGACGAAGCGACAGACTATCGGCGAAACCAAGGCGGTTGACAACGCGAAGCGCGGAAATAGCCCGTACAGTTTTTCTTGATCGTCTCGAAAGTCCGTCCACTCCACGCCGGTTCTGAGGTACTCCGAAGAGCCGGGTCATTCCCCGTAAAACCCGGCTCTTCGGAGTACCTCAGAACCGGCGTCTTGGGGAACAAACTTGGGTGTCTATCGAGAGAATTCGCACAGCTTATTTTCGGGCAGACCTTAACAGGCGACGAATGATCGGACTCCATTGTGTCCCGGCAATCCTCTAAAACATCCCCGTTTGCGAATCGTCATCGCGCGCGGACCGGCGAAATTCCTTCGACAGCGTAAAGACCACCCGGAACCATTTTTTCCCGTCGTTGTCGTGCTGTGGATAAAACGTCGTCAGAATATCGCGCAGGGCGGCAACCGTTTCCAAGCCATCGGCTTTGGCATCGGCATCACTCAGCTTTTCCAACTCGACCATTTCCACTGCCAGGACGCGCAGCCACCCGAGCCCGGGAGAAAAGGCAATCTCCTCGGCCTGCACCATCGGGCGATCCCAACGCCGGATCGTTGTCCGCTTTGTCCCGGCGCGAATGGCGTCCTGGAAATGCTTCTTGAAGAAGAGTTGAGCCATGGGCCGCCCTCCTGACCGGGCCGGCTCATTTCGGCGTCTTCACGCCCTCGGCGCATCCCTTGTTCTTCGCGCTCTTCAGCACGCTGTCGCAAACCGCCTGCGTCTCCAGCGCATCGCGGAAGGTGGGATGGGCGGGCTTGCCTTTGTCCAGGCCTTCGATGAAATCCGCCACTTGATGCACGAAGGTGTGCTCATAGCCGATTTGCAGGCCCGGCACCCACCAGTGCTTCATGTAGGGATGGTCGCCGTCGGTGACGTGGATGCTGCGCCAGCCGCGAAGCTGGCTTTCGTCGCTGTGGGCGAAATAGTCCAGGCGATGCAGGTCGTGCAAGTCCCACTTCAGCGACCCTTTTTCGCCATTGATCTCGAAGGTGTAAAGCGCCTTGTGGCCGCGTGCGTAGCGGGTGGATTCGAACAGCCCCAGCGACCCATTAGCGAATTTGCAGAAGAACAGGCAGGCATCATCAATCTTCACCGGCTCAACCTTGCCGGTGAGCGTGTGCTTGCGTTCCTTGACGAAGGTTTCGGTCATGGCGTTGACATCGGTGATGCTGCCATTGAGCCAGAGGGCGGTGTCGATGCAGTGGGCGAGCAGATCTCCGGTGACGCCCGATCCAGCCGCGGCGGCGTCGAGCCGCCAAAGGCCGGTGCCGCCTTGCGGCAGGTCAGCGCTGATCGTCCAGTCCTGCAAAAAGTTAGCCCGGTAATGGAAAATGCGGCCAAGCTTCCCCTCGTCGATCAGCTTCTTGGCCAGCGTGACGGCCGGCACCCGCCGATAGTTGTACCACACCATGTTCGCCACGCCCGCCTGCTCCACCGCTTTCACCATCTCCAATCCCTCGGCGGTGTCCATCGAGAGCGGCTTCTCGCACAGGATCATCTTCCCCGCCTTGGCCGCGGCAATCGCGATCTCCTTATGCGAATTATTCGGCGTGGCAATATCGATCACGTCAATATCCTTGCGCTCCACGACTTTCCGCCAGTCAGTTTCGGTCGATTCATAGCCCCATGTGCTGGCAAACTGCTGGAGCTTTTCCTTGTCGCGCCCGCATACTGTTTTCAGCACCGGCGTATGCCCGAGCGGAAAGAAGTTGCTCACTTTTCGATAGGCATTGGAATGCGTGCGGCCCATGAAGCCGTAACCGATCAAACCGACGTTTAAATTCTTCATCGCAAGACCCTCGTTTTCCTAAAAAGCCGGCCGCCAAGCGGCAGCCGTCAGCGTTACGGCAGTTATAGCGGGGATGCAGATTGGGTAAAGAGTCAGACGTGGCGATTCCTGCTCTCGCGTGTAGCGTTCGACGGTGGCAACCCTTTTCCGGTTCCTTCTCCCCCGTAACTCGGGCGAGAGGGATTGGGTGAGGGGCGGATTTGCGAATTGCGCACGCCGGTGTCTGAGGTACTCCGAAGACCCGGATCCTTTGCGCGATCGATCCGGGTCTTCGGAGTACCTCAGACACCGGCATAAACGCTGCGAGCCCCCTCCCCGACCCTGTCCCCCGAGTACACGGGCGAGGGAGCAAGACACCATCGTTTCAAACTTCCCAGCATTGGTTTTGCAAGGCCACCCGCCTCCCCTTGTCACATGCCAACTCCCCCGCTATTTTCCCCGGCATGTCCGACTGGCCTGCGGCGGTGCTCTTCGATTTTGACGGCGTGCTCGTGAACAGCGAGCCGCTGCACTTTCAGGCTTTTCGCGAAGTTTTGGCGCTGGATCATTTGCAGCTTTCCGAAGATGAATATTACGGTGAGCTGATCGGCTTCGACGACAAGGGCGCGTTTCGCCATATCTATCAGAAACACAAGATCGACCTCACGCCAAAGCATTTTCTCAGCGTCATGACGCGAAAAAGCGAGGTCATGATGGACCTGATTTACCGGCGGCAATTCAGCGCGCTGCCGGGTGTCGAGGAGTTTGTGCGCACGATGTGGCGGCGTTGCCCGCTGGCGATTTGCTCGGGGGCATTGCGCGAGGAAATCGAGGCCATGCTCGAAGGCATCGCCCTGCGCGACTGTTTCCCCATCATTACCGCCGCCGAGGATGTGACCGTTGGCAAGCCCGATCCGTCGGGGTATTTGCAGACGATGAAGCAGGTGGGCGATCGGCAGGGGCGAAAGCTCGAGCCGAAGGATTGCCTGATCATCGAGGATGCGCCGACGGTGATTCATTCGGTGCGGGCGGTTGGCTTCCCCGTGCTGGCGGTGGCGACAAGTTACCCGATCGAGAAGCTCGGCGAGGCAAATTGGGCGGCAAAGACGCTGGAGCCGGCCGAGGTTCGCCGCGCCCTGCCCAAGCTGGGTCTACCGAAGTGATAATTCCCACGATCGATTTACTGCTGCTTGCCGCCAGCAGCCCCGACGTCGACACATTTCCCCATCCCGCGCTTCCGACGGCGGCCAGTTGGCCGGGCGTTGTGGTCATCGTGATCGTTGTCGGATTTTTCGCGACGGCAATGGTGTTGGGCCCGGTGGTGCGGGCCATCATGGGCGACCAAACAGGACGCGACCGGAAAAAATGAGTGGCCTGGCGAGGATTCCTGAGTAGCCGGAAGATCCCACTATGGCTTCACCACCGGCCGTAAAACCATGTTGCGGTAATTCGCGCCGGAATGGTCTCCCTGCAGATAAATCGGCCCGGGTCGAAGCTGGTCAGACCAGAGCGCGCCGCCCGTGCAGCCGAGCAGCGGCTGATTATCGATGATTTTCTTGCCGTTCAAGATCACCGTCGCGTGGCGGTCAACCAGCGTGATGTCCAGCGTCTGCCATTGGCCGGCGGGCTTTTCCGCCAGCTCGCTGGGCGTGATTCGGCTGTAGATTGCGCCCATGTTGTGCGAATCGAGCGGCTTGCCGTAGCTGTCGAGAATCTGCACCTCGTAAATGCCGCGAAGGTAAACGCCGCTGTTGCTGTCCTTGGGCACGTTGGTTTCCAGGGTGAGGTTGAAGTCCTCAAATTCCTGCTCGGTGCGAAGGTTGCCGAAATGTTTGTGCGGCTTGCCCGGCTCCTGGACGGGGTTGTTATTGAGAACGCCGTCGATGACGCTCCAGCCGTTGGCGGCTTTGGGGTCGGTGAGCTTCCAGCCGTCCAGGTTCTTGCCGTTGAAGAGGGTGATCGGCGCGCCGAATTTCACCTTGGACAAATCGGGCGCGGGAGGAAGCGGCGGGGTGCGCTTGCCGGTGAAATCGGCTTTTGCAAATTCCGCTTGGCCCGCTTTGCTTTTGACGGTCGTGAGCTTCATGTCATCGCCGGCCAGGGTAGCGGTGATGGTTTCGGTGACGGCATTTGCGCCTTTACCGCCGCGGGTGACAATCAATTTATCTCCCTCGATTTTCACGCCATCGACTGGCAGCACGCTGCCGCCGCCCCAGAGGATGCTGGCCGAAAGTTTGCCATCCTTCTCCACCACGCCCAGCCATCCCGCGCCGCCGCCGGGAATGGTCAGCGCCCAGTTGCCGATGAACGGGCTTGGAGCATCGGCCGCCCGCACATTCGCTGTAACGGCGATCATCGCCGCGAAAATAATCAAGACGAAAGGTCGATTTACGATTGAGCTCATGGCTGTCCTTTGCAATTGTAGTGGTCTATATACTCAAACTGAGCGGTTTTAATGTGCCGCGGTGAAACGGGCGAGCATTTATCGGGAATTTTCGTGCTTTGACGTGACACGGGCGTCCCGCGCGTCCCGCCCGTGCTGGCGATGTAATAAGTTCAGAAGGCATCACCAACGACTATTCTTCGCGTTTTCTTGTCCTCGGCACGGCCGAGACGGCCGTGTCACGACCCGCATTTTTTGAAAACCGCCTTTCTGCACCCGAAGATGCTTCGGAGTAGCTCAGTACCACAGTGGGGCGTTGATCGCGCAAGGTCATTCAGCCTTCGCTTATTTCTTTAGCCCGCCAATAACCTCATCCCGCTCTTTCGCCCAGTCCGGCGACGCGGTGGCTTCCCAGACCTGCATATTCTTGATCTCGCACGATTTCCCGCCGATCTCAAACCCGATCGCATTTTTCGTGGGATGGTCAATCCCCGCGGATTTCAGATAGCCGGCGGGCTTGCCGTCCAGGCTTAGCAGCATTTCGTCGCCAACGATTTCCACGCGCACCACATGCCATTGCGACAGGTCTACAGCGGTTTTGGTGACCGATGATTTGTCCTTGATGCTTTCGCGCAGCTTCTTTTTCTCGTCAGGCGTGGTGGCCGGATCCTTCATCTTCTCAAAGATGTCGTTTTTCATCGCCCCGAATTTGTAATCCGCCAGATCGACCTTGCCCATCAATAAGGTTGCCCGGCAAATATGCCCGGCGTGCGACTCCTTATACTTGCTGTCGTTGATCATCAGATTGCACGCCCTGCAACCGTCCAGCCGAACCGAAAACTCCGCGACGATGTCCTTGAATTCAAACGCGGGCTTCACATAAGCGTATGCCCCGTGCATGTCGCCGGGAATTTCGCCGGCGGTGACCACGCCATCCTTGATGACGAATGATCCCTTGCCAACTTTCCATTTCGGCGCCATGTCCGCGCGCGAAAAGTCGTCTTCAAAAAGCACCTTGCCCGGCGTGGCCAGCCGGGCTTCGGCGGCGAACGCCGGGGCGACGGAAATGAGCGCAAACAGACAGATGGGCAGCGAAAAAAATCGGTTGGTCATGAGCAGCCTCCGTTATGGGAGGGTAGCGGCGTGGGAGACGAATGTTGAAGTGCCGTGGCCGTGACGAGTCCGACTCGCCGATTCAGTACAGCAATTCTTCGCAAGGCCGTGGCCTGCATATTGCTGTCGTATAGTGCAAGGCCCGTCCATTATAACCAGGAGCATGTCATGAAAGCTGAACGGCTTAATAACAGCAGCGTTGCCCCATGCGATGCAGACAAGCTGACGGACGCGTCGAGCGTCGTTATCCTGGTGGAAGTGGAAATGGCAGAGCCGCCTGCGCCAAAACAGGTTGCGATGGATGAGATCGACGAGGCGTCGATGGAGTCTTTTCCGTGCAGCGATCCGCCGGGCTATACCATGTCGCATGTGTGAAAGCAGCGAGAGATTTGGAGCGATTTTCACTTGATGTGAATACGTCCGGTCCCTGTGGCAATGGCGTCATCTGGAGAAAAATGAGCCGCGCACGGAAGGTACTCCGGGTACTCCCGTAGTAAGCGGTTTCGCCGAACCCGCTGACTCCGGGAGTACCCTTCGTGCGCGGCTCGCTTCGCCCTGCGCACGAAACGGACAGAACCATGCGGTACCTTGGCGCCAAACAAATCTGAAAACTAATCGGTTTCTCGCATTGATTGTGGATTAATTCCATTGCTCTGGCACCATTGCCGATAAGCCAGCGGCGCGATCTCGCTCGGCTTGATTTCGCTGCGCCCGCCCCAAAAAACGTTGGTGTAACTCACCGGCATGCCGATTTCGGACATGTGCCGGTCGATGGCGGCTTTGTGGGCCAATACCATTTCCTTTTCCGTGCCGTGGGCGACGCCCATGATGTTCACATTGTTAAATTCAACTCCGCCTTCGCGCCAGTAGGCGTGGGTCATGATGTGAAATCGGCCCACTTCGCAGCCGGCTTCAATTTCCCGGCCTTTCGGAACCGCCCAGTGAAACAAGGCGTTAAATTTCGTCACCCGCTCGCCGGTGGATAACGGCTTGACGTGCTCGAGGAAGGTCGAAAATCGGCCGACCACGCCGCGCTGATTCAGCGAGCGGGCCACTTCCAGAAATTGCGACTTGGAAACGCCGGCCTCTTCGGCGCGGGCGGCCCAGATGTCTTCGACAATCTCGCCGGCCTCAAATTCGCGCTTCAGCGGCACCAGTACCTGCCAATCCAGATCGGAAAGCTCCACGATTTTCGTGTCGATCACACTAGCCGGAACATCGGCCTTGCTGCCCGGCTCCATTCCCCGCCGCCGCACGTGGCCGACCCCCAGCGCAAAAAGGCAATTGGCCGGCATAAGCCGGAAATGCGTCGCGCCAACGTGTTTGGCGAGAAAATCGCCATGTTTCTGCAACGAATATCCCTGCGGCACCTTGAGCGTCGTCCACAGGCGATATCGCGACCCGGCGACGGCGGTGTCAGTCGAGCGGATAACCACGTGCCCGCTGAAAGGATCCTTTTGAAACATGTAATCGAATGCCGCGGCCAGTTTTTCCTCCGGCACGCACCATGCCACCAGCGATCCCTGGGCAAGATTGGTCGCCATCAGCGTCTGGCGAACCCGGCGGATCGTCCCGGCGCGCAGCATGGCGGAAATGCGCTCGATGACGGTGGGCAGGTCAACGCCGCTGAGGCGCGAGATCTCGCGAATCGGGTCCGGCTGGAATCCCTGCATGCGATCTTCGGAAATGGAGAGGATTTTTTTGTTAATCGGGTCGTCAAGGGTAACGGGAATCGTGGTTGCGTTCATCATGGCATTCTAAACTACACGCCGAACGATGTCGCGTCGGTGAAAATCTGAAGTTTGTGCGGAGGGCCGTTTGCCGCCAATGGCAGCGCCGCAAGTTTATGCCGCCTCGCGCATCGTTATTGTGAATAAAATGTCATAAAATTATTTTAAATGATTCGTCCGGACGATCAGCTTTCCGAGCCATCCGCGGCTGATGCGGCATTGCAGCCATTCACCGGCGAGGTGGTTTTTCTTTACGCCTTTGACGTGGCGTATGAAATGGCGCGCAAGCCCGCCGATCGGCTTTTGGGCCAGCCGCTGGCGGAATTTTCCGCCGGGGCCTATTTGTATTCGGCGATAGCGAAGTCGGAATGAATTCAGGCGATTTCAAACGCCCGCGCCGCGAATCGTTCGCGCTCGGCGGCGAAATCGACGCCAATGTTCGGCAACTCGATCCACTTCGCCCGGCCGCCGATGCCCTTGATGATTTCCTTCTCCAGCCGGCCGCTCTGGCAAAGTTCCTGCGTGTTGGTCGAGGCGAAAATCATTCCCCTCGGGTTGAGCAGGGCGGCAGCCTCCTTCACAAGCCGGGCGTAGTCGGCAACCGAACTCCAAGGCCGGATGCCCTTGCGTTTTGATCCGGATGCAAAGCTCGGCGGGTCGAGAATCACCAGGTCATATCGCAAACCCTTCCGCCGGGCGTAGGCGAAAAACTCAAAGGTATCCATTTTGGCGAAGCGATGACCCTGGGCATCGATTGCGTTGTGCGCGAAGTTGCGTTTGCCCCAATCAAGGTATCGGGCCGAGACGTCGACGCTTGTCGTTATCGCGCCGCCGATGGCCGCGGCAATGGAAAACGCGCATGTGTAAGCAAAGGTGTTGAGCACCGCCGGCGGACCTTTAGCGGCGCGGCGCGAAGCCCATTGCGATAGAAAAACCCGGTTCTCGCGCTGATCGAGAAAAAGTCCGGTGGAGAGGCCGTCGTATAGCCTCACTTCCAGCGTCCATTTCGCTTCGCGAATAAGCAGTGCCTCGGGCAATGTTTCGCCGGCGGCGGGGGTGGGATTGAGAAGCTCCGGTGAAAGCTCGCCGCCCAGGCGCGAACGGTCGCGCGCGAATTCCTTCACGTAAACCGCGCAAACCCCGATGGGTTTCAGCACATCCAGGGCCGCAATGGCCTCAGCGGCAACGTCAAACCCGCGCGGCGATCGGCCTTGGTAAACAATCAGCACCGCGCCGCTGGCGTAGACATCCACGAAGACGCCATCCATGCCGTCGGCAGCCCCGGAAAATACGCGCAACGCCTGTGTTTGGCCGCTTTCGATCAGCGCCGCCCGGCGATGCAATGCGCGCGTCAGCAGGGGATGGAAGGTGGATGGATCGGAAATCGAGAAAGCGTCGAACATGGGAAACACGCGATCAACGGATAAAACGCGATGAAACGTCGGGAAATTCGCTGCGAATGGTGTCAAAAAAAAGACGCCGGGTCTGAGGTACTCCGAAGACCCGGATTCGTTGCGCGTGCGATTCGGGTCTTCAGAGTACCTCACACGCCGCGTTCTGAAGATACGAAGCTCCACACCATCGCATGCGCCTCATTCGCGCATCAATCCGGCAACCGGTTCTTCAATATGTAATCCACGATCGGCGTTGGGTCGGCCAGGGAATGCGGATGATGTCCCACGCCCTTTTTCACGATTAATTCCATGTGCCCGCCCAGCTTTTCGTAGCGTTCCTTCAATACCATTGTGTTCTCGTCCATCGGCACGATATCGTCAGCGTCGCCCACCACGTGAATGATGGGAATTTTGGCCTTGGCGATCGGCTCCAGTTCGTCAATGGGATTATGCTTCCAGTCGAGCGCTTCCTGTTCGGTTTTGAAGTGGTAGATCTGCTGGAAAAGTTTCCAGTCTCCCGGACTGCCTTTTCCTTTGCCCTTGCCGCCGGGCCAGCTTTTGGCGTCGCAGACCGGGGCGTCGCCGTAGATCAGGCCGACGGTGTGGGGATGCAGGGCGGCCCAGTTGTAAACGTACATTCCGCCGCGGCTCATGCCGAGCAGGACCGGCTTTTTGCTCAAGCCGTATTTTTCCGTGAGTTCCTTGTAAAAGACTTCCCAGTGGCGCATGGTTTCGGGACTGCCGAAGGTATTGGGGCAGGCCAGATACGCCACATGCCAACCCTTGGCCAGCAGGGCCTCATCGACGGTCGCGAACGCGCCAAAGAATTCCCCGCGCCAGAGCCACGGCCTTCCCGGGGCGGCTTGCATGGGCGCGACGACGATTGCCGCTTGGCCGTCACAGGTGAAATCGTAGCGATCGTAACCCGACCATTGCGACTTCTTGCCATCAAAGGGCGGTGGGGCGGGCGTCGACTTGGTGTCATCCCCCAATGCACGTGTAGAGCGGAGGCCCGTCATTGGCATTGCAGCGATGATGCATACCAGCATCAGCACCAAAATGGCGATCCGCGGACTTTTGTTTGTGACCATGCGATCATTTATGCGGAATTGCCTGCGTTGTTGCAATATCCCGAGTTTTAGGCCTCATTTACCACGACCTGTGATCGATATTCCACATCGGGTCGATCGTGTTCCACCACTGCGCAGAGGTATTGATCATCGAAGATTGCAAATACCACTTCACATGCCCATCGGCGAACAGGTAATTGCCGCCTTGATTGTGAACGTTTCCTGGATATTCCGAAGGGTTGGTCGGGTCGACATTGTAATCCCATGAGCCATCGGGCGTGTTGTCGGCGATTGCAATCATCTCCGCCGGATTGGCGACAGCGGTGGCTCTGAGTTCGATGATGGGAATTGCCCCGCGGAATTGGCCAATGTCCCCGCCGAGGCCTTTTTGCTGGTTGTCAGACGCAATGGTCCATCCGAGCGTGCCCCAGTCGTTGTAGCCGTAGGTCGAGGGGAACGTGTAGACGTTGAGCATCAATTCGCCGAGCTGATATCCCCAGCCGGTGTCCTGCTGGGTGGCGTAGATTCCGCCGGGTGAGCCGATGACCAGATGCCACTGGAATACCTCATCGCGTGAGGGGCAGTAGAACATGGTGCGGTTGCCGGCCAGATAGGGGCGAAGTCGCACCGGCCAGATGGCGACTGGATTTCCCGCCTGTGACCAGCCGCAATGCCCGGGATAAAACTCGTGGTCGACCTTATAGGCATTCATGGCGATGCCCATTTCTTTGAGATTGTTTGCACAGAGCATGGTGTGGGCCGAATCGCGCGCCACGCGAAACGCCGGCATCAAAAGCGCCATGAGCACGGCAATCGTGCCGATGACGACAAGCAATTCGACGAGCGTAAACGCCCCTCGGGCCTGATTCGATCTTTGATTATCCCTCTTGGCGCGCATGAAATGATCCTTGCGATAGAATATGGAGCAATTACCATCCCCCAGATGCGCAGGATATTCCATGAGAACAGCGGTATTTCTTTTGAGATCCTTTATTTTCCCGTCGAAGCCGCCGCAACCGTGAAATAGCGCAGCTATCGCAGTTTCGGGACGAAGGCGCCAACTTTGCGGCGATATTCGCTGTAAGCCTCCCCGTGAATTTGCAGCATGTGCCGCTCTTCGCGCCGCGATTCCCAGGCCAGCAGGAAAATATGAAGCAACCCGTCGCCAAGCATCAGCGGGCTGAGAATTGCCGCCATGCTGGCCAGCATCATCAACATCGAAAGGGCGTAAATCGGATGCCGAACCAATGAAAACGGCCCGATGGCAATCAGCGGGTTTTGCTCGCCGGGATCAATCCCCATCCGCCAATGTCGCCCCATTGCCTTCCAGCAGCGAACGGATAATGCCAGGCAACCGCCGGCGATTCCCGCCGCCGGCCAGGCGATCCGGGGCGAGTAAACCATCGGCCTCAGCACCGTCGGCGGAGTTCGCCAGAACGCCAGGATAAATGGATGCGCGACCCAGACGATCACAATGGGAAGCCAGAGGATGCGGATAAGCCGTCCGGATTTTTCCGCCGGCACAATATTCGCCGCCCGCCCGGTGCGCCGGCGAGCCTTAAGTGCCATGCGCAAAACCCGTCCCCAATATGCGGCGAGGATGATCCCAAGCAAAAGTAAGGGGAATCGAGGCATTCGAGAAAGAAATGAATACAGGCTTTTGCCGCCAACTTCCACTTTTCTATTGACGTTGTGACCTCATCCTTCTCTGAAGAAACTCCGAAAGATGGCGGCGGGATCATCGGCTGGAATCCTGATCAATATCCCTCGTGCACCTGTCCCGCGATCACGTGATGCAGCATCCCACGCGCGCGAAGCAGCAATCGCCCCATCTCGTCCAGTCCTTCGACGCGTCCGAAGATCGGCGGCTCGCCATTGCCGACGATCACGCTCACCTTTCGCCCGATCAGCGCATGGTGCGAATCGTATTCCATCAGCACATGAGAAAAGGGGCGCTCGGCCCCGCCGATCAGCATCTGCCGAAGATTTCGCGCGACGGAAATCAGCACATCCGACAGGTCGAAATGCCGGCCGGCAATTTTCGCCAGCGACGTAATGCGCTCCTGCAGGTTTGGCGGAGCGTCGGTGGGGTTGAGGTTGACGTTCAGGCCCACGCCGATCAAGTCGACATTTTCCATGCGTTCGCAGAGCAGCCCGGCGAGCTTGCGGCCGCCGTAGAGAAGATCGTTGGGCCATTTAAGCTGCACGCCGTTGTCGCCGGTCAATTCCGCCGTCGCGTTCCGCACCGCCAATCCCGCGATCAGTGGCAATTGGTGCGGCTGAATCCCGCCTCCCACCGGCAGCGCAAAAGTGACCGTAAGCGATCCCCCGGCTGAAAACCACACATTACTCCCGCGCCCGCGGCCTTTGGTCTGCCGGCCGGTCAGCACGATGGCCGGTGCGTAAAGCCGGCCGGCTTTTCGCATTTTCGCCGCGTGGTCGTTGGTGCTTGTGAGCCGGGGGAACCAATGCAGGCGAAAAGGGGTAAGGTTTTCGCGAAGGCGGGAGAGGTTGAAGGTGTTGGTGGGCAAGGGCTGGAGCTTGGCGGATGTTCGGTGAGATGTAAATCCTGTTGCTTGCGATTTCGCGATTGCATCGCCACAATTCGGAGACGAAGGAGCCGCGCACGAAGGGTACTCCCGCAGTAAGCGGATT
>DASRRM010000365.1:0-7324 GCA_035695715.1 Tepidisphaeraceae bacterium
TGCTCGCCTTCGCGCATCGGCAAGATCCTTCGGAGTACCTCAGGATGACAGTCGCCTATTTCGGACATCTTCATGCGGCGGGTGTGTCAGGATGACGACTGCCGCTAAACCAATCTGAAAAACGCTCTACGGTGTCTGTACAATTGCCCCCAGGCGTCCCAGACATCGGAGAGAACATGCCCTTCGGTCCCGACTTTGTCACGGTTATTCACTCGGTGTTTGTCGCGTTTGTCATCTTCGGTTTCGCTCTTGTCGTCACCGGCGATCTGCTCCGCTGGCGGTGGACGGATAACCTCTACTTTCGCGCGATTCATTTTCTGGCCATCGGGTTCGTGACGCTGCGCACGTGGATAGCCGTGCCCTGTCCACTCACGGTTCTGGAAGCGCACCTGAGAAACGGCTCCCAGGCCGGCGCCGGCGAATCGCCGCTGGCGAGAATCCTTCACCGTTGTTCCTTCATTGGGATGAGCGATCGCGAATTCAAGATCGTTGTCACCACCTTCGCAGCGATGGTTGTTCTGGAAGTGTTGTGGACACTGATATGGAAAAGGCGGTACGATTCGGCATCACGTTGAGTGCCGATGCGAATCGCTTTGATTTCCATTTTCCTCGCCCCCTACCTTTATTACGGGTATCAGGACCACCGATCTCATTTCCGGGGGCGCAAGGTTCCGCCGGCCGAGCACCTTCTGCATCTGTTCGTCGGCATTACCATGACGGTGGCCATCGCCAATGCGTTTCGCGGGCGGCTGATTGCGTTTGTCGCCAGCCTTTGCCTGTTCCTCGTGATTGGAGCGATCGACGAATACATTTATCATCGCGGTCTGCCGGAACATGAATCCGATCTCCACGCCAAGCAGCACATGGCGCTGCTGATGTTCGTGGTGGTTTGCGTGGCGTCGATCTGGCTTGGGGAGCACCATTGGCAACTGCCGAACATCCATTGATCTATCCGGAATATGCCCTGTCGGTGCTGCTGGCATTAGCCGTGGGAGCGCTGTTTCCGGTGATGCAGGAGATGAAAGAGAAGCAAGAGCGCCGGCAGTATCTTCTCCTTCAGGGGATCATGCTGGCTGGGGCCGTGATCGGCTGCAAGGCGGCGGTATTGTTTGGCGAAACCGGCTGGCCGTTCGCTTCCATCGATCATTGGCAGACGATTCTGGTCAGCGGCCGCTCGATTCTTGGCGCGCTGATTTTTGGGCTGGTGGCGGCGGAAATTGCCAAGCCCATCATGGGCTATACCCGCCCGCCCAACGATCGCTTCGCGGCGGTGTTGCCGTTCACGTTGGCGATCGGCCGGGTCGGCTGCCTGCTGCATGGGTGTTGCCGGGGCGTCCCGTGGAATGGGTTTTGCGCCATCCGCTATTCCGACGGCATTCCGCGGCATCCGGTGGTGGTTTATGAGATGATTTTTGATATGGCCGTCGGCATCTCATTTATCTGGATGGTCCGCCGGGGCGTTTTGCGCGGGCGACTTTATTCGCTGTTCCTGATACTTTACGGCTTGTTCCGGTTCTTCAGCGAATTTATCCGGGAAACACCGAAATTATATCGCGGCTGGCTTTCGGGATATCAGGTCTTGTGCGCGGTGGCTGTATTAACGGGTATCGCATTTTTCGTGAAGTATTCGCGCCGGGACCACGAAACGCGGATCGCGCAGCTTTCCGTTGAGATGGCAGGTTAATCATGCAGAACGATGATCCCCAGATAGCGCCCCCGCATCCGCCTCCGATACCGGTGCGGCCGTTAAGCTATCAGGCGCTGCAACCGCCGGCGCGAGGGAAATCGGCCGGATGGAAGGCATTTAAAATCATCGCCGTCACGCTGCTTTCCATGGCGGGCGTGTTCCTTCTCGGGGCGGCGATTTTGTTCGGCGCCTGCATGCTTCTGAAATAACGCCGTCGCAAGGATTAAGCAGATGTATATCATCGACGGCATCAAAAAACGCCTGCACCGCGACGTCGCCGCCGACCCGGCAACGCACGGCTGGGTGCTCAATCTCTACCTCAACGGCGAGCGTTATCCCCAGACCGTCTGCGATTATTTCCAGGCCGACTATGCCCCATCGCGCGAGCTGGCCGGGCAGATTCGGCTTCACGAAAAAGACGAGCACAAGCACGAGCTGATTCTCGCCAAGGCGATCCGTTCGCTGGGGCAGGAGGTGATCGAGCTTCCGCGGATCGATATTTTCAACGTGGTGATCCGCATGTTCACGCCGGGTACGTTTCATATTATTGCGGCAGATTCGGAGGAAATTCGCCGGGAGAAGCTGGCCAATTTCATGGCGCATTGCCATTTCCTGGAAAAGCGTGTGGCGCGCTCGCTGTGCTATCAGGCCGATGCCAGCCACGATTCGAAAAGCCCGATGGTGGGCAAAGCCGTTCACGCGGTATTGGCCGACGAAGGCCGGCATGTGCGTTACACGATCGATGCGGTGAAGGACCTGGTCACGCGCCGCCGGGCCGAGGCGATTCTCGACGAGCATCGCCGCGCCGAGGCCCGCGCCAATGTGCGATTCTCGCACATGCAGATGCACAATTTCCTCGCCAGCTTCGCGGGGCATGTTCCCAGGCAACGCCGGCTGGCGTATCGAATCTGCGGGGCGTTTATGGAGGGGATGGATCGGATGATGTGAGGGGCTGGAATTGCGAGAATCGGCCGTGAAATCTGAGGGAGAGCGGGTTACAATTTCGTCATGGCAATTCTTCAAGTGACGTTGTCCGATCCATTAAAGGCGGCCGCCGAGGCGCAAGCAGCCGCCGCAGGGTGCCGATCGGTCGATGACTATATCGTAAGTCTTATCAGGGCCGACGAACTGCCCCCGATTATGGGAGAGTTGGAACGTGAAATCCTGCGTGGATTGGATAGCGGGCCAGCGGTTGACGTCACGCCTCAATTGATTGATGAGATTAAACGCAAGGCTCGCGGTTGATTTCGTTTGTATCGGGTCACCATGAGCGATCCAGAATTCCAGGCTCGCATCCGGCCACTCGCGGCGACAGATCTTGAGGAAACTGTCAGATTCATGGACGCTCATTCGGAGGATGCGGGCGACCGGTTTCTCAAGGAGTTTTTTCGAGTGACCGCCGAACTTGCGAAAAAGCCTGCCTTAGGCCCTGTGCGGCGCGCTCGCGGCCGCCTGAAAGGCCTCCGCTCCTGGCAGATGAAGGGTTTTGAAGCGTATCGAATCTTTTACCTTCCCATTGATGTCGGAATAGACGTGATACGCGTGTTGCATAGCGCCAGGGATATCGAGCGGGAACTGCGAAGGAAATAGAATCGGCTGCTTCTCCAAACCAGAGTTTCGATAATGAGTGGTTTCCATGGCATTGCCGCTTCCCGTGATTCCTCCGCAGCGTGCCAATAACACGTCGATCATCGATCGCTTAAATCTCCTTTCTCAGGCACTTCGCGAAGTTGACGAAGCACAGTCCCTGCGTTGTTTCGACCTGGCGAAGTTCGACCGCATTCTCAAAACCACCATCAGCCTGTGCCCCGAATGTTTGCAGCACGTTCCGGCAATTGTTTATTCGCTCAAGAGGCGCGTGCTGGTTACCAAGAAATGCCCGATTCACGGCCTTTCGACCGCGGTGATCGAAAACGATCTGGCGTACTACCGCCTTTCCAACAAAGACCAGTGGGGCCGGCGGTTTGCCGACGATTTGGTCACCGATTTCCCCGCCTACAACGGCGGGTGCTGCGAGAACGGAAGCTGCGATACCCAGGGCGAAGCCGATGACATTGCCGGCGACATCACGCCGCAGATGGCGAATAAAAGTTGCACGGTTTTGGTGGAGGTGACCAATGCATGCAATTTGGCCTGCCCGGTTTGTTACAGCGATGCGCGGGGCGATCGCAAAATGCCGCTGGAACTGTTCAAGACGTACATGTGCCGGCTGATCGAGAAAAAAGGAGGCCTCGATTCCGTGCAACTCACCGGCGGCGAGGCGCTGCTGCATCCGGAGTTTTGGGAGATGCTCGCCTTTCTGCACGCCCAGGCCGGCGTGAAGCGCATCTATCTGCCAACCAACGGCATCCTGCTCGCAAAACGCGATTGTGCCGGGCGACTTGTCCCCTTTAAAGACAAGTTGATGGTCCTGCTGCAATTTGACGGCGGCGACTTGTCGGCCAATCGCGCATTGCGGGCGGCCAACACCATGAACCTTCGCAGCGCGGTCATCGAGAACCTGCAACGCCTTGGCGTTGCCATGCAATTGACCATGACCATCACGCAAGGCGTCAACGACTCACAAGTCGGCTGGGTGGTTGATATGGCACTGGCGAACAACCATGTGAAAGTCGCCGCCCTTCAACCTGTCACGTATTCCGGGCGATACGATCTTGCCCCCGATCCAATGAATCGCCTGACGCTGTCGGATGTTGCCAAGGCCGTCATGGCACAGGCGGGAAAGCGGATGACGCCCGAGCAGTTCGTGCCGATTCCGTGCAGCCATCCCAACTGCGGCTGGATCACCCTTTTCGCCCGCCGATTTGGCGTCACCGCCAATATCGTAAAGCACCTCGACATGCGGCGGGCGATCGATGAGATGTCATACAAGACGGTACTGTCAACCGGCGAGATTCGGCGAATCGTCGGCGGGCCCCTTCGACAAGCTCAGGGCGGGGCCAAAGCATCGCCTGCGTCGCGCGCTGCCGCCGCCGTCGGCCGGAGGCTGATTCGCGCAAAAGATGTGGTGGCGATTGCGATCAAGCCGTTCATGGATCGTTTCAATTACGACCAGGATCGCGTTTCAGCCTGCTGCCATCATCTGCTGGACACGCAGGGTCGGCCGGTTTCGTTCTGCGAATACAACGCCATTGGCCGGCAGGGAGATTCATGGGAACGGTATCCGATGTTGAAGGATGCGATTACTGACAACCCCGCTGCGTGAAAGTGTCCGAAATGGGTGATTGTCGCCCCGCGAAATCCGCCCATACGTTGACGTTCGGGCCGGCGCGATTACAATACACAAAGTCTGCGGGCGTAGCTCAATGGCAGAGCGCTAGCCTTCCTGAGGGCCGTTGCGACGGCGTTCAAGAAGCTAGCTGTTGTGGGTTCGACTCCCATCGCCCGCTCTTTTCCGTTTCACATACCCTCGTTCGATCTCCTCTTCATACTCCGACGGGATGGGCCGGCGTTACGAACGCCGGATTGATTGGGGTGGGATATGCACACGTTTGGACTCGTTCCCCGAGATTGGTATTTCGCCAAAGCCGGATCCTTATAAAGATCCGAAAAGTTACACGCAATGAGGCCCATAACACCGCGTCATCTCATTTAACTGATAAAATATTATTCCTTGGCAAAAAATAGACGATTAAAAGGTAAAATAGTATCATTTGTCAGACGCCATGGATTCTATTCTCGCCCTTCAAACTCCGGCCGATATCCAGCGCGCCCTCGCAAGCCGGATGCGCGAGGCGCGCATCGGGCAGGATCTCACGCAGCAAACGCTGGCCCGCAATTCCGGCGTTAATCTCGCAACCCTGCGCCGCTTTGAACGCACCGGCGAAGTTTCGCTCAAGCACCTGCTGCGGCTGTGTCACGCGCTCGGCCGGCTTGACGACTTCAACGGCATTTTACAGCCGCCGCCCGCGGCGACGCTTGCCGAGTTGGAGGCCCAAATCCACCGGCCCCGTCGGAAGCGCGGAACGCGATGAAGAAACTGACAGTCCAACTTCAGTTTTCCGCCGATGATCCAATTGTCGTGGGACAATTGGCCGAGCACGATCGCCGGATCTATTTTGAGTATGACGCATCATTTCTCGTTCGCGCACTTTCGCTTTCGCCGTTCAAGCTGCCGCTGCGGCAAGGACTGATCGAGCACGCCGATCGGGCTTTCGGGCAGTTGCCGGGACTGTTTGACGATTCGCTGCCGGATGGATGGGGTCTGCTGTTGATGGACCGCATGTTTCGCCGGCGAGGGATTGACCCGGCTACGGTCTCGCCGCTGGATCGCCTTTCCTATCTGGGCCGGCGGACGATGGGCGCGCTGACGTATCATCCCGCCGCCGACGTCGAGCGGGATGACAGGGTTTTCGATTTGGCAGAACTCGGCAGGAACGCCCAGGAGGTTTTCAGCGGCAATGCCGCCGAGATCCTGCCGGCGTTGATTCGCGCCGGTGGCTCGGCGGCGGGCGCACGACCCAAAGTATTGGTCGGCGTTAAGGGCAATACGCTCATCAGCGGTGAAGAAGATCTTCCTGACGGCTTCGAGCACTGGATCGTCAAATTCTCCGCGAAAGCTGAAAGCCGCGATGCCGGCCCAGTGGAATTTGCCTACTCAAACATGGCCCGCGCCGCCGGCATCGACATCCCGCCGACGCGCCTGTTTCGCGTGGGAAAAACCATGGCCTACTTCGGCGTTAAGCGATTCGACCGCGCCGCAAACAACCGCCGGCTGCACATGCACACGTTTGCCAATTTGATTCATGCCAACTTCCGAACGCCATCGACCGACTATGTTGACCTGTTAAAAGTAACCAGCGCCCCGACGCGAAACCATGCCGATGTGCTGGGCGCATTTCGGCAGATGGTTTTCAGCATCGCCGCGTGCAACCGCGACGACCACGCCAAGAATTTCGCGTTTATCATGGACCCTGCGGGGACGTGGAAGCTATCGTCGGCTTATGACCTGGTCTACTCCGCAGGTCCCGGCGGCGAGCATACGATGAGAGTGGCGGGTGAAGGGAGAAACCCGACGCGGGCTGATATTGTGAAAATCGCCGACGAGTTTGCGATATCCGGGAAGGACCGCGCGGGAATTTTTGAGGAAGTGAACGGCGCGGTTGAGAAGTGGCCGCGGTGGGCGGATGCGGCGGGCGTGACGAAAAAGACAAGCCGACTCGTCGCGGCGCGGCTGCGCGCGATTTGATGGGACAAACGAAAAAATCACGCGATAATGGACCGCTTATCTTTCTAAATAACCTTGCGCGATTCGGCGCTTCGAATCTTCGTAGGGTCCGCACTGCGGACCGTTTTTCCCGCCTCAAATGTAATGGTCCGCAGTGCGGACCCTACACGAATTGCGCAAGGTTATTTAGATAGCGCTGCGCGATCCGCGTAGGGTCCGCACCGCGGACCATTACGTTTGGCGGAAAAGGCGGTCCGCAGTGCGGACCCTACGAAGATTCGAAGCGCCGAATGGCGCAAACGCACTTCGAGCCTTTTTCAGGTTGATGTAGCGGGCAATCGTCATCCTGACACACCCGCCGCATGAAGTTGTCCGGTTTCACGTTGGGACGGGTCGCCATTTTCCCAGCAGTTTGATCACCCGAGTGCCGATGCGTTGCAACCGCTCCACCGCATTGCGTACTGCTGACC
>DASRRM010000366.1:0-16508 GCA_035695715.1 Tepidisphaeraceae bacterium
CCATCGCCTACTCCGGCCTCCCGCCGGGAAAGAGCAACAACGCCTCGGCCCTGTTAAACCTGATGCGAAACCTCGGCGGCGGCATCGGCATCTCGATCGCCGTCACCATCCTCGCCCGGCGAACCCAGTTCCACCAAAACCGCCTCGGCTCGCACTTCACCATGTTCGACACCCCGTTCCGCGAGCAACTGTCCGCCATGATCTCCCGCTTCACCGCCGACGGCTCCGCCCTGGGCGAAGCCACCACCCGCGCCATGTCAGTGATGTATCGCTCGCTGCAAGCGCAGGCCCTGATGCTCTCCTATTTGGACGTCTTCAAAATCATGGCCGTCGGCTGCCTGTGCGTGGTGGTGCTGGTGTTGTTCGTGAAGCGCGTCGATCCGCATGCGAAGGTGGAGGCGGTCGGGCATTAGCCCGGGTTCCGGCCGCAGGGACATGTCGAGATGAGATATTTGCAACGGCGACCAAAATACCCCGCTGATAGGCAATAATGGGACAAGTGGATCTCAGGAAGCCCCATTCCGCTCACGCCGACAATCAGCGTCGCGAAACATGGATTATGCCTAACGCTTTCGATTAGATTAGAAGTTCCACAAATTCAAGCTGGAGGTAAAAATGTCGGCCCACGACCGCGACACCTGGCTGAATGACGAATTGAGCAAATATCTGAGTCCCGAAATCGCCGCAGCAATTCTTTCAGACTCCGTTGTGTCCGAGCCTCCGCGCCCGGTGAGCGTTGAATATTTCCTATTGCAATTTCAAACAGCCGAGCAGGAGCGGTTTAAAGCTGCCCTCGCACAGGCCGTCGTCATGTTACCGGGAGAAGGCTTCGTTATCAGCACCCTGTTCCTCGGTTGCATTGCAGCATTCCGTCCGTTGTCCAACACGTCGAGTCGTCCGCAACTTGATGCCGCCGCCAAAAAAATTATCGCTGCTCTGGGGACAAGCGCCCGCGTGATTTATGGCACCGCGACCGGCTTCCAGGGCAACTACGAAATTGGGGGTCGCTTTTCCTTCACCACGCTCCTCAGCAATTCCCAAGAGGCACTTGAGGCCCTGATGTCTTCCCGGTTCGGAACAGCGCGCCACCTCTGAGTCTTGCTGGAAGGCGGCGGCTCAAGTTTCGATATTACAACCATCGGAAAAGAATGGGTTTTCGGGCTTACGCACCTTTTGCGCGGTTGATCCGTGGTCAACATTTATCTGCTCCACCACATCCCCCGCCTGCACCATTCCCTCTTCAATCACCCGCGCCATCCACCCGCTGCGGCCCGGCCCGCTTCACCGCCCAAGGCTCCGTCCTGGGCGAAGCCACCACCCGCGCCATGTCGGTGATGTATCGCTCGCTGCAAGCCCAGGCGCTGATGCTCAGCTACCTGGACGTCTTCAAAATCATGGCCGTCGGCTGCCTTTGCGTGGTCGTGCTGGTCCTGTTCGTCAAGCGCATCGACCCGCATGCGAAGGTGGAGGCGGTTGCTCACTAATCAAACGCCAACTCCCCGCTGGGCTCCCTTTTCTCGCAGCAGACGACGCAACACTGGCAGATCATTTGACAACCGCAGTCGAACGCTCGTATATTCGCCTGAGCGTATATGAAAGCAGTCGCCGTCAAAAAGAATCGAGTCGATGCCATGTTCCGGGCGTTCTCCGACCCGACCCGGCTGCGCATTCTCAACCTGCTGCGCCCCGGTGAGCTTTGCGTGTGTGACCTGGTAACCATCATTGCCGCGCCCCAGCCAAAGATTTCCCGCCACCTTGCCTATCTCCGAAAGGCCGGGCTGGTGGTGGGCCGGAAGGACGGCTTGTGGATGTACTACGAACTGGCCCCGGCGACGAATCCGTTCCACGCCAAGCTGTTGGAATGCCTCGGCTGCTGCTTCGGCGATCTGCCGGAACTGGCCAGTGACTTGAAACGCCTGGGCAGAGGTGTGGGTAAGGCCGGCTGCTGCGGCGACTGAGCTTTTTTATTTGGCTGTATACATTCGGGTAGGCGAATATGAATGATCCAGCGAAACATAAGTTGAAGGTGCTGTTCCTCTGCACAGGGAACTCCTGCCGAAGCCAGATGGCCGAAGGGTGGGCCAGGCATCTGAAGGCCGACCAACTGGAAGCCTACTCCGCCGGTGTCGAGCCCCACGGCATGAACGCAAGGGCAGTTCAGGTGATGCGCGAGGCCGGCGTTGACATCAGCACCCACCACTCCAAACACGTCAATGAACTGGCCAACGTCCCCTTCGATTACGTCGTGACGGTTTGCGATCAGGCCAATGAGTCGTGCCCCATCTTTCCCGGCAAGACCAGGGTGGTCCACGTCGGGTTCGATGATCCGCCAAGGCTGGCAAAGGACGCAAAAACCGAAGAGGAAGCGCTCGGCCATTACCGCCGCGTGAGGGATGAAATCCGCGGGTTCGTTAACAACATCGGCGACTATCTCCCCGTCGAGAAGAGGAAGGACTAGGACAATGACCACTGGCAAGCCACTCGTGCTCGTGCTCTGCACCGGAAATTCCTGTCGCAGCCAAATGGCAGAGGCGTTTCTCCGCAAATATCAGGGCGACAAGTATGACGTTCATAGTGCAGGCATGGAACCGGCATCCGAAGTCCATCCGCTGGCCATCAAGGTCATGGCGGAAGTGGGAATGGACATCAGCCATCAACGCCCTAAATCAACCACCGAATATCTGGGACGGCAGCCTGTCCGCCACATTCTAATTGTGTGCGATAAGGCAGGCCGGTCCTGTCCGCGAATCTGGCCCGGTACCTACAGCCGAACGTCCATGCCAGTTGACGACCCCGCCGAAGCCCACGGCACGGAAGATGAAAAGCTGCAAGTGTTCCGTCGCGTGCGGGACGAATTGGACGCAGCGATGAAGACTTGGACACCGGCGTTAACCCAATGAGAAAATACATCGCGGAAACCATCGGGACATTCTGCCTTGTTTTTGCGGGCACCGGGGCCGTTGTCATCGACGCCGTGACGCACGGTGGCGTTACGCATGTCGGAATCTCACTCACGTTTGGCTTCATCGTCATGGCCATGATCTATGCCGTGGGCGACGTGTCGGGGGCACACCTGAACCCTGCCGTGACAATCGGCTTCTACGTGGCCGGTCGATTTCCGGGTCGGTGTGTGATGCCCTACATCGCCGGCCAGCTTGCCGGAGCCGTCGCCGCGAGTGTTGCCTTGCTCATGCTGTTCGGCAATCACGAATCGCTGGGAGCGACCTTGCCCATCGGAACGGCCTGGCAGTCCTTCGGGCTGGAAGCAGTGTTGTCTGCCATTTTGATGTTTGTCATCCTCTGCGTCTCGACCGGGCCGAAGGAAGTGGGAACGATGGCCGGAATTGCCATTGGCGGGGTCATCGCACTGGAGGCACTGTTCGGCGGCCCAATTTCCGGGGCGTCGATGAACCCCGCACGTTCCATTGCCCCCGCTCTTGTCAGTGGGAACTTCCACGCCTTGTGGGCCTACATCGCCGGTCCCGTGCTCGGCACTGTTGCCGCCGTCCCGCTTTGGCGAATCACACGGGGCCAGTGCCAAACCACCACGCCATAGACCACGTTCCAAACGGAGTAACTCCATGAGCAAGAATATTGAAGCAGTTGTGCAGCAAAAGTACGGACAAGTTGCGTCCAGTGGTCTATCGAGCAACGATGCCGGCGTCCGGGCCGTCGCCGAAGCGTTCGGATATTCGGCGGACGAGCTTAGTTCGATTCCCGCCGACGCCAACATGGGTTTGTCGTGCGGCAATCCCACTGCCACGGCATCTATTAGACCGGGTGAAGTCGTGGTGGATTTGGGTTCGGGCGGCGGGTTGGACGTGTTCCTGGCTGCCCATAAAGTCGGCCCCACGGGCAAAGCCATTGGCATCGATATGACGCCGGAAATGATCGCCCGCGCCAGGAAAAATGCGAAGCAGGCCAACCTTGCCAACGTGGAATTCTATGAAGCGTCCATCGACAAACTTCCTTTGCCTGACAAGTACGCCGATTGCATCGTCTCCAATTGCGTCATCAATTTGGCGCCGGACAAGAATGCTGTCTTCCGTGAGATGTTCCGCATACTGAAGCCGGGCGGGAGGGTAGCCGTCAGTGACATCGCCCTGAAGCAGGAACTTCCGGAAGATCTCGCCCGCGACGTGGCCGCATATGTCGGCTGCATCGCCGGAGCATTAAACATCGCGGAGTTTGAGCGCGGGCTTGCGGCGGCGGGTTTCTCTGCTGTCCACATCGTCGATTCACAGGCCGATCTGAATGCATACGCAAGCGTCGAGGGGCAAGCCGCGTGTTGTTCGCCCTCGATGGAGAAAGCGGTCTCGCCTGTCGCCGACGAATCATGTTGCGGGCCGACGTGTTGTGGTGGCGCAAGCGAGGCGGAGCCGGAAGGAATTCATGCCGGACTAACGGCGGTGCTCCAGCGGTACAACGTGAACGACTATGCCGCGAGCGTCAAGGTATACGCCTTAAAACCACTTCGATAGCCAGCATGAACGACCACCAAGACAAGCGGCGCGCCATCCTTCGCATCATCCTGGGGAATGCCCAGATGGTCGCCGCTATAGCTACCCTCGTGATGCTCTGGCTCGGCAAGGATACCGCCGCGATCGCGATGGCAGGACTTGCCGGAGCACTGCTGTTGACCAGCATCATTTTATTTCGCGTTGTCATGCGGCAGTAACCGCGGCGCTTTCGCAAGTGCGAATGAAGCGAAGCCGCCCCAGTTCGATCGCCCTTTCCGTGCGGCTCGTTCCACAGGTAAGGAATCTTTACGAAGCATCCTTGAACGCGCCCGACTCATGGGGATGCCCACGCTCGGTTCAAACACGGTGGATCGCCGACGAACTGCCTCGCCAGCCAGCCTCGTTGCATTCGCGAAACGGATGTCGTACGGTACAACGCGATACACCATTGCAAGCTTGATATATGGCCTACCAGCGACCAACCGGCGGCATTCGAGGCTCCCATGACGGGTGGACGTTTGAGGAACTCGCCGGGGCGTATAACTACGATAACACATCTGACCGGCGGGCAACGTTGGTCGATCTCGTCGTTCAGGAAAGCCGCAAACGCGCAACGCCGGTATGCATTCTCGATATTGGCTGCGGCACGGGAATCAGCGAAGACGCTCCGGCAAATGTCGCATTTCTCAAGACCGTCAGGGACAACTGCCAGCAGCTTTGGGGAATTGAGCCCGACGCAAACTCCCTGCCGACACACGGGATGTTTGACCGGCTTGAAAACACGACGATGGAGCTCGCCGATCTGCCCGACGGGAGCGTGGACATCGCGTTTTCATACTTCGTCATGGAACATGTTGACGAGCCGGATCGCTTTATGCGCGCCGTTTGTCGATGTCTCAAGCCAGGCGGATGCTACATTTTCATGACACCCAATGCCCGGCATTATTTCACCATCGTCGCCAAATTCTTTAAAACCCTTGGCATCAGCGACACGGTGGTACGGCTGCTTCGCGGCAAAGCCCTGACCGAATCGTATCACTATCCAGTGCGATATAAATTCAATTCCCCGAAAACGATAGACAAAAGCGCGGCGGCGGCCGGGTTGGCGACGCCGGAATATGCTTACATCGAACGGGACGCTCCGCGCGGTTATTTTCCCGGTCCCACCGTCGCGATTTGCTGGCTTTTGGCACAGAAGCGGAAAGTGCTTCGCAAACCAAAGAACCTGCTCGAGCTGATCTGCCGCGTGCAAAAGCCTGCGGAATGCCGCGGCCCGCAGTAGCCCTTGCTCAATATCGCCGCTATAATTCTGACATGGCTGGGATGACCCGCGAGCAATTTGTCGAGCAGATTCTCAAGATCGTTCCTGAGAAGTTTCCCCTGGTAAAACTGGCGCGTGGCGATGAGCCGTTCTCGCTGCGCGTCAACAGCAACATTGTTTCGCTGGAAAACCTCTATCGCCTGGCGGTGCTTCAGCCGGAGGAAATGCGCCGCAACGTCGAACGCTGGATGGTGGAACTGCTTCGGGCGGCGGAGGGTTCGCCGGATCGCAACGGCTCCTACGAATCGCTCAAAGAGCGCATCTTGCCGATGATTCTTCCCGAGGACGCCGGGGCGGCGCATGCCGACACCGTGAGCGAGCCGCTCATTGAAGGATTGCGCATTGCCTATGCGATCGACAGCGACCGCACGATTGCCTATATCCCACGGGCGCAGTTTGAGGAATGGAAGATGTCGACCGACGACCTGCACGCCCAGGCGCTGGATAATCTCGTCGCCCGCAGCGAAACCATGGAGGCGTCGGCCGCGCAGGATGATGATGGGAAAATCAGCCTGATCCTCTTCCAGACCGGCGACGGCTACGACGCCAGCCGGTTGCTGCTTCCCACGCTTCACGAACGTCTTCGCGAACACTTGGGCAGTCCGTTCGCGGCGGCAATTCCCACGCGCGACATGCTGCTCTGCTTCCGCAGCGACGCGCAAACCGTTGGGCGCGTGAAGAAGCAGGTGGCCGACGACTATCGCAGCCTGCCGCACCAGGTCACCGACCGGCTGCTGCTGATCACTGCCGATGGGATTGCGGTGATGTGACCTGAGGAATCCGCAAGTCGCGCTTCATTCCGCTAAAAACGGGTGCGGGCATCATTTCTTGGCGATCGGTTGCGAAAGGTAGGGTGGGCGTACTCGCCCACGGTCTTTCGCGGGCGACAAACGGTGGGCGAGTACGCGCAAGTGCGCCCACCCTACGCGCTGCTTCATTTCATCGTAACAATAAGCCTTGGGGCAATCTTGAAAACTTTCAGAACGCCGCTATCCTTTCCCGACTTGACCCGGCGAGCATTCGCCGATTCGACTGCCGCCGAAGTAGCTCAACGGTAGAGCACCGCTTTCGTAAAGCGGGGGTTAAGGGTTCAAATCCCTTCTTCGGCTTTTCCCCCCGTATCAATTTGTGGACTTGGCGTACCATTTACTGCAACTCGGTGAGGGTTCGTTTGTTGAATCAGGGGAGATTCATTCCGGAGACACATCATGCCAAGGGTGCTGATCGCTCTGCTTTTGGTTGCCTTCGTTTGCCCGAACATTTTTGCGGCAGACCAGGCCCCGCCGGCCAGGGCTGGCAATGCGGAATTGCTGCTGTCGGCGGATGAGACGAGGGAGATCGATGCCATCATTGCCGCCATGTTCAAGGCCGGTTTTCCGGACACGGCCAAGGCAGTGGTTTATTCCGGGCCGGTGAATGTGACGGCGACGTTCGATCCTTCAAAAACCGCGCCGCCACTTCCCAGCGAAGCTTCCAAATCGCAGATGACCATTCCGAATTCGTCGAAGGTTACCTACAGCTATGAATTCAACGGGCTGCATTTCAAGCTTGCCGATGGATCGTGGATTTTGGCGCTGTCGTATCATTTCACGCCGGCCAAGGGCGACGCCGTCGATGCGGCCAAGGCGAAGGAGATCAAGCTGGCGACACTGACGGCTGACGCCATCGCGGCGCATCCGTTCAATGCCGCACAGGCCGCGGCGCAGTGGCTCGAACACGTTGCCCCAAGCCAGCGGCAGCGCTCGACGCAGGCGATGGATCAGTTGGTGCCGTTGACGATGTATTTGAAGCTGGGCGCAGACAATCTAGCGCCGGCGGTGGTGCTGTTGAAGGGCGCCGGATTTGCGCAGGCGGATGATTTGTGCTTTGCGATTGCCGACCAGCGGGCACGGAGTTTCTGGCAACTGCGTCCTTGGACAACGCCGGATGCGGAGTTTGATCCCACCGGCGCCTATCCCAATTCCAGTGCCGAGGAAGCGGCATGGCACAAGGCCAACCCGGTTTACCTCTCGGAGCAGCCGCCGGTGGCGCTGCGGCGGGCGTTGTTCCGCTGGTGCCGGGCGCAGTTGATGACGCCGGATTCCGAGGACACGCTGTTTTCCCCCGCGATCGCGGCGGCGGCAACGAAGGCGTGTGTCGATCCGAACGATCCACAGGGATTTGCCGCAAAGATCGATGCATTGGCCGCGGGGATGAAACTTCCGGTGACCCCGGCGGAAAATGCCGATCTGGCAACAAAGCTGCAAAGCTGGGAAGCCCGTCCGCGCACGCCGAAAATGACCGTCAGCGGCGGCAATGCCGGGCTGTCGATCAACACCACTTTCGCAGCGCCGGTTGCCGCGTATACGCCGGACAAGAAAGACCTCGATGGCCTGGCAGGGCTGTTGGCCGATGAGCGGCCCAGCCGATTTGCAGATTTCAACGGCCCGCGCACCGTGGGCGACAACGCCTGGCGCGCCCTGGCCGTTCTGCTAAAGGAAGACCCGCGAAAGCTGGCGGGATATCCCGTTGATCATCCCTGGACGACAGGCGAGCGCCGGGCCGCGGCTCAGGCCGTGCAGAAGTGGTGGAAGACGCATCGGGAGGAGTATGTGGGGAAGTAATTCCGTATTCTCGCGGAAATTTCTTGCAAATTTCGACAAGACTCCGCATCATAAGGCCGATAAAATGCCGTCAGTGTGTTCCTGAGGCTTTTCGGGGCCACATCGCAGTTTTGGTCGTTCGGGTGCTTTTCTTAGCTTTCCCCTGTCCAATTTGCGGTGTTTTCCAGGAGACACGAAGTGGCTCGGGGTGTCCCCTTGCCGCGTGGGCACGATAGTTTGTTACAGGAGATCAAGGCCATTTCTACGAATTTTCGCCACAATGAGCAGATCAGGATTTCTCCGATCCGCTTGATCAACGATAAAGAGGAGCAGGTTGGCATCGTTTCAACTGCCGAAGCTTTGCGGATGGCCCGTGAAGCGGGACTCGATCTCGTTGAAGTTGCCCCCACCGCCCGTCCCCCCGTCTGCCGAATCATGGATTACGGCAAATGGCGCTACCAGCAACAGAAAAAGGAAGACAAGTCACGGGCCAGTTCCCGCGCCGGCCGACTCAAGCAGATCAACATCGACACGATCCGCATCGGCGACAACGACCTTCTCATCAAGATCAACCGCGCCAAAGACTTCCTCAAAGAGGGAAACAAGGTGCAATTCACCCTGCGATTCAAGGGTCGCGAGATGGCGCACCTTGATCTGGGCCGCAACCTGTTCACCAAGATCAAGCAGGAGCTTTTCCTGGTGAGCAAGGTGGAGCGTGATGCCAAGATGGAAGGCAAGCGGATGACGCTGGTGCTTCAGCCGGACCATAAGGACCCGAGCAAGCTGAAGCCCAACGAGCCCGCCCAGCCCGCGCGAGCCGGAAGCGGATTGAATATCCCGCCCGGAGTTGTGCGGCCCGGACCGGCTGGCGGTCCCGGTCAACCGCCCATCGGGCCGCGGCCTGCGCCAAGTGCAGCCTCGCCCGCCGCCCGCCCCCCCGGCGCAGCGTCCGTTGCACCGCGCCCTGCGCCATCCGCGCCGGCTCCGAAGCCAGTGGGAGCGACGTAATGCCGACTCGATTGGCTCAGTTCGCCGATGGCTGAAGCAATCTTCCAGACCTTGTTCCTCCACGCCAGCATTGCAGCAGCAGCGGGCGACGGGACCTCACGACGCATCAGCGGTCGCGCTTGCATCGGGTTCCAGAACTACTACCTCGGCGGACTTCGGCGTTTTACTTGTCGAATAGGGTGGAGAATCTTGGACAACATGAGACGACTATTGACGACCAACCCGCTTTGACTACAGTAAAAGGCCCATTGGGGAATGGTGTAACGGTAGCACAGCAGACTCTGACTCTGCTTGTCTAGGTTCGAATCCTAGTTCCCCAGCTTGCTTCTTGTCGTGTTTCCCGCACTTCAGCACCGCAACGGCATTCGGCAAATCCTCTTCACGTACAACCACAACCAGCACTGCCAGTCCTAATCGCGGCTGCTGGCACTGCCGCCAGGCACGGCGTCTTCTCAGGGCGTGCAGAACTGCCGGCTTCGCAACGCCGGGGCGGTCGCGAAAGTAATGATTTTCGTCCGGAGACATTACCGATGCGCGATTCCGCAACGCTTGCGCCTCCCATCAACTTCCCGACCGATCGGCCGCGCGCTGGCGCGCAGCCGACGCAGGCGCGCACCGAGTTGCCGGCGGCGCGGCGGCTGGTTTCACTCGACGCCTATCGCGGGTTTGTCATGATCCTGATGGCGTCGGCGGGATTTGGAATCACCCCCTTCGTCGCGCATCATCCGGAATTGAATCGCGCCTGGCATGCCGTCGCTTATCAGACCGATCATGTCCAGTGGCGCGGCTGCGGGTTGTGGGATCTCATTCAGCCATCATTTACGTTTATCGTCGGCGTTGCTCTGCCGTTTTCGCTGGCCAAGCGCAGGGCATCGGGGCAATCGTTCGTGCGACTGACACTTCACGCCATCGTTCGCGCGCTGATCCTGATCGCAATCGGCGTGTTCCTCAGCTCCATCTGGTCGGCCCGAACAAATTTCACCTTCGTCAACACGCTGGTGCAGATCGGCCTCGGATACACGTTCGCATTTTTGTTGTCGTGGACGACGCAGCGGTGGCAGATCGCGGCGATCGTGCTGCTGCTGGCGGGGTATTGGCTGGCATTTGCGCTGTGGCCGCTGCCGCGCGCGGGGTTTGATTATTCCGCCGTCGGGGTGAGCGCTGAATGGTATGCCGCCAACGGCTTGCGCCATTTTTCAATCCTGCATCCGTTTGCGGCCCACTGGGACAAGGGAACAAACATCGCCGCCGCTTTTGACCGGTGGTTCCTGAATTTCTTTCCGCGGCCGATGCGGTTCGCATTCAATGACGGCGGATATCAAACGCTCAGTTTCATTCCCACACTGGCGACGATGCTGCTGGGTTTGCTGGCCGGGAATCTGATGCAAAGCCGGCGTTCGGCTTCGACGAAATTCGCCCGGCTGATCTTGTGGGGAATCGCCGGGCTGGCCGCCGGTTGGATTCTCGATCGCACCGGCGTCTGCCCGTCGGTCAAACGAATCTGGACGCCAAGCTGGGTGCTTTTCAGCGGCGGCTGGTCATGCCTGCTGCTGGCGCTGTTTTACCTGGTGGTCGACTGCGCCCAATGGCGCTGGATCGCATTCCCGATGGTCGTTGTCGGGATGAACTCGATTGCCATGTATTTCCTGGCCGACAGCGGATTCAAGAACAAGATCGCCGGGGCATTGCACCGGCACCTTGGCTGGGAAGTTTTCGATAAAATCTCATATCGCTGCAATCCGTTGATTGAATTCGTGTCCCGGTCGTTTCATCGGCCCGGTCATACCCCGGCGCTGTCCTTCGGCCCGCTCCTCGAATCAGCCGCAACGCTCTTCGTCTTGTGGCTGATCTGCTTCTGGATGTATCGGCGAAAGATTTTCCTGAAGATTTAGTGACAGCAGCCGCTTGCGGCTTCGCGAATCAAAACGCGCCGCCTCGCCAATTTGAATCCTGCGCGATCCGAATTTCGCGAATCTAAAACCGCGCCCCTCCACACTCTGAGCCTTCGCGGCTGTCTTCGCGCCATCGCGCTTCGCGAGCGCATTTTGGTTCGGAGCGGAGGCCGCGCTGAGGAGTACCTCAGCATGACGGTTACGCAGACGCGCCACACACGATTCATCTCCCGTCATTTCTTTCGCGTACCCTTCGCCTTCGCGGCGGGCGTCGGCTTTGCCGGGTATTTTCGCGGCCTTCCGCGCGGGCGCAGGCTCGATTCCAGGCCCAGCTTTGTCGCGGTTTTCAAAACCCATTTGGGCGATCCGAAGGGGGCTGAACGCCGAACTGCTGTGCGCAGGGCCTCCAGTTCTTCAGGTGATTCGGGGCGGTTGACCAGTTCCACCCAGTTTCTCGGAATGGCCACCGGGCAGTCGCTGAGCATCGCACGAAGTTCCGGCGAACCCTGCTCGCGCACCCAAAGGCTGCTCCATCGCCAGTCCTCGGCCCGCTTCACCTTTTTCGCACGCTGGGCGTTGCGCTCGACGTAGCGCAGCACCGTCAGCAGGCTTTGGTCCTTCTCGATCGGGAAACTTCTAAACCGGCCCTGATAGATATGACCCTGGCCGGTGCTTTTGCGATGGGAATGGCGGCGCTGTGAGTGAGTGACCGTCACCCAGCGCATGAAGTTCGAAAGCTCGCCTTCCTTTTTCGGCCAGATGATCAGATGCCAGTGGTCGCCCATCAGGCACCAGCCCAGAAGCCGGGTGGGCACCCGCTCCAGCGCGTCGGCAAGGACCTTTTCGAAGATTTCGAAATCGGCTTTTTTCTCAAACAGCCGAATCCCGCCATTGGCGCGATTGGTGACATGGTAGATCTGACCGGCCGGTGCGGAGCGTGCTTGTCTTGGCATGGCGGGAAGTATAATAACTGAATCGCCAGACGCAAATAAGGAATGCGTCCCCTATGTGGATCGGATCATTTTTCCGCGCCCGCTCCCGCCAGGGCTTTGGGCGAAAGCACGCCACCCTCGTCTTCCACCATCTGTTTATAGCGCTCGACGATTTCCGGCGGCGCGAATTTCTTTAAATTGGCGGCCAGGGCTGTCGTTTCCAGCATGCGCGACAGCCGGCGGCATTTCACCCAGCGGCGCTCCAAGTCCAGTTGGTGGTCCTCCAGTTTGTTGATGTCGCGGCGAAGCAACTCCCACCTGGCCGCGTCGCTGTCCTTGTCGATCGCGTCCATGATCGCCGGCGCCTGATGCGCCAGCAGGTCCATCGTCTGCGGACTCCAGGAGTTGGACAATTCCGGCCAGCGCTGCAGCAGGCGGGTGCGGATGTTGTTTGTGAGGTTGTCAAGCTCGCGCTGCTTTTGCTTTTCATCGCGCTCGGCAGTTTTCCGCTCGCTTTCGATCAGGTCCGCAAGATGATTCACCTCGGTTTGCCGGTCGTCACCGCTTAGCTTGAGCTGGTCGGAAAGTCCTTCCAGCACGGCTTTCTGCGTGACGCTGGCCCTGGTAAGCAGGGTTTGGAAGGGCATTTGCGGGCGCGTGTTCCAGTTGCCGGTCGACTTGCTGAATTGCCGGAGCAGCGCCTCGGAGGTTGTCGTCGGCACGTCGATGGTATCGGAATGGATGAGGGTATAGGCGTGTGCCTCGGCGAAGCTGACGCGGCCGTCGCCGTCAAGATCGCATTTGCCGATCGGTTTTCCGGTGCGGGTTTTGCCATCCAAGGCGGCGAAGAAATAAGTGGAGTAATCCTTGTAGTCATCCTCGGCCGTGTCGGGCGTGCAGCCGGCGGCGTTGCGGTCGTAGGTGGTGGCGAAGAACCCGCAGCGCCGCGCGGTAGAAAGTTCCGTGCCGACCTTCCCGTTTTTGAAGATCGTGCTGGCGAATCCGCCGGAATGGCATTGCACCATGATCAGCACGACCTGCACTTTCGGGGAGAGCCGGTCGAGCAGGCCGGTGAATTCGGTGACTTCCATGGGCCGTTCGCACCACATGCTGAGGGTGGTATTTTGCGGCGGCCTTCCGGGGCCGCCATGGCCGGTGAAGTAAATGATCAGGCGATCGCCATCGGTGAGTTTCTTGCCTTCAGTGTTGAACCAGTTTTCCAGGCCGGCGTGGGTGGATGGGCCGCTTAGGCCGGGGATTTCATGCTTGCGATAATGATAGTTGACGTCCCATTCGCGGCCGAGCAGGCGCGCCAGAAGAATGTTGATCCGCGGCGGATCTTCGTCCGGCTCAAATTGCAAATCGCGCGTGCCGGCCTTCCCATTGCTGAACAGCACGTCCGGCACGGCGCCCTGGCAATCGCTGAGCAGCCGCTGGAAGAAGAGAACGTTTTTCTCGAGCGACACCTGGTTGTTGGTTGGCGAATCGCCGCCGCCGATGGCGAGGAAATGATCCGCCGCGCGGGCAAAGGCCGCAGTGAGAAGGAAACTACAGGCAAAGGCAATGGAAATAGCCCGGAGGGGTCGCTTTGTAGCGTGCATGAGGAGAAACGGTACCAGAAAACCCGGCCAAACGACACAGAATGTCGAGAATTCAGGGTTTTCCTTACGGATACTGCGGACCGTTGGCAGTGCTTTTGCACCATCTCCAAAACTTGCTAACGACGGGTACGGATATGGAGCACATTGTCTGTTGCAACACCTGCGGACTTGTACAGGAAATGGAGGAACTTCCTCCAGGCACGCGCGCCCGATGTGCCCGTTGCAATTTCGAAATCCATCGCCGAATCCCAGGAAGCGCCACCCGAACCCTTGCGTTGGCCCTGGCGGCTTTGATCCTTTATGTGCCGGCCAATCTTTTTCCCATTGTCTCCGTCGAGGCGGATGAATTCCGTCTTTTGGAACGCCGGCGGGGTGGATGTGAACCTCAGTCTTAAAGGAGCTGAAATCAGTGCTCAATCGTTCAAGGCGCTGATGTCCGGCGGGCTGGATTTCGCGACGCCCGACACATCGCAAAAGGCCGCGCTGCCGGGCACGAGTTTCCGCTTGTATGAGAAGGCGAAAGACGAGTGGCTGGGATGGTCGCCGGCCATCGAGCTGGATAAGAAAATTCCGGCGGTGCCTCCCACACCAATCGCTGGAGGTGGCCTATGAATCGTGCTGCGTGCGCTGCTGCACTTTATTTTGCGTTGACGGCGCTGGGCTGCGGCGGCGGCGCAGACCTGAACAAGACGCACGATCCTGATTTATTGGACGACAAGGTATTGCAGCAGCGCGTGGAAGCGGCATTGCATCGCGCCGGGGACGAATTTCAGAACGTGCATGTTCACGCCGACGCCGATCACGGCAAGGTCTATCTTAGTGGCAGCGTGCACTCAGGACACGAGCGCGAGCGCGCCGAAAGCATTTCCCAAAGCGTGTACGGGGTGAAGGAGATCGAGGATGCGGTGCACGTGAAGTGAGCCGGATGTTTCTCTGAAGTTATTTTCGTGAGTCTGGTTTTTCACGTGAAGATTTCCAACCGCCGAAGCCGGAAACACGGAGGTGGAATCGGTGTTTAGCACGAGGATTACTCCTGGTAGGAAGAGCCGCGCGCGCAGGGTACTCCCCGAGCAAGCGGAATGAATCGCCCAACACCGCTTACTCCGGGAGTACCCTGCGTGCGCGGCTCCTTTTGGTTGTTTCCCTTCGTTGGATTGCGGACAAGGGCGATTGATTCCCGGTCCTGAAAACGCGGAGTTGCAGCTGCAGAATCCCAGCTCGTTTTCGCCGCCGCATAGCGACAAGGGATCGGTGCGGAATTTTTGCTTTCCCTTTTTGTTCAGTCACAACCGCGAGTCGGTTCCAAAGCAGAAGCAGGTGATCGTGCCGCCGTGAGCGATGCATATTGAGTCTCGTGGCGCAGCAGCCAGGTTTTGTGATGCAGGCCGCCGGCGTAGCCGGTGAGTGTGCCGTTTGCGCCGATGACGCGATGGCAGGGGACGACGATAGCGATCGGGTTAGCACCGTTGGCTGAGCCGACAGCCCGGCTGGCGGTGGGGCGGCCGATGCGGGCGGCCAACTGGCCGTAGCTTTGCGTCGTTCCCGCGGGAATGGCGCGCAAAGCCTGCCAGACCTGACGGCGGAAGGGCGTGCCGCTGGTGGCGGTTTCCAGGGAGCCCAGCGCGTCGAGGTCGCCGGCGAAATAGGCTTCCAGCGATTCGGTGAGGGGACGCGGGGATTTTCCTTCGGTGATCGCGACGTCTCCATAATGGTCGCGGAGCAAACGGCGCATTCTTGGCTCGCACTCGGCGAAATCGAGGGCGCGCAAGACGCCGTCGCCGTCGGTGACGAGCAGAAGCGGGGAAACGGGCGAGGCCCATCGTTCAAGCCGTAAGTGCATGGTAAGTCTCCTCAGATGAAGCGAGTGAAGTTTGCGGAACGGCGGCGTTGGCCATCCATAAATGCAAAACCGCATAGGCGCGCCAGGGCCGCCAGTGTTCGGCGCGGGCGAGCAGTTCGGCGGCGGTGGGCCGCCGGCCATTGGAGGCGAATTTTCGCTGGACGGCCACGTCGCCGGCGAGGAACGCATCGCTCTCGCCGAGGGCGCGCATGGCGATGTATTGTGCCGTCCATTCGCCAACGCCGCTCAGATCGCGCAGGCGGGCGACGGCCTGCTCCAGATCGCGGCACGGATCGAAAAGCCGCTCATCGGCACACACCGCTGATGCGATACCTGCAAGCGTCGCGGCGCGGGCATTGGGCATTCCGCCGACGGAGGACAATGCGCCGGCGGTTAATTGCTTTGGCCGGGGAAAGCCATGGGTGAGCAGCGGAGTGCCCGCGTTATCGACCGGCGTGCCGATGGCGGCAACGATTCGCCGGGCGAGCTGCGTGGCGGCCTTTACAGTGATTTGCTGGCCCAGCACCGCGCGCACCGCGATCTCAAAGCCGTCCCATGCGCCCGGCACGCGCAGGCCAGGTCGCTGGGCTACCAGCGGCGCAAGAGCCGGGTCGGCCGACAACGCCTGGCCGATAGCGCCCGGATCGGCGCTCAGATCGAACATGCGGCGAATGCGGGCGATGATCGCCGGCAACAAATTGAGCTTCGGAAAGCGCACCACCACCCGCAGCGAGGATTGTCCCGGTTCGTGCGAAATCGTGATCGAGCCGGTTGCGCCATCGAGCTCAATTACCCGGCTATAGCTGTCGTCGGAAACAACCTCCATCCCGGCAATTGCCCGCTCGGCAAGGAATTGAAGCATGGCGTCCCAG
>DASRRM010000367.1:0-12539 GCA_035695715.1 Tepidisphaeraceae bacterium
TGCCCGGCGCGGTGCCGGGAACGAGCGTTTTTCCGCTGGCAATCGCGGCGACGAAAGACGGCCGCCGCGTCTATGCCGGCAGCGAGCGCGATGGGGGACTGTACGTCATTGACGCATCGGACGCCGCCCATCCGAAGTCAGCCGGGTTTATTTCCACCGGCGTCAATCCCGATGCGCTGCTGCTGAACAAGGCGCAAACCCGGCTTTACGTCGGCAACGCCGGGAGCGATACCGTTTCCATCATCGACACGGCAACCGATAAGGTAATCGGTACAGTTTTATTGCGGCCGGAAATCGCCCATGACCTTGCCGGGGCGACGCCAACCGGGCTGGCGTTTTCTCCCGATGAAGAAAAGCTGTACGTCACCTGCGGCGACATGAACGCGGTGGCGGTGATCGACATGGACGAGCCGAACGGCCCGGAGCTTCGCGGATACGTTCCGACGGGGTGGTATCCATCGGCCGTTGCCGTCAGCGCCGATGGGCAGCATCTTTTTGTTGCCGACGCCAAGGGAGTTGAGCCGCGAATTCCGCATGATCAGCCCAAGGGAAAGGGCCTGGGTTCGCCGCTGAATTTAATTGAAGGCGTGGTGACGATGCTGGCGGTGCCGCATTCGAAGGAATTGCCCGCGCTCACGCAGCGGGCGCTGGCTGCGGCACGATTGACGCCGGCTGATTTTCCGCGCGATAATCCGCTGAAGGACATCGACCGCCAATCCGGCAAAATCACACACGTCATTTATATCATCAAGGAAAACCGCACCTACGACCAGGTGCTTGGCGATTTGCCGCAGGGGAATGGCGATCCAAATCGCTGCATTTTCGGCCGCGAAGTGACGCCAAATCTGCACGCCCTGGCCGAGCGATTCGTGCTGCTGGATAATTTTTACGACAGCGGCGATGTGTCCGGCGACGGCTGGTCATGGTCGACCCAGGCCTCCGCCAACGAAAACGTCACCCGGAACGTTCCCTATAAATATAGCAACCGTGGCAGACGCTACGACTATGAAGGGCAAAACAACGATTACCCGGTCGGCGGATTTCCCGCCAAAGGCGTCGACGGCCAGCCGCTCAGCGACGACCCGCGTTTCAAGGAAGGTGCAAAGCCCATCCCCGACGTCGGCGCTGCGCCCGGCGGGCATATCTGGGACATGGCGCTCAAGCAAAAACTTTCCTATCGCAATTACGGCTTCTTCGTCAGCGAAGGGATTTCCAGGGGAGGCGTGGTCATCATTCCCGACAACTATCCCAATATGAAGGCGCTCCAGCCGCCGGGACACGATCTGGACGGCATCACCGATATCGACTTCCGCCGATTCGACCTCGATTACCCCGACAGCGACGTCCGCAAAATCCTGTCAAAGCAGACCGGCGACGATGTTTACCTGACGCCCAAGCGCGCCCTTGGGAAACATCATGCCTCCAGCCGATTCCGCGAATGGAAAACAGAATTCGACGAAATGCTGGCCAAAGACCCCTCCGGCGCGGCGGTGCCGGCGTTGATGACCGTGCGTTTCTGCACCGACCACACAGCGGGAATGTCGGCGGGAAAGCATACACCGCGTTCGATGGTCGCCGACAATGATTTCGCCGTGGGGCAGTTAGTTGAAGCCGTCAGTCATTCGGCAATCTGGAAAAATACCGCTATTTTCGTGGTGGAAGATGATGCCCAGAACGGCCCCGATCACGTCGATATTCACCGCTCGACGTGCTACATCATCAGCCCCTACATCAAGGCGAAATCGGTCGATCATTCGTATCAGAACACGGTGAGCTTGATCCACACGATGGAGCTGGTGCTCGATCTCCCGCCGATGAACCAGTTTGATGCCAGCTCGCCGCCGATTCTGGATTGGGACAAAGCGCCGACGAATTCTGAGCCGTACACGGCTGTTCTGCCGGACGAAAAGATTGTCGCCGAGGCAGCACCCATGCCCGGCCGTGCCGCAGCCGACCCAAAGGTTGATGAGTTGGTAAAGCAATCCGCCGCGATGGATTTCACCCACGCCGACCGCGCCCCCGCCGAGGAGCTGAATCGGATCATCTGGGCCAGCGTAAAGGGGACGCAAAGCGCCATGCCGGCCACGCCCAGCGGGCCGATGGAGGCGGGGAAGAAGAGGGCCAAGGATGATGACGATTGAGGACACGAGCGGGGAAAGCGGCTAAGCTTGTTCCGATCAGAGGTATCGCCATGACGCTGGAATTACCGCATTTCGAGAAGCGAGTTTCCCTTAAAGGCATTAGCTGGGAGCTCTACCAGCATATGCTGAGCGAGATCGGCGACGGAAGCACGCGTCTGACCTACGACGAGGGAAGGCTTGAAATCATGGCTCCATCCGGCTTGCACGAACAGGTAAAGAAAGTCCTGGCCCGTTTGATCGAAGCCTATTGCGACGGGAAGAATATCAAGCTCGAGGGTTTGGGATCGACCACTTTCGACCGCGAACGGCTTCGCAAGGGCCTCGAGCCGGACGAATGCTATTACATTCAGAATGCGTCGCGCATCGTCGGGAAGGAAGATTTCGACTGGGAGATCGACCCGCCCCCCGATCTGGCGATCGAAGTCGACATTTCGCGCCCCGACGTCGCCCGGCAGCCAATCTATGCCGCCCTGGGCGTCACGGAAATCTGGCGCTACGACGGGCAAACCGTCACGCCACTGCGGCGCATCGAGGACACCACCGGCGCCCGGTATATTGCGATCGAAAAGAGCGTGGCACTCCCGGACCTTCCGATGGCCGAGGTCAATCGCCTGCTGGTGGTCGGCCTTAAATCGGGACAGTCGGCCGCCGTGAGCGAACTGCGCGAGTGGATGAAGGCGAATCCCGGGTAAGGAAGTTTCCAGGCGGCGATATGTCTGCGAAATCACGGGGAGTTGACCCATGGCAACCGCAATGGATTTTCAGTGTCCGCACTGCGGATTCTCATTCGATTTATCGCCGGAATATCTCGCCGATTATGGCGGCTGCGAGACGACCTGCACTGGCTGCGGGAAGGGATTTCAATTGCCGGCATCGTCCGAAACGCTGGCGGACGCCGATGTCCGCGGCCAGATTCCGGTCTTGAACTATTCCGCGCCGGCGCTCTCCGTGCATCCCAAACCCGGCGTGTGGCAGCACGAGGGATGCGTTGTGTTCACGCGCGGAAAATCGCTGCCGCGCCGATGCCCGCGATGCAACGAGCCGGCCCCCGGCAAACCGACGTGGCTCCGCATGCGATTTCACCCGCAGCGCGTCGTGGCAATCGGCAGAGTGGCGCGGGCAATCAGGGCGGCCACAGCCGAGGAAACCACGCTGGGCGTTTTTTTCTGCCCCATGCATTACAAGCGCTATCACGTGCTGGGCTGGGTCGTGCCTTTGATCGCCATATGCGGAATGATCGTCGTCGACATCGCGGCAGGCGATGTGCACGGGTTGGCTCTTTCCATCGTCTCGCCCGTCATCAGCATCGGCGCGATGGCCTTCAGTGTCGTTTGGTGGATGGCCGCAAGGCCGCGCTTTTTGGTCGTCGCCGCCGATAAGCGCTACGCATGGTTGGCCGGCTGCTGCCCCGAATTTGTCGCAAGCTTGCCGACACTTGAATCCGCCCAGGGGGCTCATATTGTCGCCGCGGTAGAAAACCTGGAGCACCTGCAGGACAGCGATTCATAGCTATCATTTGTCCGAAGCGATCGAATATTCCACCTCCTGCGCCTCCGCCAAATCCGGCACGTCCAGATGATCCATCAACTTCTCGATCACCCTCATCGGCACCGGCACTTTCCGGGCCGCGTTGCGGCGGCGGATGTCGTTCATCGGCGCTTCACAGTAGACGATCCTCACGCGGGCGTTGTACGCGGTGAAAAGGTCGATCAAGCCGTCGCGAAGCATGCGCGTGGTATTCGTGGCGTTCCAGATAAAGCCGCGATTTTCGCGCAGGTAGGCCTTGGCCTGTTCCTTGGCGGCGCGAATGACGGGACCCTGGTCGCCGGACGGGTCAACGTCCATCTCGGTGCGCAATGCGTCGAGTGAAATGACCGGCGCGTCGCCGGCGTTTTGCTTCACCCACGTGTCCTTGCCTGAAGCGGGAAGGCCGCACATCAGCGTGACGGTGCAGCGGGTGGCATCGTAAACGTCAATCGTCGGCGGCGCGCCTGGCGTTCGGAAATAGCGAAACCGGCTTGCCGCCGACGCAAACGGATACGGCCCGGAAAGGCAACTGGATTCTCCAGCGAAATCGCGGAACAACTGCACGCGCTCGATCGCCTGATCCAAGCCGGGGCAAATCCTCCCGCGCGTGTCCGCCTCGGCCAAAATCGCCACCAAATCGCAGCGAGCCGTCATGGATGCGGTAATCACCACGCGTTGGGAATCCGCCTTCTCCAGCAAGGTCCCCGGAAGGCCATGATATCGCACCAGCGCGCAAATCTGCTCGCGCACGTGGAATGGCGTGCCGCCGGGGCCGAATATTTCGTCGCCGAGAATCCGGCGGGCCATGCGCATTCCCGCCAGCGAATGTCCGCGCGAGCGCAGGTGGCCGTCCTCTTCCTTCGTCAGCCGGGGCTTGGCCGCATCGTGCAACAGCGCACCGGCAAAAACGATATTGCGCTCGGTCTCCGGCAGCGCCCGCCACGCCAGCATCGCCGTCAGTTCCCGGCAGACCATGCCAACGTGCGTCAGCACATCGCCCTCGGCATGCCATTGCGGATCCTGCGGGCAGGTTCCCATGATGCGCAGCCAATCGAACTGCGCAACCAGCGCAGCAAAATCGAGCCGCCAATCGGGAGGAGTGGGGCAGTGCGGGAAAGTCCAGGATTTGGTCCGTGGGGATAACATCGGAATCTCGTCTATAGCACTTTTCGGCTTGGTCACGCGTTTGCGTAACCGTCATCCTGAGGTATTCCGAAGGATTTACGTCCCCTGCAAGTACAAGCAAGATCCTTCACAGATATCCTCGCGAATCTTGTTTTCCTGACAGAATGTTAACCACAGAGGCACGGAAGCACGGAGGCGCAATCGACGATCAGCGCCTGTGCGCAGATGATCTTGAGAGAAAAAATAGGAGAGTTTTTTTAGGTGAAGGCGCGCATGAGTAAGACCACACCTCCGTGCTTCCGTGCCTCCGTGGTTATTCTCTTTTTTTGGTTGCGGCGACAGACCGCGCTGGGCTGAGGAGTATCTCAGGAAGATGCCGTCAAAACACATTTGCCCCTTCCGGCAAATGATTCGGCACGATTGGCCTTTCCATCCAATGCTCGTCCGCCGCGATGATTCGCGTGATGAAATCGCGGCGGACGAATTTCAATCGCTCTTTCACGACGCCGTCCTCTTCGATCTTGATGTACAGGCCTTCCATCAGACCGCTGGTGTCGCTCTGGCGGAGAACCTGCTCGGCGTCGAGCCGCATGGCGATGGCCGTTTCGCGCAGGCGCTGCGTTGCATTCGGCGAAATGAAATGCGACGGGCCGACGAGGTTTGCCAGGTCTTCCATGCGGTCGATCTTTCCCGTATGCAGCACTTTGACCGAAGTGAGCGGCAGGCCTTTCAACAATTCGCCGCGCCTCGGCGTGTTGAGAAATTCGCCGGTCTGGGTGTCGAGCACGTCAAACTCCATGAAGTAATGCGGCAGCGCATCGTAAAAAACCGTGTGCTTGGCGTGCAGCCATTCGCCATACACGATGTAGCGATCGCCGATCGCGTCGAAGACCGCGCTGTCATTGGCATACGCCCATCCCTTGAACAGATCGAAATGCCTTTCGCGCGGGCCGCCGGTAAGAAAATGCCCCCGGCTCTGGAGGCGCATGACGGCATCCGGCCCAAAACTAAAGGCGCAGTTCGCCCCATCCATCTTCTCTTCGATGACCAGATGCCGCCCGGGCAAAAACGAAAACGGCACGCTATCGAGGTCCTCATCGCCCGGCTGCTTTGCCGAGCCAAGGACATGCCGCGTGCGCGGATATTTACGAAGCATGAGAACACCTCATCCATAGCTGAGAGAGGCGCGCGGGCAATCACGCGCCGATGTATTGTCGGGAAGCACTCGGGCCGAATCGGCCCCGGAAATGGTGTGTAGGTGTTACATGGAAGGAACTCTTGTCGGTGAGGAATATAGCGATGTAGCGATGAAGAATTCAAGAACAAACTGCTGCGATATGGATTTTTCGGATGGCGCTACCGGCTGGGTGGGCGCTGATATTACGGCTGGGGGAAACTCCAACCAGTCGAGTGAGAGGGTCGGGAAAATCGTCGCGGCGAAACCGCGCTCAATCCCACCACACGTACAGCATTCCATACTCGTCACGGCCGGTGCCCAGCGCGCCGTCGATTTCCTCCTGGCTTTCGATCAGAACCACTTCGCCGCACCATTCTTCATCCTCCGCGATGCGCGCAAGCTGCCGGGCCTTGTCGTGGGTCGCGGTATGAATAAAGAGCGTGTCGGCGTTCCAAATGTTTTCGGGAAGGTCGCGAAGCTTGATCAGGCCCATTCTCAGAAGCCGGCCCGGGTTGTCGTAGTCGGGAAGACCCTGCCGGTCCAGCAGCGCCGAGATCCATAAATCCCGGTGACGAAGCAGACTGTCGGCCACACGCTGGCCGTTCATGGCGTTGTATGCGGAACGCCGCAGGAGTTCCAATTGGATGTCTTGAACGGATGCGTCACGCAGTTCCATAAGACTCCTCATTTCCGCGAAGCCGCCATCTCTCGTGCCCACGCCCGGTCTGCTTCGCCTAGCCACTGAATCAGTTGATCGCCATATCGCACCTGCCTGCCGAAGCGCCCCTTCTCATAGGCGATCCGGAACGCGGCTCCCAAATCCAGTGGGACCGCGCCGTCTTCTGGAAGTAGTGGAACCGGCAGAGTAGGCAGTGGGTCGCGAACCGTCCAGCTATAAACATCGCTTTCATGCCAGTTGGGTCCGTGGGTGATAAAAGCAAAGTAGTCGGCCGGCGGCAGCGGAGCCAGAAGAGGCAGCCGAGCCCCGTTCAGAAGAAGATCGAACTCGACAAGATTGACGCGATGCACCAAAAGGTTCTTGCGTTTGGCAAGATATGCAAGCCTGTCGTCGCTCCCCGCCCGCTTGTTGCTTGGGGACAACGCTTCAACGTCTGTCACCAAATTCTCGTCGGGCAGTCGCTTGACTTCGATGAAAGCTTGCCGTGGAAGATCGAGCATTTCAATATCGTTAGGGAGAGTCGATGGCTCCAGTGTGGTCAAAGATGATGCCCTGGTCGATGGGAGACGCGTTCGGTCCATTCCTGGATCGCGAGACACTGAAACATCCGGCCCAAGGGAAATTGTCCGACGACTCAAATCCGGGTCGCTGATGAGTTCAATCCGCTCTCCCAAGGTGGCAATGTAGTTTCTGGGAAGTTGCTCGTTCAGCAATTCCCTGCATCTAACGAGAAATTCAATGTGGAAATCCGCCCACCGGTGCATCGTTTCGATGTAAGGGTCCATTCCTGGAAACGGGCTTTGTGTGGGTTCTTCTTTCATTGCTCCAATACTATACCACAAAAGGTGTGGCAACTTACGCGATCCGTTGCTCCAACATGGCGTGCTGACCTGACGGTCCCCCGGCACAAAGCTTCGGCTTCAAATATTCCCCCGTGTAACTCCCCGGCGTTTCACAAATTTGCTCCGGCGTGCCCTCGGCGATCACCCGGCCGCCGCCGTCTCCTCCTTCGGGACCCATGTCGACGATCCAGTCGGCGCATTTAATCACATCCAGGTTGTGCTCGATAATCAAAATCGTGTTGCCCAAATCGGCCAGGCGATTCAGCACATTTAAGAGGTTGTGGATGTCGGCGAAATGCAGGCCGGTGGTTGGCTCGTCTAGAACGTAGAGCGTGTGGCCGGTCGGATTTTTTCCCAACTCGCTGGCGAGCTTCACGCGCTGGGCTTCGCCGCCGGACAGTTGCGTGCTGGGCTGGCCCAACTTTACGTAGCTTAGGCCGACGTCATTGACGGCTTTTAGCATGCGATAGATCTGGGGGAAGTTCTCGAAGAAGGCCAATGCCTCCTCCACCGTCATGTTCAGCACCTCGGCGATGGTTTTTCCGCGGTAGTGAATCTCCAGAGTCTCGGCGTTGTAGCGGGTGCCGTGGCATACTTCGCAATTGACATAAACGTCCGGCAGAAAGTGCATCTCGATGCACTTGGTTCCCTGGCCCTGGCACGATTCGCAGCGGCCGCCTTTGACATTGAAGGAAAATCGCCCGGCTTCGTAGCCGCGAATTTTGGCTTCGCGGGTTTTGGCGAAAATCTTGCGAATTTCGTCGAAGACGCCCGTATAGGTGGCGGGGTTGCTGCGCGAAGTTCGGCCGATGGGGCTTTGGTCGATCTCGATCACCTTGTCGATCTTCGCGATCCCGGTCAGGCTCTTGAAATCGCCGGCTTTTATCTTGGAGGCGTAAAGCTTTCGCTTGAGGGCGGGCAAAAGGGTCTGGTTGATTAGGGTCGATTTACCCGAGCCCGAAACGCCAGTGATGCAGATCAAACCTCCCAGCGGAATTCTCACGTCGACGTTCTTGAGATTATTCTCGCGGCAGCCTTTGAGCTCCAGGCATTTTTCCAGATCGATCGGCCGGCGCTGCTCTGGCGTGACGATGGCAAATTCGCCGGTCAGATACTTCATGGTCGTGCTCTGCGTGTTGCTGAAAACTTCGGGAACAGGCCCGGCGGCCACGACATGCCCGCCATGTGCGCCGGCACCCGGGCCGATGTCGATGAGATAATCCGCCGCCCGGATGCAGTCTTCATCATGCTCGACCATGATGACGGAATTGCCGATGGATTGCAGGCGTTTGAGCGTGCGAATCAGGCGGGCGTTGTCGCGCTGGTGCAGGCCGATGGTTGGCTCGTCCAGAACGTAGCAGACGCCGACCAATCCTGAGCCGACCTGCGTTGCCAGGCGAATGCGCTGTGCCTCGCCGCCGGAAAGTGTTGCGGTTTTGCGGTCGAGCGTGAGATATCCCAGGCCGACGTCGAACATGAAGCCAAGGCGTGCGCCAATTTCGCGCACGATCGGCTCGGCGATCCTCGTGCCTTCCTCGCTGAGGCGCAGGTTTTGGAAAAACTGCCGGGCGTTGGTGACGGTCATGCGCGTGACATCATCGATGCTGTAGCCGGGAAGAGTGGGGCGGGGAAGTGCTGAGTGCTGAGTGCTGAGTGCTGATTCTTCGGAGATGTCGGTTTTCCTGCCCTTTCTTAGCTTGGCGACCTTGGCAGGTTTGGAAACATCGGATTGTGCAGCGGGCGATTCGTTCGCTTCGGATACTGTCCCATTTGTCTCGGCCCTGCCCTTCCCGATGATTCCATCCTGCATCGCGTTGAGCGTCTGCAGGCGGACGGCCAACACTTCCTTCTTCAGCCTTGTGCCGTTGCAGGTGGGGCAGGGCTGCTCGCTCATGTACTGATGCAGGCGATGCTTGACGAATTCGCTTTCGGTGTTGTCGAATCGGCGTTGCAAATTGGGGACAATTCCCTCGAATTCCGTGCCGGTGCCCATGTCCCCTTTGGCGTCGGTGCCGAACATCAGGATTTGCTGCACCTTTTTCGGAATATCCTTGAACGGCTGGACATAGCTGATGTTAAAATCCCGGCAAAACTGGCGCAGCACCCGGCTATAGTAAATGTTCATCCGCTTGCCGTTTTTCCGCCACGCCTCAACCGCGCCTTTTTCCAGCGAAACGCCGTCATCGGGAATCATCATCTCCGGATCGAATTCGAATTTCGTTCCCAGGCCATGGCACGTCGGGCATGCCCCGTGCGGCGAATTGAACGAAAACAGCCGCGGCTCCAGTTCCGGCAACGATACTTCCGGATGCTCCGGGCAGGCGAACTTCTCCGAGTAAACCGTGTCGGCCCATGTATTGCCCTCGCCACCGATCGAAACAATGACCAATCCTTGTGAAAGCCGAAGTGCTGTCTCGACCGAATCCGCCAAGCGCGAGCGAATCTCCGGCTTCAGCACGATTCGATCCACCACTGCTTCGATGTTGTGGTTGAAGGTTTTTTTCAGAGCCGGTACATTTTCCGGCTTTTGCAATTCGAGAATTTCCCCATCCACCCTCGCGCGCACGAACCCCTGCTTGTGAATCGCGAAGAACACATCCTTATGTTCCCCTTTCTGCCCGCGAACCAGCGGCGAAAGGATCATCACCTTCGACCCGGCAGGCTGCTTCATCACCGAATCGACGATCTGGCTGGCCGTCTGGCTGGCGATCACCCGGCCGCATATCCAGCAGTGGGGCGTCCCGGCCCGCGCGAAAAGCACGCGCAGGTAATCGTAAATCTCTGTCGTCGTCGCCACCGTCGAACGCGGGTTGCCGCTGGCCGAGCGCTGCTCGATGGCAATCGTCGGCGGCAGGCCCTCGATCTCATCAATATCCGGCTTTTGCAACTGATCGAGAAACTGCCGGGCGTAGGCCGAAAGCGATTCGATATACTTCCGCTGCCCCTCGGCATACACGGTGTCAAACGCCAGCGTCGATTTTCCCGAGCCGGAAAGCCCGGTGATAACGACAAGCTGATCGCGCGGAATCTCCACGTCGATGTTCTTGAGATTGTGCTCGCGAGCGCCACGAATTCGGATGGATTTTAAGTTCATTTCGGTTCGCTACTGTACGGCATCTGTACGGATTGGTTCAACTTCATTATTCGAGTTCCTCACAATACGCATTGGGAGATCAACCGTCATCCTGAGGACTCCGAAGGATCTGCCAATGCTCAGAGCGTGGGAATTCTTACGTGGCACGGGCGGCCCGCCCGTGTTTTTGAATTGAAGACACGGGCGGGCCGCCCGTGCCACGTTAAAGATTCACACGCTTCAGGACGACGTTTGCCGGCATTTTGTTAGGACGCATAAAGCAAATATAACCTTGCGCCACTGCGACCACCGCTTGCAGATCCGCAAAGACCACGTTCCATGCCTTCGCAAGTAAGGCAATTGTAGGACTCGCTAACGTCGCGGGATGCAATTCTTTCGGCGCGAAACGTCTGCCGGACGCAGTGGCACCAAAGCCAACTGAGCCGTTCAGATTAGAGGCTTTTTACAAGGCTGAGTAACCCCATGAGATCATTTCGCCGATTTACAATAATTTGCTTCACCATTGCATCGTTCGGCTTCGCCGCACGGGCGGGCGACGCGGCTGGTCTTAAAAGTCCCAAACCCATTGATGAGCCACAAGATTCGATCGGATACCGGGTCAACGTCGTATCGCCTCTGGAGAAAATTTTTCAGACTGACGACTATTTGCCAACCATCACCGCCCATCCCATCGAAATCTTCGCGGCACGTAACGAGTACGAGTCGGCCCAGGTCGTCGTCGAGGCTCCTTGGCGACCGATCACCGTCAAGGATGTCAGCTTTACCGATCTCACCGGTCCCGGCGGCGCATCGATCCCTGCTTCGGCCATCAAGTGGGAGCGGGTCGCGTATGTCGAGACGACGGTCACGCCGCCCTATGCCACCGTGCGCGGGTTGGGCAGCTATCCCGACCCGCTGATGCCGGCGGAAAAGTTCACGGTGAATCGACTCTCGCGCGTGCCGGTCTGGATCACGCTGAAGATTCCCTCCCAATGCGCGGCCGGGGCTTATACGGGGACAATCACCATCATTCCCGACGGGCAGAAACCCACCCTCGTCCCGCTGCATCTGACCGTGTGGGATTTTACGCTCACCAATCAGACGCACCTCAAGACAATGACCTGGCTGAGCGGCGGCGACATCCGTGCGTTCTACGGGAACCCCTCGACGCCCGCTGGCGATCGCAAGCAGCAGGAGATGATGCGGGCCTATGAAGATTTCCTTTTGCAACATCGCCTTGGTCCCGGCGGCGATGTCGCCGTCTCCATCAGAAAAGACAGTAACGGCTACGACTTCAAGGCCGTTGACGCGAATCTGGAGCGATTGATTGCCGGGGGAATGAACTGCTTCATCATGGCCACGGCCCCCAATCTGAAGCGCGAGAAAAAGAGCGAATATTCGCCGCAATTCATCGAAGAGTTCACGGCAAAGATCAAGGCCTATGGCGAGCATCTGCGGGAAAAGGGTTGGGCCGACAAGGCCTATGTCTACGTCTACGATGAAGCGCCAAAGTCGGCATGGCCGCAGGTCAAGAAGATTGATACGGCCATTAAAGCCGCCGCCCCGCAGGCTCGAATCCTCCAATGCCTCAATGAACCGGACGGTGTCAAGGAATTGACTGGATTCGCGGATGTATTCGACGTCTATGTCGCGCAGTATCAAAAGACCGGGGTGGCCGAGTCGCAGAAAAAGGGGGCCGAAGCGTGGCTGGCGCTTTGCTGTTATCCATCTGCGCATCCCAATTTTTTCATCGAGTATCCACTGCTGGACATGCGGGCGACGTTTTGGATTTGCTGGAAATACAAGGCCAACGGCTTTGAGTATTGGTCGCCGAATGCCTGGAAGGCCAACGCCGAGAAGAAGGGGGACAAGTGGTCGAAAGTTCCCTGGGTCGCCAACGCCTTTGGCCATTATAACGGCGACGGATATCTCATTTACCCCGGGCCGGATGGAAAGCCGCTCTCGTCCATCCGCT
>DASRRM010000368.1:0-17808 GCA_035695715.1 Tepidisphaeraceae bacterium
CGCGGCTCATTTGACTCACATTGCCTGCAATTCCTTCATCACGCCTTCACTTTCTACGTCTTCGGCGGGCACCGGTTGCTTTTTTAATTCGCGATAGGCTTTGGCGATCGCTTTTTCATCAATCTGCGCCAGGCGAAGGAATACGCCGTGGGTTTGCCTGGCGGAAAAGAGGTGATGGGCGACAACGCCAACGCGTTCAGCGCCGATTTCGTCAAGCCCATCGGCCAAGCGTTCCTCAGCCAGCATCAGCGCCGTTTTCAAAACCTCGGCGGGCTTGGGCTCTCCCGTCAGACAAAGAATTGGGTCGATCTTGCCCGGCGTAATGAGAAAGACCTTGGCGTTGCCCGCCTGCGGACGGGGACCGTGCTGTAGCGACAGATAAGCCATGTCGCGCAATCGGCCCAGATGCCGATACGGCCCTTTCCCAAGCTGCGACATCTGGTCGATATACGCCTTGATTTTGGCGGCCATCTCAAAGCGCAGCTCGGCGGCGGCGGATTTCATACGCTGGGTTTGCTGCCGCAGGAACTCGGCCGGGTCGACCAGGGTTCGCGCGCTCCATTCCACTACCCGGCGATATTGATCCAGCGAAACCGACCCATCACACGGCGCGGGGCATTTGCCCATCTCCTTATACGCACATGCGCTGCCGTGCGGCGATTGCGTCAGCACGTTGTAATACCGGCACAGGTCAAACGCATCCTCAACAAACTCCACCAGCCGAGCGGCGGCGTGCTTGTCTTCCAGCGGCCCGATGAGCATTCCCGCCCGCGGCGACAGATCGATCGTCTTCACATAGCGGGGAAATTTCGCGTCGGGATCGACATGAACAAACCATGCCGGGCGAAAGCCCACCATGCCGCGATACGACTGCGGAAAAACTTCCCGGGCGGCTTCGTAATAAATCCAGTCAGCTTCAAACGCGCTATCCACCCGCCGATAGTGCACCTTGCGGACCAGCTCGCGATAGTTGACCCGCTTCGATAAACCAGCGGCTTCGCCATCCGTCCCCAGCCGGCGCTTGAGGCTGTAGCGCAGGTTCTTCACGCATAAAAGCTGCACCGGTTTGTCGCTGGCGTCGCAGAGCAGATAGACCACCCATTTCGCCGGCGCAAGCCGCAAAAATGCCTCAAAATCCGCCTCCGGATCGAAGTCAAGCTGCTGTTCGAAGATCGGCGGCGTTTGGGGCATCGTTACGGGTATGGTAGGATCGCGGCAGGATCGGACAAGGTGCAAAAAGTGCGCGAGGAAAATTGATTTGAAGTGTCCGAGCGTTTTCAGGTTGGTCGAGCGGCCAATCGTCATCCTGAGCTGAGCTGAGGTACTCCGAAGGATCTAGCCGGTGCGCAAAGGCGAGCAAGATCCTTCGGAGTACCTCAGGATGACGGTCGCGGAAACGCGCGACCGACCTGAAAAAACGCCCTAAGGAGTTGGGAACGCCAAGTTCGGCGGGACGAGAAAAGCACATTGTATTCTTGGCGGCACTCCTTGGCGTCCTCGGCGTCTTGGCGTTCGCTTTCATCATTTTTGTTACCAGTACAGGAAACGCGATGGAACCACCGGAACAAACTAAGACCAAACCGCAGGTGGCCGTGATCATGGGCAGCAAGTCCGACTGGGAAACCATGCAGCACGCCGACGCGATTTTGACCCAGTTTGGCGTGCCGCACGAATGCCGGATTGTGTCGGCCCATCGCACGCCGGATTTGATGGCGTCATTCGCAAAGGGCGCTGAGGAGCGCGGCGTTGAAGTCATCATCGCCGGCGCGGGCGGAGCTGCCCATCTGCCCGGCATGACCGCCGCCCACACGCTGCTGCCGGTGCTGGGCGTTCCGGTGCAAAGCCATGCCCTGAGCGGCCAGGATTCGTTGCTGTCGATCGTGCAGATGCCGGCGGGAATTCCCGTCGCCACGCTGGCAATCGGAAAAGCCGGGGCGATCAATGCGGCGCTATTGGCCGTATCGATCCTGTCGCACACGCGGCCGGAACTGCGCGAGAAGCTGCGGAAATTCCGGGCGGAACAGACGGAGAAGGTGCTGGGGGATTCGGTGCCGTGAACGAGGCGAAAGGCAGTCGGGAATGTCGAGTGGTATTGATCACGGTCCAAGCGAACAGCAGAAGCAAAAGCTCTGCGAATTGATGGCTTGGGCATTCATTGAAATCAGATCGCTGTGCTGGTCCAACGACGCAGCCAGATCCGCTGACCTTGCCGATGCGCTCCATAACCTTCCGCGCGAAATGTACGGAGGGGGCGGAGGATGGAATCCCGAGCTGTGTCGAGCAATCCTAGAGTCGTATCAGGAAAAACATTCCGGGAAAGCTCACCGCACCTTCGATTATGTCGCGATGTTTGACGAGGCGTTCCCTCGACGGTCGTCGTGACTGCAGAATTATCGCGCGGATAGCTTATGTTGAGCATCATCCGTCTAACAAATTTGGACTGGCTTATCCACACCGACGCCGGCCTCTTCACCCGCATCGGCGTTGGCGCTGCGATCTTCATGGCGCTGGCCGCGACCGATCTTTATCGCAACGGCTCGCGCGCGACGCGCTGGCGTGAATATCTTTTCCTGCTCGCGGTCGTGGCGGCCGCGATGGTTTATGGCGCGATCAACGATCAGATCACCTCGCGCATCAGTTGGGAATATTTCTTCTACGGCAAAGGTTTGGCGTCGACGCTTGGCCCGGCCACTCCGCCGAATCAGGCCGTGCTTTGTCGCGAGGCGATGAAGATCGGCCTGAAGGCAACCTGGTCGGCGGGGCTGATCATCGGCGCGGCGATCCTGATCGCCAACAACCCTTCCCGCTCGCGCCCGCAGCTCCCCTACCGCCGGTTATTCAAGCATGTGGCGATGGTGCTGGCGTTTTGCCTGGCATGCGCGATGGCGCTCGGCGTGGCCGGGCATCGCGGCTGGCTTGTCGGGCTGTCGAGCAACTTTGCCGACATGCATCCAACCAGCGAATTCCGCCCGCAGGCCTTCATGACTGTGTTCGGGATTCATCTTGGGGGATACGTCGGTGGCGCGATTGGGACTGCGGTGGCGTGCGTGTCGATTCGCCGAGCGCGAAAGCGCGAAATGTTGCGAACGCGGATGTAGCTTGTGTGGGCGCGGCCGACAACGACTATTCATGTCGTCTACAAAGATTCGAAGCGCCGAGCCCGTTTTGCTTCCCTCCCGTGCGTATAATTGCCCGTTGATATTGTTTCGATATTCAGGAGATCATAAATGTCCTTCGCCCCGATCCCCCAGATTCTCGAAGAACTCAAACTCGGCAAGCCCATCGTCCTTGTCGATGATGAAGACCGCGAAAATGAGGGGGATATCGTTTATGCCGCCGAGAAGGTGACGCCGCAGGCGATTAATTTCATGCTCACCCATGCCCGCGGGCTGATTTGCCTGGCGCTGACCGGCGAGCATTGCGATCGGCTTCACCTGCACAGCCAGGTCGAGCATAACACCGCCCAACTTGGCACCGCGTTCACCGTCAGCGTCGACGCCCATCCGAAGTTTGGCGTCACCACCGGCATCAGCGTCAAGGACCAGGCCAAGACCATCGAAGTCGCCATCGACGACAAGGCCCACCCCGGCGATCTGCTTCGCCCGGGACACGTGCATCCCCTTCGCGCCCGCGACGGCGGCGTATTGGTTCGCGCGGGGCAGACCGAAGGTAGCGTCGATTTGGCGCGGCTGGCGGGCATGAAGTCGGCTGCCGTCATCTGCGAGATCATGAAGCCGAATGGCGAGATGGCCCGCCGGGCCGATCTCGAGGAATTCTGCGCCAGGCATGATTTGAAGATGTGTACCATTGCGGAGCTCATCAGCTATCGCCTGAAGCGCGAGCAATTCGTCAAGCGCATTGAAAGCGTCACGCTGCCGACTTCGTGGGGCACGTTCAAGCTCTATGCGTATCAGAGTTCGGTCGATCCTCAGCCGCATTTGGCGCTGTGCAAGGGTGGCGTGGGGGATTACGACGCCCAGGGCCAATCGGTCGTGCAAAATGAGCCGGTGCTCGTCCGCGTTCACAGCGAATGCCTGACCGGCGACGTATTCGGCTCGGGAAAATGCGACTGCGGCTGGCAGCTGTCCACCGCCATGCAGATGATCGAGCAGGAAGGCAAAGGCGTGCTGCTCTATCTTCGCCAGGAAGGCCGCGGCATCGGCCTGGCCAATAAGCTTCACGCCTACGCCCTTCAGGAAAAAGGGCTGGATACCGTGGAAGCCAACCTGCAACTTGGCCTGCCCGTCGACAAGCGCGATTATGGCATTGGCAGCCAAATCCTGCGCGACCTGGGTCTGCGGAAAATCCGGCTGATGACCAACAATCCGAAAAAGATCTACGGCATCGACGGATATGGCCTGCAAATCGTCGAGGAAGTGCGCATCAAAAGCGAAGCCGGCGAGCACAATCGCAAATATCTCGACACCAAGCGCGAAAAGCTGGGCCACAAGATTTGAGGCAATGCCGGAGCGACAATGGCCACTGAAACACACTGGCGCAGATGGCTGGCGGCGATGGTTTGCTGGGTGGCGTGCGCGTTGATTCTCCGTCATCTGCGGCCGGATATTGCTTCGCTGGGCGAGCTTTTTCTGATCGTCGTGTTGGCGGTCGCGGTGGTTTTTATTCCGATGGCCGCCATCCTCTGGCTTGGCATGATTTGCACGGGCTGGCTGTCGCGCTGGGTTTGCGAATTACGGCCGCGCTATCGCCAGAAGAGAGGCTTGTGCCGGCAGTGCGGCTACGACATTCGCCAGTGCCGGGAGCGATGTTCCGAATGCGGATCGTTGATCGAGTATGAGCGGAATGCGGTGATCGGTGAACGGGCGGGATAAATCGCCGGCTAAGAATTAAGCCACATGGATCGTTGACAGTAGGAAGTAGGAAGTAGGAAGTAGTAAGGCGTTAGCAGAAGGGTCAAAACCAATTCACCGTAACGCAGGAAACCCAGCCTCGATGCGATTTTCCTTCCGGACATTGTTCCAGATCATCCTGCTATCCGCCATCTGGCTCGTGACGGCGATGCTGGCATGGGGCGTGGGGAGGTTCATCATGCACAATCCGACGGCGGTGTTTGCCACGCGCGGGTTGGCGTTTGTGGTTGTCCTGGTCTTCGTCCTTCTGATCATTCCGCTGGTGGGTTTCCTGATGGTGCAGGACGCGCGGCGGCGCCGCCGATTCGCCCTGCGTAAGAAAATGGGCCTGTGCGTTCATTGCGGTTATGACTTGAGCGGGACATCGGGCAGATGTCCTGAATGTGGGAAATGGAACGTTCGCGATCGAATGGCCGGCGCCCAGCGGTGAATTTCGGACGTTCAGACCGGCATCGCCAACGGTGTCACCGGCGCCAAAGGCGCCGGAACTTTCGCTCGCCCACGGCCCTCGACGGCCGACTGCCACTTCATTTTCAAGACCCCGCCCCCGATTTTATCGGCACCTCAGAAAACACCTATTCGAAAACGTCCATGCAATATAGTTGTATACGGGCGTTGCCCGATAATGCCTTAGATAGTACCATTCGCCAGACATTGTTCTAAATTTCACGAAGGGACCGAGGGTAACCAACTGTATGCTCAAGCGATTTCTTCCACCGCAACGGATTGCGCCGCTCCTTGCCGTTCTGGCAGCGGTTCTTCTGACGCCGGCGTCGGTTTTTGCCAATGATTCTGACCTGATCCTTCCCGATCTCAGCAGCCAGAGCTTTTTCGGGATGAACGGGCACACGCTTCTCACCATTGGCCTGGTCATCGCGCTGGCTGGCATCGTCTTTGGGTTGGTGATTTATGCCCAATTGAAGAAGCTCCCCGTGCATAAATCGATGCTCGAGGTGTCCGACCTCATTTACGAAACCTGCAAAACTTACCTGCTCAATCAGGGCAAATTCATCCTGCTGCTTTGGGTTTGCATCGCGGCGGTGATGATTGGCTATTTCGGATTCCTGCGCGGAAGCGAAGCCAACTTGAAGCCGCTTGATGGAGGCCTGACCGAATACACCCGAACATTCCAGGTCTGCATCATTCTCGCCTTCAGCCTGATCGGGATCGGCGGAAGCTATACCGTCGCCTGGTTCGGCATGCGCGTGAACACCTTCGCCAACAGCCGAACCGCCATGGCCTCGCTCAGCGGCAAGGCCCGGCCGGTTTATGCCATTCCGCTGAAGGCCGGGATGTCGATCGGCATGGTGCTGATCAGCATCGAACTGCTGCTGATGCTCATCATCCTGCTGTTTGTTCCGCGAAACCTGGCCGGGCAGTGCTTCATCGGATTTGCCATCGGCGAATCGCTGGGCGCTGCGGCGCTTCGCGTGGCGGGCGGCATCTTCACCAAGATCGCCGACATCGGCGCTGACTTGATGAAGATCGTCTTCAAAATCAAGGAAGACGATGCACGCAATCCCGGCGTGATCGCCGACTGCGTGGGTGACAACGCCGGCGACTCGGTCGGGCCAACCGCCGACGGGTTTGAAACCTATGGCGTGACCGGCGTGGCACTCATTACCTTTATTCTGCTGGCAATCAACCCCTCGATATTTATGGCAGGTTCGTTCCCGGCGGGCGTTACCGCCGCGACGGCAACCGCTAAAGAAATGGCGGCCGCCACGGCATCGGCGACCGCTCAATCCGGCGCTATCCAGGTCCAGTTGCTGGTCTGGATTTTCGTCATGCGGCTGATCATGGTCATCACCAGCGCCGCCTCCTACTTCATCAGCGAAGCCATCTCCGCCAGCCGGTACAAAACCGTCAAGACCATGGACTTCGAAGCGCCGCTCACACTCCTGGTGTGGGTCGCATCCATCACGTCAGTCGTGGGCACATATATTGTCACTTACGCGATGCTCGGGCATCTGCAGGTCAGCGGCGTTTTACACCCCGATCTCTGGTGGAAACTGGCAACCATCATCACCTGCGGAACGCTTGCCGGGGCGATTATCCCGGAAGTGACCAAGATCTTTACTTCGGTGCACAGCCGCCATGTGCGCGAGGTCGTCACCACCAGCCGCGAAGGCGGCGCTTCGCTGAATATCCTCAGCGGATTGACCTCCGGTAATTTCTCGGCGTTCTGGGTGGGCGGCGTGACCATCGGCGGTTTAATGGCGATTGCCTACGGCATCTCCACCCTCGGCGTGGGCGAAAGCAATCTGTCTGCCATCATGCTGACCAAGTCGACGGCGATTTTCGCGTTTGGCCTGGTGGCCTTCGGGTTTTTGGGCATGGGACCGGTGACGATAGCCGTCGATAGCTATGGCCCGGTCACCGACAATGCACAAAGCGTTTACGAGTTGTCGCTGATCGAAGAGCATAAGGATGCAAAAGCGGAAGTTTCGCGCATTTACAACGTGGACGCCGACTTCGAGCACGCCAAGATGCTTCTGGAGGAAAACGACGGCGCGGGAAACACCTTCAAGGCGACGGCCAAACCCGTGCTGATCGGCACGGCCGTCGTCGGCGCTACCACGCTGATTTTCTCCATCATCATGGTGCTGACCAACAGTCTGGCGAACGTCGTGGCCATTGGCAAACTTTCCATCCTGCATGCCCCGTTCCTGCTGGGAATGATCATGGGCATCGCCGTCATCTACTGGTTCAGCGGCGCAAGCTGCCAGGCGGTCATCACCGGCGCTTATCGGGCCGTTGAGTTCATTAAGAAGAACATCAAGCTTGACGCGGGCGGCAGCAAAGCCAGCACCTCCGACAGCAAAAAGGTCGTTGCCATCTGCACCCGTTATGCACAGGCGGGCATGGTCAACATCTTCCTGACGATATTCTTCATCACCCTTGCCGCTGCTTTTGCGGATGAATTCCTGTTCATCGGTTACCTGATCGGCATTGCCCTCAGCGGGTTGTTCCAGGCCATTTTCATGGCCAATGCCGGCGGCGCATGGGACAACGCCAAAAAGATCGTCGAGACCGAATTGCGTGCCAAGGGAACGCCGCTGCACGATGCCACGGTGGTTGGCGATACCGTCGGCGATCCGTTCAAGGACACCAGCTCGGTTGCCCTCAATCCCATCATCAAATTCGCCACCTTGTTTGGCCTATTGGCCGTCGAACTGGCCATCACACTGACTGATGACAAAGGAAACACCCGCCCGCTGCGCTATGTTCTGGCGGCAGCGTTCTTCCTGGTCTCCATCATCTTCGTCTACCGCAGCTTCTACGGCATGCGGATCGTGGAGACGGTGAAGGAGCCTGAAGCAGAAATGGCAAATGTGTGAATGCCCCTCACAAAATGCTGAAAGTGAACGCCAAGACGCCAAGGCTCCAAGGAAAACCGCCAAGAATACAATGGATTTTTTCCTCTTCTTTCTCAACTTGGCGTTCTTGGCGTCTTGGCGTTCAACCCATTTTGTTAGGAACTTTTAGACATCTCCTTGGTTTCATGTCGTTAAATACCTGCCGTTGGGGTGGGGCGTATAGGGCAACGCCATGGGCAAGCGCTGCCCGATTACGGTTTTGCACTCCTTGAATTAATCGCAAATCATTCCAATTGACGGGGGATCGCGATGGGCGATATACCCTAACACCATGCTAACTACGATGCCTTTCACGTTGATGGCGCGCCTGCGCGACTGTCATCCTGAGTCCTCATTGCGGCTGCGCCGCGCCCGCGACGGATGAAACTCACGTAGGGCGGGCACTGCCCGCCCTACATTTTCAGAGCAGATACGCCCAAGGATCCAGCTCGCCTGCGCGCAGCGGCAAGACCTTCACAGATATCCGCGCGAATCTTGTTTTCCTGACAAGATTTTAACCACGGAGGCACGGAAGCACGGAGGTGCAATCGACGTTCAGCACGTGTGCGCAAATGATCATAAGAGAAGAAAAAAAGAAAGCTCCCTGGGCGAAGGCGCGCATGAGTCAGACCACACCTCCGTGCTTCCGTGCCTCCGTGGTTATTCTTTTTTCTTTGGTTGCGGCCAACGGCCGCGCTGAGCTGAGGAGTACCTCAGGATGACGATTGCCCATTTCGGGCATTTTCGTGCGGCGGGTGTGTAAGAGCGGAATTTACAGAAAACAAACCATGCGCCTCATTTCCGCCCATGATGGAAAATTGCTCACCCTTGACGCCGGCTGCCCGACGAGCAATTCGGTTGAAAATGAGCGCGCATTTTCCAGCGGGATTCCTGCCCTGGACGCCATCGCGCCCGGCGGCGGTTTTTCCCGCGGGGCGATTCATGAATTACTCACGGTTCCCGAAGATGGAAAGGCAACTTTCATCGCCATGCTGCTGGCGCGAGCTTCATGCTCCCTCTCCCCTGTACCCCTGCGTACAGGGGAGAGGGAGCCAAAAACCGGCTTCCTCATCTGGTGCGACCCCGCCCGCACTCTTTATCCCCTCGCCCTGGGGGCACATGGCTTTCCATTGGATCGGCTGCTGCTGCTGCATCCGAAAATTCCCGACCCCAATGGCAAAGACCTGCTCTGGGCGATGACCGAATGCCTGCGCTGCAAGGGCGTCAGTGCTGTGGTGGGTGCGGCGGCGCCGCGGCTTTCGCGCTTGCAGGCCAGGCGGCTTCAACTGGCCGCCGAAACCGGGGGCGGCGTGGGGCTGCTCCTTCGCCATGCCGGCCGTGACAGCCTGCATCATGCATCGGCCAGCCGCTGGCTGATCCGCCCCGCGCCTGGCGGGCGAACCTTTCAACGCTGGACGATCCAGCTTCTTCACGGCCACGGAGGGCGCATCGGACAAACCCTCTGCCTGGAGCATTGCCGTGAAACAAATCATCTGCATCCGTTTGACCCAGTGGCCGATCGATCGGTTGCGCAGAAGCAGGCTGCGGGATAAATCTCGTATCACGGGCGTCCCGCCCATGCCTGGTGCGAGCAGATTAAATGGATTTCCAAATGACAATTCCCCCACACCGCTCGCACGGGCGGGACGCGACTCGACTGAGCTCGCCGAAGTCCCGTGTCACGAACAACCCTTGCTCATCGTCCGCACCGTCGCCGACCGGCAGGTCATCGTCTGCCTCTCACCCGAAGCATCGGCTTTCGGCATCCGCGTCGGCATGACCCTCACTCAAGCCCACGCGCTGTGCGCGCATGTGCAGCATGCCGAGCATGAGCCTCTGCGCGACAGCCGGGCGATGGAGGCCATGGCGCGCTGGCTCATGCGGTTCAGCCCCGTGGTGTCGCTGGCCAGTGGCATTTCCAGTGGCACGGGCATCCTGCCCGTGCGAGGGAGTTCGGGAAAACGCAAAAATGCGCGAAATGGGAAATTACTAAAGCATGGGCAGGATGCCCATACCACTGGGGGGATCTTCCTCGATCTCACCGGCTGCGACCGCCTGTTCAACGGCCTGCCCAATCTCGTCCGCCAAATCCATCATGCTCTTACGCACCTGCGCATCACTGCACGCATGGCCGTCGCCCCGACGCCGGGTGCTGCCTGGGCGTTGGCCGAGGCGGGGAAAAACGCCGCCATTATTTCGCAGGATGATTTGATTGCAGCCCTGTCGCCGCTTCCACCGGCGGCGTTGAGGCTCAGTGGCGATCTCGTTGCCGCCTTGCATCACCTAGGGATTTGCACCATTGGCCAGGTGATCGATCTCCCGCGCGATCTTCTTCCGGCCCGTTTCGGCAAGGAGCTTCTGCATCGGCTCGACCAGGCCCTGGGAAACATCGCCGAGCCTCTGGTGCCGCTGGAGCATCATGCCCCGGTGGAGGCGAAGATGGAGTTTGACGGGCCCGTATCGTCATTGGAGGCGATTCACGCCGTCGCCCGGCATCTGCTGCAGCAGGTGATCGAGCAACTCACCCATCGCGGCCAGGGCGCCCGCCGGCTCGACCTGGAATTGTCGCGCGCCTATGCCGAGCCGGTGAAGAAAAGCATTTTGCTGTCGCATCCATCGCGGGAGATGAGGAGCTTGTTTAATTTGATGGTGTGCGCGTTGGAGGAAGATTCAGGGCTGAGGGTTCAGGATTCAGGGAAAAAGAATAAGGGGACGCAAAGGCAAAGGAACTGGCCTGCACATCCCCTGTCTTCCTTTGAACTGAACCCTGAACCCCGAACCCCCAGCCCTCTCAACATCCACGGCGACGGCTACACCGCCTTCTGTCTTCGCGTGCCATTGCTGCAGCGGTTGAGCGAAGAGCAGATTTTCCTGCTGGAGCAGGAAGAGCACGCCAGCCGGTTGGAGGTTGATCGCCTGATCGACCGGCTGCGTTTGCGTCTTGGCGAAAGCGGCGCGGTGCGGGTGGAATTGGTGGAATCGCACCTGCCGGAGAGGGCGTGGGGGGAACAAGTGCAGAATGAAGAATGCAGAATGAAGAATGAACGGGAAATGCCGGATTCTCCCGTTCTGCATTCTGCAATATACACTTTGCATTTACCCCCTCGCCCCCTTCATCTCCTGCGATCTCCCATGGAGTTGCGGGTCATCGTCACCCCATCCGATGCCATCGAAGGCCGGCCAGCGGCTTTCGTTTACGAACATCAGGTTCATAAGGTGATGCACTGTGCCGGGCCCGAGCGCATCGCCGGCTGCTGGTGGGACGGCCACACCAAAACCCGCGACTATTACGAAGTGGAAAACCCAGCGGGGAAAAGATTCTGGATCTTCCGCGTGGGGGAGACAGCCAGGTGGTACCTACATGGAAGTTACGAATGAATTTCATCGCGGAAACGGTGAGAACCATCGCGACTTTCCCGCCATCACGGAATTTTGACGCGAAGGGTCGAAGGACGCGAAGAGGGTTCGCAAGGATAGCAATGTGGAGAGAAAAATACGTCGCCACAAATAGACGGATCTCAACGTGATTTAACGGCAAAGGCGCAAAGAACGCAGCGCGGGCTTTGCCCGCCCTACTTAAAATCTTCTCGTCGCGAGAAGACTCTGACGGTTAGCATTGCAAAGAGGACTCAAAGCTCGGATTTTGCAATCGAAGCTGTTCCCTTGACCTTCCTGTTTTTCTTTGCGTCCACTTTGCGTTCTTTGCGTCTTTGCGGTTTGAAATTCGTCGCATTTCATCTGTGTCCATCCGTGTTCATCTGTGGCGAAAAATCCTTTGAGCCGAATCTCCGATGCCCGAACTGGCCAATCCCAAACTTCGCGATGTTCCTCCGCCGGGGCGGCCGGCGGGGGTTTCTTCGCTGCCTTATGCGGAACTGGATGTGAAGACCAACTTTTCGTTTCTGGCCGGGGCATCGCATCCGGATGAACTGGTCTACCGCGCGGCGGAGATGGGTTATCGCGCGATTGCCATTACCGATTTCAATTCGCTGGCCGGCGTCGTTCGCGCGCATGAGGCGGCGAAGGAATCGGGCCTGCATCTTCTGATCGGCACGCGATTGCGATTGACCGATGCGCCGGACTTGTTGGTCTGGACGCCGGACCGAAAAGCCTATGCGCGATTGTGCCGGCTGCTTACCCTGGGAAAACGCCGGGCGGAAAAGGGGGAATGTGCGTTGTCATTGGCGGATTTTCTGGAGGAAAGCGAGGGGATGCTGGCAGCGATCGTTGAAGGCTCTGAAAGATCTCAAATCGAAACGAGCGCGCCAGACTCCCGTATCACGGGCGTCCCGCCCGTGCCTTTCAAGAAAGAACATGAACGAGCCGCGACTCGACTGAACTCGCCGAAGTCCCATGCCACGTCGATTCTGAATTCTCTTCAACGCCACGACACGGGCGAGACGCCCGTGATACGGGATTCTTCGTCATTCATCATTCATCATCCGGATTTCCCTCAATACTTTTCCATCCTGAAAGACGCCCTCAATGACCGTCTTTCCCTGGCCGTTTCCTGCGCCTATGGCCCGGACGATGCCACGCGCCTCGCCCGGGCCGCGGAACTTTCACGCCACTTCGGCATTCCCCTGCTGGCTACCAACGATGTTTATTATCACGACCTCAATCGGCGGGTTTTGCAGGATGTGCTCACCTGCATTCGCCATGGCTGCACCATTCGCGAAGCAGGTTTCAAGCTTTTCGCCAACGGCGAACGGCATCTCAAATCGCCCGCGCAGATGCATCGGCTTTTTGCCGATTATCCAGAGGTCATTCGCCGCGGATTGGAGATTGCCCAGCGCTGCACGTTCAAGCTGGACGAGCTGCGCTACGAATATCCGGATGAATTGACCACCCCCGGCAAAACCGCCACGCAGCATCTGGCGGATTTGGCCTGGGCCGGCGCGAAAACCCGGTATCCCATCGGCGTTCCGGAAAAAGTCGCCCGACTGCTGAAGCACGAGCTGGCCCTCATCGCCCAGCTTCGTTTCGAGCATTATTTTCTCACCGTTTACGACCTGGTGGTCTTTGCCCGCTCGCGAAAAATTCTCTGCCAGGGGCGCGGGTCGGCGGCAAACAGCGCGGTCTGCTATTGCCTGGGAATCACCTCCGTCGACCCCGATAAAATCGACCTGCTTTTCGAGCGCTTCATGAGCGCCGCCCGCGGCGAGCCGCCGGATATCGATGTTGATTTCGAGCACGAACGGCGTGAGGAAGTCCTGCAATATTTGTATGAAAAATATGGCCGTGACCGCGCCGCCATGACGGCGGAGGTGATCACCTATCGCGGCCGCAGCGCCATCCGCGACGTCGGCAAGGCCATGGGCCTGAGCCTGGACATGGTCGATTCGCTGGCGGGGAAGCTCGACTGGTGGCACAAGGGCGTGGTCAGCGACGAGCAAATCCGCGAGACGGGGCTGGACCCGGCAGACCGCACCCTCCGCCAGGTGATGGCCGTCGCCACCGAATTGCTCGGCTTCCCCCGCCATCTCAGCCAGCACGTCGGCGGGATGGTGATGACCCGCGGCCGGTTGTGCGAAATGGTTCCCATCGAAAACGCCACCATGCCCGACCGCACCATGATCGAATGGGACAAGGACGACATCGACGCGCTGGGAATTTTAAAAGTGGACGTGCTGGCGCTGGGAATGCTGACGTGTATATCCAAGGCGTTTTCTTTGATCGAGCAGAACAAATGCAGAGTGCAGAGTGAAGAATGCAGAATGGAAGCCGATCGCGTAGCGGTTGGACCGAAGGTCCACTCCAGTAACATTGCCCAGGACAAAGAAACCGCAAAGACGCAAAGACGCAAAGAAAACGCAAAGGAAGACGAAGAAGGAATCCAAGAGCAACAATCAAACAAAATCCCTTCTTTGCGTCCTCTTTGCGCCTTTGCGCCTTTGCGGTTTCCCTCCGACGCTCCATCCCATGATCAAGTCTCACTCGAACTCCACACCGTCCCTTCCGAAGATCCCCTGGTTTACGACATGCTTTCCAATGCCGATTCGGTTGGCGTGTTTCAGGTGGAAAGCCGGGCGCAGATGTCGATGTTGCCCCGGCTTCGGCCGCGATGTTTTTATGATCTGGTGATCGAGGTGGCGATTGTTCGGCCCGGGCCGATCCAGGGAGATATGGTGCATCCATATCTTCGTCGGCGGGCGGGGATGGAGCCGGTGACATTTCCCAGCGAGGCCCTGCAGAACGTTCTGGAAAAAACGCTGGGTGTCCCCTTATTTCAGGAACAGGCCATGCGCGTGGCGATGGTCGGCGCTGGATTCAGCGCCGACGAGGCGGACAAGCTCCGCCGGGTGATGGCCGCGTGGCGGCGAACCGGCGCGATCGAAACCTTCCATGAAAAAATAGTCACCGGCATGTTGAAAAATGGATACACCCGCGCGTTTGCCGAGCAATGCTTCAACCAGATCAAAGGGTTCGGCGAATATGGTTTCCCTGAAAGCCATGCCGCCTCATTCGCGCTGCTGGTCTATGTGTCGGCCTGGCTGAAACGCCATCATCCCGCCGCCTTCGCGGCCGCTTTGATCAACAGCCAGCCCATGGGCTTTTACATGCCCGCCCAGATCGTGCGGGATGCCAAAGAGCATGGCGTGATCGTGCGCGAGGTGGATGTGAATGCCAGCGATTGGGATTGCACGCTGGAGGGTACAGGGGAGAGGGAGCCGGATGCTGAAGGATGTGGCGATCACGATCCAAACCTTAGAGAGATCGCGCCTTCAGAATGGGGGAAAAATGGGCCGATCCTTCGCCTGGGTCTTCGGCAACTCAAAGGCTTTCGCGAGCAACATGCCGGCCTTATTTCCGCGGCGCGAAAGCGCGCCGGCCGATTTACTTCCATCGCCCAATTTCATCGCCTCACCGGTTTGCCGGTGTCGGCGTTGCGGATTCTTGCCGAGGCCGACGCCTTTGGCTCGCTTGGCGTGGGCCGTCGCGATGCGCTTTGGCAGGTGATGAAATTGAAGGATGACTATTACCCGCTGTTCGACGGCCTGGAGCCGGTCGAGGCGAAAGTCGAGCTTCCCAAAATGCCCCTCGGGCAGGAGGTGATGACCGATTACGCGACGGCGGGCCTGTCGCTCAAACGCCATCCGCTTTCACTCATGCGCGACGAACTGCGCAAGCGCAAAATCATCACCGCCGCCGAGCTGTCGCAGATGGAGCATAACCGCTGGGTGAAGGTGGCCGGGCTGGTGCTCATCCGCCAGCGTCCCGGCACGGCATCGGGTGTGGTATTTGAAACCCTCGAAGACGAGACCGGCGTGGTCAACCTGATCGTTCATCCCAAAATCTACGACCAATACCGCTCCGCCGCCCGCCACGCCCGGCTTCTGCAAGCCGACGGTTATGTCCAGCGCCAGGGGCTGGTCATTCACGTTTTGCCCAAAAGGCTGATCGATCTCAGCGAACTATTGGAAGGGTATCAAATGAAGTCGCGGGATTTTCATTAGAGGCTGTCCGAAAATAACATGTACGATTTTTCTAAATCGTCAAAAGTCTAAGTTTCTCCGCTCGACGCCGGTTCTGAGGTACTCCGAAGAGCCGGGTCTCTCCCCGGTAAAACCCGGCTCTTCGGAGTACCTCAGAACCGGCGTCTTGACGAAACGGACTAACCACCAATCCCAATCTCCCGCCCGCGACAGTCTATCCACACTATTCAACACCCGCCGTGCATGATCGGGGGATAACATGACGGCGCATGCACTTTCGTTTCGCTCCGCGCGCCTCATCGCTTACATCGTGTCCAGCGATCATCAAACTTTTCGATGAACTACAGGCTTGCACGCCGATATTTCTGTTAGCATACTGTTCGGAACCCGGGACGGAACCCCATGACTGAATTCATTGACACCTCCATCACCAAGCAATTCGACAAGCTTCCCCCTCATTCCATCGAAGCGGAGATGTGCCTGCTGGCATCCATGATGCTCGACAAGGAAGTGGTCGGCCAAAGCGTGCAGCTCGTCGATTCCGAGGCATTTTATCTCGCCGACCATCAAATCATCTGGGACACGCTGGTGAAGCTGTACGAGCAGAACCGGCCCATCGATGCCGTCATCGTCCGCGAGGAACTGCGCAAACGCGGCTTATACGAAGAGATCGGCGGCGATGCTTACCTCGGCGCGGTGCTGAATAAAGTGCCTTCCGCCGCCCACGGCGCACACTACGCCGGCATCGTTCGCGAAAAGGCGATGTTGCGGCAGCTCATCGCCGCCAGCAATGACATTCTGCGCGACGCCTACGCGCCGCACGAGCAGTCGGATCTGGTGCTCGACAAAGCCGAGAAGCGCATTTTCGAAATCGCCCAGAAAAAAGTCAGCGGGCACATGGTGAAGATGGAAGACGTTCTGCACGAGGTTTTCGAGATGATCGAAAACCGCGGCCAGCGCGGCATCGAAACCGGCTTCTTCGAGCTCGACGACATGATGAACGGCCTGCAAAACGGCGAAATGGTCATCGTCGCCGCCCGCCCCTCCATGGGCAAAACCGCCTTCGCGATGAACATCATCGAGCACATCGCCGCTGATTCGCGGCTTCCGTGCGCGGTGTTTTCGCTGGAAATGAGCAAGCAGCAGCTTGCCCAGCGCATGCTTTGCTGCCGGGGGGAGATCGACGCTCACAAGCTGCGCAAAGGCCTGCTACAGGCTCACGAATATGCGCACCTGGCCAACGTTGTGGGGGAGCTCGCCAAGGCGCCGATCTGGGTGGATGATTCTCCCGGATTGACGCCATTGGAACTCCGCGCCAAAGCCCGGCGGCTGAAGCTGCAGCATGACATCAAGTGCATCATGATCGATTACATGCAGCTCATGGATAACCCCGGCGTCGAAAGCCGCCAGCAGCAGATCAGCGAGATCAGTCGCGGCATCAAAGCCGTGGCGCGGGAATTGAATATTCCGGTGATCTGTCTCAGCCAGCTCAATCGCGCCAGCGAAGGGCGGGATGGGCATCGGCCGCGGATGAGCGATCTTCGCGAATCGGGGTCAATCGAGCAGGATGCGGATGTGATTGCGCTATTGCATCGCGAGGATTATTACCGGATGGCCGAGCCGGATTTTCAGCCGGATAATATTGCCGAGGTGATCATCGCCAAGCAGCGAAACGGGCCGACAGGCACGGTGAAGCTGACGTTCCTGAACAAGACAACGCGGTTTGCGAACCTGTCAACGGCCGGAGATCCGTTCGCGTGAGACGCGGTACAAGGAGCGTGTGCGGAAAACTCGACATCCAGCACGCCCAAGCCCGGCGTGCTTTCGGTGACTGCCGTGTTTTCGCCGACGCAGAGAACGCGAAGACATAGAGCGTTTTTCAGGTTGATCGAGCGGGCAATCGTCATCCTGAGGTACTCCGAAGGATCTTGTTCGCCTTCGCGCACCGGCAAGATCCTTCGGAATACCTCAGGTGCAACGGCTTGCAAGCCGACCCCTTTTTGACTATCCGACGCGAAGCGCGGCGGGAATTCTTTGAAGTGTGCACATCTTCAGCTAAGGAGTCGGGGCCCACGGAGCGCCGCAGTCGCTCAGGCGACAAGGCAAGTCTGCCCGGCCTTGTGCACGGTTCAAAGAATTCCC
>DASRRM010000369.1:0-7300 GCA_035695715.1 Tepidisphaeraceae bacterium
AGGTTTGACCACGGATCTCACGGATATACACGGATGGGAAGGGAATCGCGTCGTCTTCTTATCCGTGTCATCCGTGAAATCCGTGGTTGAACTCTTTATCGCCCGCTGGAACCCATCTGCGGGACAGGTGAAGTAGCGCAACTCCAGCATGAAGGCCTCTCAGCAAAGAGATCGCGCGATATCATGACGGCCATCCATTACATCAATCGGCCGCCTTGATGTGGACTCCGTCCCATGGAAAGTCGTGGCGCTGCGTTTGACCCGACCTGGTAATAGACCGCTGAATAGTCCCCTTAATCTCGCCATTCACGAGTTCGCCGGAATAGATATCAGTGACGTCCCCGATCCCCTTCCACTTTATCGTGAAGCTGATTTTTCGCCCGTCAATTTTGCCGTCTAAAACCTCCGCTTCACGTTTTTTTTCTGATCCCCATGACAGCTTTCCCGTTAAAGTGTTCCCCTTCCTCACCAGATTTGCCTCGACTTGAACAATAAGCCCTGGCGTGTAGTCAAACCACCAGTTCCAACGCCCGTCGATTGGATCGGCGGGCTCCACTGCGGCACCGCGTGAAACTCCGCCGGGCGCCACAAAGGCCATGACAAGCAAAACGACAAAACCCGCCAGCGAGCGGTCTGACCTGAGCATGTCATCTCCAATAAAAGATGAAGAAAACGGGGACACTTCTGATTGCCATCCTCATATACTTTGAGATCAGATTGTCAAAGTGGTTGTACCACAAGTCATTCACTCTTTTTCCGGTTGTGCCACAAACGCTTTCTCCGGTTGAAAAATAGCCCACGACATTCGAAAGAGCTGGTCGAATTTCCAAAGCTTGCGACCGGATCGTCAGTCGTCTCGCAAATCCCCTTGGCAATCCGGATCACCTCGCAATTGCCTTCGATCTTCCCCAACTCCGCCACCGCGGCTAGCCGCTTTAGTCCGGAGCGAAGACGGAATACTGGATGTCACAGAAGTCACCTTTCGTTCAGTTTATGCATCGCATTGCACGTCATCCCAGGCCTCGATCCCATCAAGCCACTCAAATGCATATTCGCGATGATAGAGGACGTCAATCATCAGATCGGAGGGGATTGCGCGCGGTCCGCTCTTGCGACACTGAATGTAGCGACACCAGAGATTGTAATGCCGGTCAACCTCCGCCAGCAGGACGCCTGGAGAACGCAGCCGGGCGCTCGCCAAAAAGGGCTCGACGTCGGAGCCCAGTTTCGGAATGATGTCGTCCACCAGCCGACGGGTGTCGCAGGCGCGGGTCGGCAAATCGAGAACTTCGACCTTTTCGATCACCCAGAGGAGTGCCCACTCGGCCTCCTGGTGCCAGCAAAGCCAATTGCGTTTTGCTCCGTCGATTTCGTGTGGATCTGCAAATAAATCCCGCTCGATTGGGGTTGTAGAATCCCAGAGATTCTGTTCGGTCAACCAGTTCACGACAGGCGCAGGATAAACGCCGCATGCGACGGCAACCACGCCTTGCAATACGATGGCGCGCGTCGCAATTTCCCGCGCGGTGAACCCGTACGGCTCATCGAAGCCCGCGACCGTCGGCGGCGTCGGTACCGTTGAGATTCCGAATGAGCGAGCCCATTGCTCGGTCGTCAGTCGCGGATAATTGCTTTGGACTTGAGTCATTGCCACTTTATACACTACAGACAATACCGCCGGCGACGAGCGACGGTTGATAACGCACACGGTAAGTGCATTTAATTACAGCTGTGAAGCACGTTTATAAAAATAACGAAAGAGATATTTATGATATCAAATATTTGCTCGACCGCTAGGCCAAAACCGACGCAAACCAGCGCAAACCAGCGCATTGACCCTCGCTGGCGGGCTAAAAATAAGGTTGGCGGAGTAAACATCGCAAAACCAGCGCATCGCCATTGCATTCGGGATGCAAATGAGCCCAACGCACGTTGATCTTACGGCTTACTCAACTGCCAATGCCTGATCCCCTGAAACGGGTGAATCAGCATGATGACATTCAGCGTGAGGTTATCGCGAATCAAATAGCCCAGCGCCGCTTCCATGATGACGGCCAGGGCGACTGTCACCCATGCCGGCAGCCAGGCGGCCAGGGCGAAGCCGGCGATGGCGCAGGAAATATCTGACATCGAATTCAGCACCGTGTCGCCGAGATAGCCCTGGGCCATCGTCTGGCGATAGCGGTCAATGATGAAGGGCGAATTCTCCAGCACTTCCCAGGAGCCTTCCAGGAATATCGCCAGCACCAGGCACAGGCCAAGCGACCATTTTCCGCGGCTGATCAGGTGGAAAACCCAATAGAGAATGAAGCCGTGTGTAATGTGAGTGAAGGAATACCAGTCGAAGAGCTGCTGCGAATTCTCGGCGCTGTTGGTGTCGCCGACCCACAGGCGGATGGTGCCGCATTTGCACAGAAGCGACCGGCCCATTTTCAGCTCGAGCAGCGCGGCGACGGTCATGATCGCCACGCCGATGAGCAGGTAGATCCAGGCGGATTTGTGGCGGGTGAGTCCGGGCATTGGAAGAACCACGCGCTGATGTACCGGAACTTTGTCGTGACACGGGCGTCTCGCTGCGTCCCGCCCGTGCGTGCACGATTGTGGCCCCTGCCCCTGAATTCCCGCGACAAACCCTCGAGTTCCGATTCAGGCACGGCCGGGACGGCCGTGTCACGACCGAGGCTTGAAACAGAGCCACGCCTCATTGCGCGTTACGATCTTCCAAATACTTCACAATCTCCCCGTAATCGTGCTTTTTGGCCTTGGCCAATGGCGAGGTGCCGTCGTTGGAGCGGAGATTGGGGTTCGCCCCCTTTTCAACCAGCAGCTTCACGATCTCGATCGAGCCGTTGTCGCAGGCGTAAAGCAGCGGCGTCCAGCCGTCGCTGTCGTGGGTGTTGGGATTGGCCGTCTTTCCCAGCAGAATCTTCACGATCTCGAGATTTGAATTCTTCACGGCGTATTCCAACGGCGTCCACTTTGATTTGTCGGGAATATTCAGGTCGGCACCGTGATCTGCCAGGTCGGCCACCACGACCGTCATCCCCTTCTTTGTCGCCATCATCACCGGCGTTTCCTCGCTGTCATCGCGCAGGTTTGGGTCGGCATGATGTTCGAGCAGGAAATGGACGCTGGCGGGATTGTTGTTGTAGATCGCCCAGTGAAGGGCCGTGTAATTGTCCTTGTCGACGGCGTTGATATTCGCGCCGGCGTCGAGAAGGGTCTGCATCGCATCGATCGCGTTGCCCTTGGCAGCGGTGATGAGCGGCGTGGCCTTGCTGCTGTCGCGGCCATCGACCCCGCCGGGGCTGTTGTTCAACGCCGCCTTGATGGCGGCGGGGTCATTCTGCTTGGCGGCATCGTGCAGGGCGGTATTGGACACTTGTGCCCCGCCCCCTCCGCCACTGCCGCACCCTGCGACCGCGAAAAGCGCCGCCAGCGAAACGGCCGATAAAAACTGCGTCATCCGATTCATTCGACTTTTCATTGCAGATCCTCGCGGCCAAGCCGCCGACGTGGTTTCCCTAAGGCACTCCCATCCTGCTCTTTTCAGGCGATAAAATAGCAGGCACAGGGGTTTGAAGTAAAGCGCCGATCGCGGGAGAATCCGCCGTTTCAGGAAAGCAATCGCATGGGATGGCGCATCGTGGACAGGCGGATCGGACGGGCGGGCGGCATCCGCCAGCGCACCGAGCGCCAACGCCAATGGGACCGCCAGTACGGCGAAGATAGCTGGGAGGTCGGCTATGTCATCAACGGCCAATTCGTTCCCCAGGAACAGGCGTTGGAGTCAGTTTACTATAAAAGCTACGCCGAGCACTTTGCCGCCCACCCCGAAGATCTGGAAGAGTTGTTGACCCTCGCGAAGGTGCTGCGCAACCCGCACGCCGAGGCGACCACCTCGATCGATCTCCAGGTTCCTGCAATCATGGCCTACCTTCAGCGCAACGGCCTGTCGCTGCGCGGCGATGAACGCGTCGACATCGGCTCATGGGAGGGGCAGGCCTCGCACGCAATCAGCATTCGGCTCAGCCCTTTGCATATTCGAGTTACTGGCGATCCGAAAATGACGCTGGAGAGCTTCTGGCAGACCAGGAAATGTTTGGCCGTGTGGGTTGAAGGCGAGGAAGGTGCGCGCGGGAATTAGTCCCGCAATAAATGAAGTTGCGCGATTCGGCGCTTCGCCATCCCGTAGGGTCCGCACTGCGGACCGCCTTTTCCACCCCTAACGCAATGGTCCGCGGTGCGGACCCTACACGAATCGCGCAACGTCATTTAGAAAGAGCCGCGCACGAAGGGTACTCCCGCAGTAAGCGGATTGATTCGCCAAGGTGTGTTTGAGTTTCCGCACAAAGCGGATCAATCGTCGCAACACCGCTTACTTCGGGAGTACCCTCCGTGCGCGGCTCATTTCGCGCACACGATAAAGCAAAAAGAAAAACGGGGTCGTACGCGAAGTCGCTCGTCAGTCGAACCCACCAACTGCTTCCGTGACTCCGTGGTTATTCTTCTTTTCTTCCGGGGCCCGCTGCTGCCCTAAGACTCTTCGTTCCTTCGCGGCGCGGGTCTTCATTCGTCCACCAAAGCCAACACCCGGCTTGGCCCTCCCGTCGCGCCCAGAATCTTCGGCGCGCCGACGACGATCACCGCGCCAACGGGCGGCAGCTTTCCCAGGTTGGCGACGTTTTCCAGACCCCATTTATTCTGGCCGAGCCAGTAATGATGCACCGGGAAGCTTCCGGTTTGGCCGGGGTCGAGGCTGATGGTGTCGGAGGCGATGCCGATCACGTCGCGCTCTTCGTTGAGCCAGCGCACCGCCTCGGCATGAAAGCCCGGCATATGAAAGCCGCCCTTGGCATCGCGGCCGAAGAATTTATTCGCATCGCCCACACGCGCATCCCAGCCGCTGCACATCGCCACCACCGCCCCCGGCGGAATGGAGCCGTGGCGCGCTTCCCATTTCTTCAAATCGTCCGGCGTAAGCTGCGTGTCAAAATCCGTCGCGGCACGATCGCGAATATCGACAACCACCAGCGGCCCAACCAGCTTTTCCGCTGAAATCCGCTCGGCAGTGTCACGCTCGGAGCAATGAAACGGCGCGTCGATGTGGGTGCCGATGTGCTCGTGAAAATGCCAGCGGTTGATGTTCCACATGTCTTTGGGGCGCGAGCTGATGCGCTCCAACGCAAAAGCGTGATCCATCGGAAATGGAAAATCCGCGCTAAGCGTGTGGGTGAGGTCAACCACGCTCCGGAATGAAAATCGCGGCGGCGCTTTGGCCCGCGCGGGAATAGGTGCTGCCGCATGCGCCGCAATGGGTGCTGCTGCCGTGGCGCAGAGGGCCGCTGTGACGTGGCCCAGGAACGATCGGCGCGAAGCGCGCTGGGACATTTGAATCGTGCATGCTGGCAGACACATTTTCAAATACCTTTCTTACGAAGAGAAAGCTAAGTTTTTGGCGATTCCTGCTCCGCACCGAGCGCACGCGCAGCGATTGAATTCTCTGAAGTATGCACATCTTCTGCAAGGAAGTACGAGCCGTAGGGCGCACGCAGTCGCCTTGGCGACCAGCGAGTCTTGTCAGCCGTGTGCATGGTTCAGAGAATTCAGTCGCGCAGCAACCGACGTAACTTGGAGGCTGGCGTTGGCGCGGTGTGCCCGAATACTCGTAGCGCCCGCCGAATGATGCACGACAATGCACGGCGATGCGGGATCGGCGCGGTGCGGGATTCTCTGAACCGTGCACAAGGCCGACTAGACTTGCTTGTCGCTTAGACGACTGCGGGCGCCCCAGCGGCCCGCACTTCCTTGCAGAAGATGTGCACACTTCAGAGAATCCCGCCCTCGCTCCGCGTCGGATAGCGGTAGGGTCCGCCTTGGCGGCCGCCTTGGCGGACGCGTTCAGGACGCACCCAATCGGGGCGGGACATTTAACCGCTGAACGCCGTCGCCATGAACGCGTCCGCCGAGGGGGACTTCGCGTTCTTTGATTCTTCGCGCCTTGGCGTCAAGGTCCGTTTACCTTCCCCGCCACGCGCTTTAATTGCTCGATGCCGAAATCCTTCAGCAAGCCCGTCTTCGGATCGAACGGCCAGTCCACCGTGCAGACGCCGCCCTCTTTGTTGCACGTGGTGATCCAGTCGATCAGTTGCTGGTCGGTGAACTGGTTGGCGTCGCCCTGGCCGTGATAAACGTTGCCGCAGTAAATCTTGCCGTGCCAGAGCACGCCATCTTGCGCCGGCATTTGTAATGGCGTGAGGCGCTTGAGGTCCTGCTTCGACCAGGTGTCGCCGCCGGTGTAATTGTCGACGCCTTTGCGGATGCAGGCGTGCTCGTTGCCGCCGTAGCTGAAGGCGATCACCGCCCTGGGATTTGCCGTGCGGACGATCCGGCCCACCGTGCTCCAATCGTCCGGCTCATCGCGATAGCTGTTCAATTCCATCCCGTCAAACCACCAGCCGGCAATTTTATCTTTGTACCGCTCGGCGTATTCCTTCAGGATCGCCAGCCGCCGCTTGCGGCTCTCGGCGGACGGCGCGGTCTGGTTATTCCCATCGTCGCGCAAGCCCTCGGTCACCTTCTTTTCCTTCATGTAGCCGTTGAGCATTGCGGTGTAGACGATCAATCGCACGCCGCGTGCGTTGAGGGCATCGGCGACTTCCATAATGAGATCGCGCCGCGCGCATTTTTCGCCGGGGGCATAGCCGGTGTATTCGTCGAACTTTTCGCTGGGCGCGCAGGGCCATGCGTAATAATGATCGTCGAGGCAGAAGATGACCCAGCCGACTTTTGCATCGCCCATTTGCCGGGCGAATCCCGCGACGTCGAATCCGTCGACGAACTGATTCCACTGTGCCGCGGTCATGTCGGCGTCTTTGGGAAACTGCGGCCTGGTGGCGACGGATTTGCCGAGCAGAATTCGATACTGATAGTGCATGAAAACGCCGAAGTGCGATTTCAGCATCCAGGAAGTATCGGCCGGAGCGGGCGGCGACGGCTTGATCTGCTCATCCGCCGCGCCCATGCGTAAGGCAGCAGTAATGCCAAGAATCAGCGCGGCGATCATTGCAATTTTCGACCATTTGCCAGGCATGGATGTGTCCTCGTTCCTGCCAGCATAACAAACGCACGGCATCGACGTCACTATCGCTGGGGGTAGGATAGTAGGCAGTAGGCGGTAGGCAGCAGGCATAAAGATATGAATAGTGCTCTGTCACATCGACAGTTTGCATACCACACGTCATCCGAGGCACGGGAACGAGCCGCGCACGGAGGGTACTCCCGAAGTAAGCGGATCCCC
>DASRRM010000370.1:0-39892 GCA_035695715.1 Tepidisphaeraceae bacterium
CGATGGTGGTGCTGGTCCCGATGTCCAGCCGGCCGCGCGACAGGCCTTTGAGTTCTGCCAGCGATTTGAGCGCGCTGTCCTCGATCGCGAAAATCTGCCGGGCGTAGACATTCAGCAGCTCCCCGGCCTCGGTCAGCCGAACGCCGCGCGGCGTGCGCTCGAACAGCGCTGCGCCCAGGCTTCTTTCAAAAGTCCGCAACTGCTTCGACACCGCCGGCTGGCTGATCATCAGCCGATCCGCGCCGCGGCTGACGCTGTTTTCCTGGGCAACTGCGTGAAAGATGGCAAGGTGTGCGAGATTCATCGGCATAAATAAAATACATGGTTCCTATAAATAGTATGTCTTTGAATTATACCACTCCTAGCCGGTAATGTTCGGCAAAGCGATTCGCATGGCGGCGTTCGCCACGACGAGTCTCTCAATGACCCTGTGCGATTCGGTAGGGTCCGCAGTGCGGACCATCACGTTTAAGAGGGAAAACGCGGTCCGCGGTGCGGACCCTACGAAGATCGAAGCGCCGGATCGCGCAATGTCATTTAGAACCCCAGACAGGAGCCGACGATGGCCTACGTAATTGCCAAGCCGTGCATTGGCGTGAAAGATACCGCGTGCGTGACGATCTGCCCGATGGACTGCATTCATCCGACGAAAGACGAGCCGGCCTTCGCCGCCGCCGATCAATTGTTTATCGATCCGGATGTTTGCATCGATTGCGGCCTATGCGTCGACGAATGCCCGGTTTCGGCGATATTCGCCGCCGAGGATACGCCCGCGGAGTGGGCCGATTTTATCGAGAAGAACGCGAATTATTTTCGCCCGGCATCGCGGATTCACGAGGACGTCACGTGATCGAACCGGCCTTCAACCGCCGGATGCGACCCCTGGCTGGCGCTATGTATCGCGCGATCAATTTCCTCGTATATCTCATCGGACAGTTGTTCATCTTGCTGTTCGTCGAGAAGACCGCGGTCGCAGAGAGCGGCCTTGTATAGCCGGATCGGGTCGCGCTGGCGCGCTTTGCTCAATTCGGCGTTGGAGCGATAGCGCATGGCATCGGACATGATGTAGCCGCGGAAGCGGTAGGTATCGGCAACGATGTAGCGTTAAAGAAATGCATCGACCCGCCCCGGCCTTTGCAGCATCCCGACTCGTACCCGAAAAGTTCCGCCATGGCAGCCGCCGGCTCCATCCCAAGCGCCAACGAATGGGCATGATGCCGGACATTGGCAATCAGGTAATCCCTCCCGCGCTGATGAACCTCGGCAACACCAACGGCAATCGCCTCCTGCCCGCAGGCCAGATGTACAAACCCACGAATCCCCATCCAGGGCTTGGTGTATTCGACGTAAACGCGCTCCTCGAATCGGCGAATGCGCATCATCATGCGCAGGCGTTGAAGCTCAACAGGGGATTGGGTCGTGGAAGGCATGAGCAAGATGGTTCGACGGCATGTAACCGCACGTTAGTAAAGTCAAAACTTTTTACCCCAAGCCCGTGGAACAGTTGTGAACTGGGCGGTGGCAGCTGGGAACTTTTATGGACAGATTCATTTAGGGTGCCGAGGCGGCTATAAAGCTGAAGATGTGGTTTCTGAAAAAAGCGCCACCGCCCCATCCCGAATCTCCGATCTGCTTAGTCGATTTTAATTTAAGCGACGACAAGAACGCAATCTCGCAGCTAATCCGCCGTACAGCGCCCACGCTTGAAAGCGACACGGAATTGAGTCCGCATTTTGATCTGACGGGCGTGGAGTATCTTGGACCCTTCGCTGCCGCGATGTTTTAGCCAACCGCCTCAAGGCGAAGGCTGACAACAAGCGCCATACGGTGGCGTGTCCTGAGCGAAATGACAAGGTTAAAGCTTTTACGCGCATTTCGTGGCTCGATTTTCATTTACACGGCGGCGATCCGCCGGACGTGAATCATCCCGGAAATGTGACGGTGCCGCTGCAAATCATCAAGAAAGCGACTTGGGGCGCCGCGGATTCGATAATCGACCTTGTGCATCGGCACGCTGTTATTTCGGAGGATAACGAGACATATCTTCGAAACTGCATAAATGAGGTCATCCAAAATGTTGAAGATCACGCACAATCTGGATTTGGCGCTGTTTGTTGTGCCAGGTATCTGGCCACGCCGCAAAAGATTCGCGTGGCCATCGTTGATTCTGGGCTTGGGATCGGTACAACCCTTGCTCGCCGACATCCTGAAATTAAAAATGCCGAGCATGCACTCGCAAGAGTGGTGCAAGGCGGAATTTCTGCTAAATCGCGCCCAAATAATCTGGGCGTCGGGATTAGCAATCTCTGGGGCCATATCACGCAGCCGCTTAATGGAGAGATTTTCATCATAACAGAGGACGTGATAGGTTATAATGACAGGGGGGGAAGGCTGCATGCCGGGCCTCTCGGCGCGCGTTTTGGCGGAACAGGCGTATTCTTCACGGTGCCGGTAGCACGATAATCGACCTGAGGAAAGAAGCATTGAGTGTCATCTTGAATCAGACCATATTAGAAGCTTCCAAATATATTGATCCGACCGGCGGACTCGTGGCAAGCGCAGTCTTGTTGGCAGAAACGGCGATTGCGCAGCTCGATAAGGTGGACATGGTGGTCATCGACCTTGTCGGACTTCGCTCTGTTTCTTCAAGCTATTTCAATACCCTGCTTACTCAGATCGCCCAAAAGCGGGGAACTACGACGTTGCAGCACCGCGTTGAAATGCGATTCTCTGCCGCCGCACAGAAAGCCATTTTCGATAGCTCGTATCGTGCGGTTATTCAAAGCCTCAGCTTGTAGAAAATGGCAGCCGATCTCAAGCCGCCCGTGCATAATCGGCGCACCATTCTACTCCAACGCCATCGTCATCGACTTCATCACCGGCTTCTCCGCGCAGTGAATCGTATAGCTCTCTTCCGTCTTTTGCGCGATGTGGATGTCCTGCTTGATCTGGCCGTTTTCTTCCCAGGCGTAGGTGATTTTGACCGGCGAAAATCCGCCGTGGGGCTCGGCGTAGTCGGCGTCAAGGCGGACGTCCATCAGCATTGTCGTGTTGCGCTGGCGGCCGGTGAATCGCACCTGGGCTGATCGGCTGGCCGCCGGGACATCCGAGAGAACCAGGTAGCTGCTGTGGCCGATGCCGGTTGGGCCGGCCAAATCGCCCATCGGCTTCCACGATTTGCCGCCGTCAAAGGAGGCCTCGACCATCCAGCCATCCTTGGGATCGCGGGCGCGGTATTCGACGCCGAGGCGCAGGCGGGTGATGTCGCCGGGCGTGGCGATGGGGAAGGTGACCGATGCATTGCCGGCTTTCATGACCAGCATCTTGGGATCGACGCCTTGCAGGGTGGGATGAAAATCGCTGTATAGCAAATTCTTGCCGGCAACCGGCGGGTTGATCGCGCCTTGAACGGTGATCGTCCCCTCCTGCGGCCCGGCAGTGAAATGCAGCATGTTGTCGCCTTGCACCAACGCCGGCAGCGGACGCTGCGAATGCTGAATGTCGTGCGTAACCTTGACCGCATCCAGCCCGGTGCCAGCGCCGCTGAGAATGAACTTCAGCCGGTAATCATATCGCCGGAAAACCAGCGGCTTCAGGTCGATTTTCTGCGGGCCGGTTGTGGTTACGTGGCCGATTTCCTTCCAATCGAGTCCATTGTTGTCGGAGAAGGAAACGACGACCGACCCGCCGGTGCCAATGACCGGCGAAAACGTCAATTCGCCGCCCAGATAAACGTAGCTGCTGGGCATGCGAAACGTCAGCTCCGCAGGCTTGGTGGCGTCTTTGACGAACACGGCAGCGGGGACAGATATCGGGGCGGTATGCGGGGCGGTGATGGCTTGCGATTTGGTTTGGAGATTGTCGGCCACCAGCATCCCGCCGCGAAATGCGCCGGATTCCAGCGGCAGATCATATGCGAGGATTCCGTTGCCGATCCGGCCTGGGGCGATGTCGCCGAAGCTGGGGGCGTAGCGGAGCTGGTCCGTGCCGTTCTTCATGTTGATGCAGCCGGGCGCGGGCGCGCCGTCGTCGAGCATGTTGACGTGCAGGCCCTTGTTCGACCAGTTGCGGATCAGTGTTTCGCCGGGGCGAAGTTGGATGTTCAGTTCATAGCCGACGGCTGCGCCGTACTCGTAGACGAAATTGTTTTTGGCCGAGCCGAATTCCGACATCGAGCTATACCACCCATGCGTGGCCGCGGGCAGCCAGCCATTCTCGTCATAGCGGCCGAAGGTCAGCACATCCGGGCCGTGCTTCCATCCGTCGCCGCGCATGAACTTCACGAGCTTGTCGTTGTTATTGCGATACTCGGGATGCGAGGCATACCAGTCGGAGATGCTCTTATTGATTTCCTCGACACCGGCGATGGTGCCATCGGGCTTCTGGAAAAAGTTGATGAGCGAGGCGTCGAACATGCACCAATGGCCGTTGACGTTGATTTCCGGCACGCTGTGGCCCGTGATTCCCCAGCCGCGTGCGTCCAGCCCGGCATAACGCGCCAGCGCTTCGATGTTGGCCGATGCGCAGCAGCACATGCCATAGCCGTAGACATTGAAACACTTGATCGGATCGTGAACGTTGGCTTCATTGGCCAGATATTCATTGGGCGGAATATCCTGATGGCGGAATTTCACGACCGTTTCCCAAACGGCAATGGCCTTCTGCTGATCGGTCATGCCGGGCTTGATAAACGATTTCTTCCACGCTTCGAGACTGGAAACATCTTCGATTTTGTCGGTGGTGAGATTGACATGGCTGACAACGCCGGGGGAAGCATCAGCGGCACGGAGGGTGGCTGGAGCAAGACACGCTGCGATTAATGGGGCAAGACAAGCCCGGAGGTGGAACATGTTTTTAATGGTCACGGCAAGGTCCTTGGTGAGACGAAGGGTCGATAACATTTACCCGCGGCGGCGAAAAGGCGTTGTTTGAATCGGGGCAAGAGGTTGTTGCTGACACCAGCGGTGTGCCCAGACGGCGGATTTTTGGATGATACGGATCCGTTTGCAATCCGAAGATGAAGGCGCTGGCCACGCGAGGAATCTGTTTTTGGAGTGGCGCGAATGATAGGATCGTAATATGACCATCCGCTTTGCCGCCGGTATCAAAGAGGAAACTTGTTCAAGACCGTTGAGATTTCTGTGGTGGAACGTCCAGGATCTTGCTCATTTCACGCCAAGAATGCAAGCGATCGAGCGATGGCCGAAATCTCCTGATGAATATGCCGCAAAGCTCGCGAGAGTTTCAGAAGTAATTCGTAGCTCGTCCGAGAAGAACGGTACGCCAGAGTTAGTCGCGCTTGCTGAGGTGACATTGGAAGCGGCAGCCGATCTAAAACGCACTTTGTTTCCAGAACATCGCCTTCTCTCGCTTGATTCAGTCCCCGATAATCCGGATTTTCACGTTGCAGTGCTTTTTCCGAATGATAGCGCATTCCAGGAGGTGGCCCCATTCGTCGCATTTGACGTTCCCGAAACCACCCGGCCGATGGCGGTCCTTGACTACGTGAAAAATGGCGAGCAAATTCGATTCATCTCCGCGCATTGGACTGCGCCTTTCAACACGGCTGGCGAGCGATATCAGGAAGAATTGGCAACGCAACTTCGCGGGTATATTCACGATTTCGTACATAGCGAGAACACCGGGAATTCGCGACACGTCGTACTCATGGGCGATTTCAACGCTGAGCCATTTCAGGTCTTGCAACATCATTTTGGCGCCACGCGGAGCCGGGCACGCGCGCGGTCACGAAGACATTATTCGGATAAGGCCGTGCGCCGAATCAGGCTGTACAATTGCGGATGGAGACTCCTCGGCGAGAACCTCCCGCATAGTCCTGATGCTCACGCAAGATCTGTCGCCGGAACCGCCTATTGGCAGCGAGAGAATACATGGCATACTTGGGACCAGATTCTCGTATCTGGCACGTTGCTAACATCCAAGCGCCCGTATCTTTCCGAGGATTCGGTAAAAGTGATTGCCGACGGTATCTTGTTGAACGAGGAAGGCTTGCCTCAGAAATTTGCATGGAATGACGGAAATCCCATCGGAGTTTCCGATCATCTTCCGACCATCGGGACTATAATGTTGGATGCTTCACCGGAGAAAAAATGACTGACCTTAGCGATGTCTTGCTCCAAACCCTCAACGGGATCAACGACGGGTTTAAATCTGCGAAAACCGACTTCGACGAAGTTTTGAGCGAAGTTCGCCAAGCAATACAGAAGGTGCGATCCGGACTCGATGTAATGCCGATCGAGCAAGACAAAGCGCCGTCGGGAACAATCTATCGGCTTACACTCACGTTCGAAGAAAAGAGCCAGACAATTGGATTCTACAAAATATCGTCGTCGGGCTACCCGATATTCTACGGAAATTATTCTGAGATTAGTTCGGAGTGGGCTCCCAACAGAAAGCCGCTGACAGATAAGAATGCTGTTAGGGAACACTTTGTTGAAATGCTGCAGAACAAGAATTCCCCCCTGATCGTCCAAATCGCATATATGTTGCGCTGACAAAATGCACGGGCCGGACAAGAGTAGGTCCGGCTCGCCGACCCTTATAGATGCAGAGGACTTCGTGCGATTGGCGTCGGCGGCATGAGTTAAATCGCCCGCAGGTGGATTGGTTCCTGAAGATCTGCGTCGAGAGTTGTTCGCGCGCATCGTCCAAATCACGGCCGCAACTCATCACGCCGGGAAAATCCAGAACTTCGGCATGGACGCCGCCATCCACGAATTTGTACATTGCTTTGTAGGTGATCACAGTTTGGCCTCGCGGAATATTCAGTCGCGTTTCTTCCCCTTGCCGGAAACTATTTCGTCGATGTCGCTGAATTGAACGATGTGCGCTAGCGCGACCGTACGCCGGCGCTTCACCAGTGGATAGCCGTGAGCATCATTCCCGGTTTCCACCGGGAGTATTGCCGAGGTTTCACTCACCATGATTATCCCGGAATTCACTACCGGAATTGACGAGCCGTCGCTCATGTGAATGCGAAATGGCCGAAACGGCTTGTCGTACAGGCGTTCGTTGATGTCGACAGCAGTCATAAACGTATCTTATCGCCGGCCCCGGCGGATGTCACATCTTCTTCGCCTTCTCCCGCACCTCGTCAATCGTGCCGACATACAAAAATGCCTGTTCCGGCACATCGTCCGCCTTGCCTTCGACAATGTCGTTGAAGCTGCGCAGCGTGTCGGCCAGCTTTACGTATTTGCCTTCCAGGCCGGTGAATTGCTGGGCGACGATGAACGGCTGGCTGAAGAAACGCTCCAGTTTGCGTGCGCGGCCGACGATCAGCTTGTCCTCTTCGCTCAATTCGTCGACGCCGAGAATTGCGATGATGTCCTGAAGATCGCGGTAGCGCTGCAGCATCGATTGCACCTTGCGGGCGATGCGGAAGTGCTCTTCGCCGACAATTTCCGCCGACAAGGCCCGGCTGGCCGATGCCAGCGGATCGACTGCGGGGTAAATGCCCTTGCTGGCGATGCTGCGCTCAAGATAGATGAACGCGTCGAGGTGGGCGAAGGCATTGGCGGGGGCGGGGTCGGTGGGGTCGTCGGCGGGAACGTATACCGCCTGCACCGACGTGATGGCGCCGTGCTTGGTGCTGGTGATGCGTTCCTGAAGCTCGCCCATTTCGGTCGCCAGCGTGGGCTGATATCCCACGGCGCTGGGCATTCGGCCCAGAAGGGCCGACACTTCCGACCCGGCCTGCGTGAAGCGGAAAATATTGTCGATGAACAGCAGCGTATCCGCGCCGGTTTCGTCGCGGAAATACTCGGCCATCGTCAGAGCAGACAACGCCACGCGAAGGCGAGCGCCCGGCGGCTCGTTCATCTGGCCGAACACCATGACCGTCTGATCGATGACGTGCTTGCCCGTTTTGCCGATCTCGGCTTCCTGCATTTCCAGCCAGAGGTCGGTCCCTTCGCGGGTTCGTTCGCCCACGCCGGCGAATACCGAATATCCGCCATGCTGTTGGGCGATACGGGCGATGAGTTCCTGAATGACAACGGTCTTTCCCAGGCCCGCGCCGCCGAACAATCCAGCCTTGCCGCCGCGAAGGAACGGCGTCAGCAGGTCGATGACCTTGATGCCGGTCTCGAACACCTCGGCCTTTGGCGTCAGGTCGACAAATTCCGGCGGCTCGCGATGAATGGGGCGACGGTCCTTCGCATCCACCGGCCCGCGATTATCGATTGGATCGCCAAGCAGGTTAAACACCCGCCCGAGCGTCCCCAGCCCAACAGGCACCGTCAGCGATGCGCCGGTATCGACGACATCCATTCCGCGGCGAAGCCCGTCGGTTGAGCCGAGTGCAACCGCCCGCACTTTGCCGCCGCCCAGATGCTGCTGCACTTCGCCGGTCAGCTTGATGACAATGCCATTGTCCGACCCGTCAATCTTGACGGCGTTGTAGATATTGGGAAGCTGACCTTCGGGAAACTCGACGTCGAAGGTCGAGCCGATTACCTGGGAGACTTTTCCGGTACCGGGCATGGTGGGTATCCTTAATGTGCGTCAATCACGAACCGGGCGGCCGGGCCAAAGCGCAGCGGTCGCCAAACGAGGTGGGGATTGTACAATCCTTCACAATGTCGGCAAGAGGCGAGGAGGAATGACGAAATCTGAATGACGAATGACGAATGAAGAGTGCTGAGTGCTCAGATTGTAGAGGTCTTCCTTCACGCCGGGTCTGACTGATGACCTCATGATTACGATTCTCGTTAAAGCGAACTGGTGCCGGGATCAGGTAAACGTCTCGTGGGTCGAATCATCTCGCAAGACGATTCCGCCGGTCGACCGCCTCATCGAACAAAGCTGGACCGCCGCCATGGCGCGGCCCGGCATCAAACTGTTCGACGGCCCGATGTCGCGCCTCGAATCCTGGCACGCAAATCCCTGCGAGTTGCAACTGCACCTTTCGCAAACTTCGTACAAAATATTCCTCGGCACCAATCTCACCCATCCGGAATTGGCCGCAGAATATGGCCGCGAGGTCATGGCCAATCCCGTCGGCCTAAGCGCGGCGATCTTCTCCAGCGACGGCTACCTCCTCTTCGGCCGGCGGAATTCGTCGGTCGCCTATTACCCAAATCGCGTTCATCCCTTTGCCGGGTGTTTGGAGCCGCGCGATGGGGAGGATGTTTTTGCGGCGATCGAGCGGGAACTGACGGAGGAACTGGGAATGAGCCGGGCGGATATCGACGACATCCGCTGCCGGGGCATTGTGGAGGACCGGGAGTTGCTGCAGCCGGAGCTGATCTTCCGCGTGCTATCGACACGAACGCGGGATGAGGTCGAGCGTCGCGTGGACGAAAAAGAGCATGTTGGAAGCTGGGCCATCGAGGCTACGCCAGCGGCCATCGCGGCAGCGAAGCAAGATCCGGAACTGACGCCGGTGGCGGTGGGGGCGCTGATGTTGTGCGAGGCTGCGACGATGGAATTCCCAGCCGCTGCACATCCTTGAGCATTCTGCAAAAGGTTGAAGATGGATGAAGAATCTATTTCATGCCTCGAGTCCGGAGTCAGGTTATTCGCCGAGCTCCCGGCATCGTCTCCGGATCGTCGCGCGTGGCTTGGGATCTATCCCTTCAAAGGGACACCATTCGGTGCGCGCCCTGATAATTCAGAATTCCTGCCGTGGCGTTTTCGCATAAGGAAGTTCGAGGTGGATAGGAAGTTAATTGATGGGAATTACGATGTTCACGAGGAGGAGTTGCTTAGTTCAGAACACTGGATAGTCGAGACAGTTGGTGAAGTTTCAACGGTGATATCCCGTTGGAAACCCATATCATTGGCTCGACACCTGGATGACTATCCGATCTAAACGATCCGTCATCTCCACACGCTCTGCCGCACGGCCGCCCGCGTCCTGCCGGCCATCGTGAAGTTTTCTCGTGGATAGTGGAGTTCCGTGGAACCGGCAACCTTGTCGTAATTTACTTCGGCAGCGCGATCCGCAGCAAATCACCCTCCACCGCCGCATACGCCGCATTTTCCGCGACGTCGACCGTCATGACATCGCTGGCGAACTTCACTTTTGGCAGTTTTGTGGGATTTCTCAACTAATATTTCTTTGCCTTAATCGTCGTTACATTGTTAGGATCGTGAAACCTTCACTATTTCGCCTGATTCACGCCTCAAAAGGAGATTCACACCATGCGACGTCTTCTCGCCTCCTCCGTATTGGCTGTCGGCCTAACCTTCGGCGCTGTCACGACATCGGCTCCCGCCAATGCCACCCGCACCCAATTGAACCAGACGCTTCCCGAAGTGCAGTTCAATGGCGTGGCGCTTAACGACGCGATCGATTTCCTTCGCGATGTGTCAGGCGCAAATATTGCCGTTAATTGGAAGGCGCTTGAGGAAGCGGGCGTGACCAAGGATACGCCGATCAATGTCCGCCTGCGTGCGGTCAGCATGAAGAAGGCGTTGCAAATGGTGCTGACCGAAGCCGGCGGCGGCGACAAGCTCGGGTATGACGTCGATGGGAATGTCATCAGCATCACCACCAAGGAACTGGTGGATTCAAAGATGTATACACGCGTCTATTCGATCCTCGATCTGATCACCGAAATCCCCGATTTCACCGATGCCCCCGATATCTCGCTGAACACGACCAGCAACAATCAGCAGCAAAACCCTCAGGGCGGCGGGCAGATCGGCGCGAGCGGCCAGGGCCAGGGTCAGAGCCAGGGACCATTCGGCAGCAACAATGTCGGCGATAAGACACCGCCCAAGTCCAGGGAAGACCGCGCCAAGGACCTTGTCGACCTGATCGTCGCGATCATCCAGCCTGATGTCTGGCAGGACAACGGCGGCAAAGCCAGCATCCGCTACTTCAACGGCAGCATCATCGTCACCGCCCCGCGCTCCGTTCAGGAAGCCATCGGCGGCGTGTGGAACTGAGCCGTATTTCGCAAATCAATACTGACCATGAAGCCCGGGAATGTTCCGGGCTTCTTTTTTTTCGTGGAAGTGCGTCGACTACGCCGTCGCGTTATTAACACGGTTCGCCGTCGCCCTTGCGCGATCACGCGTGCCGACTTTTCCGTATCACGGGCGTCTCGCCGGCGTCTCGCCCGTGTCCCCTTTGAATTAAGGCACGGGCGAGACGCCCGTGATACGGGAAATTCATGTAGTCTCTTCGCTTCAGGAAATCTTGTTACAAAAACAGATTCGCGGTGATATCCATGAAGGATCTTGTCGTTGCGACGGGTCAGCAAAATGACCTTGCGCGATTCGGCGCTTCGGTTCTTCGTAGGGTCCGCATCGCGGACCGTCTTTTGGCCTTAAACGTGACGGTCCGGCGTGCGGACCCGCCGAATTGTGCAGCGCTATTTATTTAGAACGAAGAGGTTTTTGCCGCGGTCCTTGCGTCGTGCACAGGATAAACGCCGCGAACGACTCCGTCGCGGAAGCCTATCGTGGCAATTCCGTATGACCGCGCGTAGACGAGATAGACGATGTTGTCCGGCCGGGAGATTCTTGCACTTGCATCGCCAAGGGCCTTGGTGACGTCGGACAAGCGGGCGCCGAGTTGGATTTTGTCGATTTCCTGGGCAAACGTTTGTTCGTCCCGATTTTGAGCCGCAAGACAAACCAGGACGATGGGGGTTCCAACCCATGCGATCGGGTTCCACCAGGTCAGGCCGATGATCATTCCATTTGTCTCATCGTTTGCGTGTTGCAAGTCCTCTTTTTCCTTGAGATCGACAGCGCTGAAATCGGCGTGGAACGGTAATGCGCCCTTTTCAAATGTCCGAATCGCCAACGCTTCGCCCCCATCTTCCGCAGGGAATTGTGGCACATGCCTGGACCATTCATAGAGCGGGCTACCCTCGGTCCAGGAGCCCGGACTGATGACGGCCAGCTTTTGGTTTCGGAACAGAAGGTTAAAACTTCGAAAGGTTCCCCGAACGGCGATGGTCCGCACTTCGATTTCTTCGCTCCCAAACCCCGATCGCAAGACTAACGATCCGTCATCTCCACACGTCTGGCGCACGCCTTCCCGCGTCATGCCGGCATTTAGCCGCGAAAACTGCGCCGGCATCGTGGTCGCCTGCGGCTGGGAAGAACAACCGAGCGCGCATGCAAAAAAGACAATCGCGATTACACTCAAAACGCGCAGCCGGGAGTCGCAAATGTCTTTTATCATGAAGTTGCTCGAAAATTATGAGTTTGCGTGGCACGGACAGTTTCACACTCGTTCATTTCGGCAGCGCGATCCGCAGCAAATCACCATCCACTGCCACATACGCCGCATTTTCCGCCACGTCGACCGTCATCACGTCGCTGGTGAACTTCACCTTTGGCAGCGCTATCTCGCGGATTCGTTTGAATGAGCGGACATCGTACAGAATAAGATCGGTTTCGTTGGCCGCATCGAGGTAGCAGGCCATCCAGAATTGGTCGGCATTGGGCGAGGGAAGCAGCGGTCGGTTGCCGTTGTCGAGCAGCGGCTGCAAGTCGCCGTGGACGGCTTTCGTCGCAGCGGTGGCGGGGTCGACGAGAAGATAGTCGGCCGTAGCCGCGGCTTGCTTGGCCGATGCGCCTTTGACGTGGCCGGCGAGAAGAATTGCATTCCGGCCCGGCACAAAACAGACCGCCGACCATTCTTTGCCGCCTGGAAGATCGATCGGGAAAAGCTTGCCGTTCGACAAGTCGAGCCGAAAAATCCCGGCGTTTTCAACGATGGCCCATTTGCCGTCCGGCGTTACCACGGGGTTGGCGTAAGGCCCGGCGATGATCCGCTGGGGGCGTTTGCCGGGGCGAATGCGCCAGATACCTGCCGATGCTTCATGGTCCTCGCCGGCGTGGATCGCGGTATCGCCGACGAGTCCATAGCGCCAGGCGGATTGGCCGCCATCGTAAATGTTCCGCTCCAAGGCGGCGTCAGCGTATTGGCTTGTGTGAAAAGCACCGCCCGGCGGAGTTGCGACAGGCTCGGCGATTTTTCCATCGCGCACGGCATGCCAGTCGCCCACCACTGGATCGGTGTTCTCCCAGGCGCTGTCTTCGGTCGGCCCGACGAAAACGCGGAGGTCGTCGCCTTGCTTCCAAACGGCGTGGATGTGCTGGGCGGGGTTGGATGCAAGGACGACGTCGACGCCCGGAACGACGTCCTGCAAATCGTAATGGGTGGTGAAATTGCCGTGGCTTTCCAGGCGTTCGAAGAGCTTGATCAGATGGAAGTGGGGCGTGTTGGCGGTGCCCATCTCGCCGGGGTTGCCCATGAAAATTCGCCGGCCGCCCGCGCGGGTGATGTGATAGAATTCGTAGAGCGCGCCGTCGACAATTGGGACAACCAGTTCTGGCAGATCATCCACCTTGTTCGCCGCCATGAATGCCCGTAACGATTTCAATTCATCGGCGGTTAAGTCACGACGCAGATGCTTTCCCGGGTTTGGCTCAACATCAAGCGTGGCCGAATCGCGGCGGGCGGTAATCTTCATGTTATTCCAGGGGGCATAAAGTTGAAAAATCTCCTCTGCGCCGTTTTGCTTCAGCACTTCGGCGCGGGCCGGATCATCATCGTCGTGATCAGCGTTGTCTTCTCCCGAAAAATTCCAAATGCCGGCCCCCAACACCATTGCCTGGTTTGGGTGCCGGGCCAGAACCATCCGCCGGGCGTCGGGACTGTCGTCAACAATGAGAAATTGCTCGGCGGCGGTGGAGATCGCAGGATTCTTCCGAGAAAAAAGATGCGGCACGAGCTCCAGCGGCAACGGCGTGCGAAGCAGCCGGCCCGTTGCCAACAGCATGCAAATCGCGTCAACATCGTTGCCCTTAAGAATTGGCCCAACAGTCGGGGCATCGCCCAAAATCGCCCCGGCAATGCCGGCGCGCAAGCCGCCGGACGCCTGCAACTGCCGCAGCGCCGCTGACTGGTTTTGCCGAAGCAGCGCGGCGCGATCTTTCGCCAGTAACGCGAGCGGCAAGCCTATCGGCTCATCGCGAAGGCGACCCATCAGCCGCCGATCGATCGCCGGATCGGGCCAAGGCGTCAGCAACGTCCAGATTTCGTCCGCCACCGTTGGCTTGGCTGCGCGAAGCGCCGCGGCGCGATCGAGCAGCACATCGGCCAGGCCGGCCTTTCCGGCGGCAGCGGTGGTGAAGTCCTGGCCGTGATCGGTAATCTTCGGTTGCCCGCCGAACAGCGAGCCGCCAAATAATCCGCCATTTGCGTCTTCGTTCACCGATCGCGTGGCGAATGCCTCGATCTCGTCGGCAACTTGCTTGATCGGAATCGCCCCACGCTCGACAAGCATCCGCAGCGCCTCTTCCGTCTCGATGTTGCGAAAAAGGCCGGTCCCACTTTGCACGCATTTCCGCAGCGCCTCGTTGGCGTCGGGGCTATTCTGGCGAACCATCGCCCGGGCAACCCAAATCGCTTTGGCCTTGTCATCGACCATGATTTTGTGCAACAGCGGCAAGCTCTCCGGCAGATCGACCGCGGCCGCCGCCTTGGCCAAAGCCGTGGCATCATCGGCGTCGAGGTTTTCCTTTTGCAACAGCAGCGGAATCACCAGCCGCAGCGTCTCGGCCCGCGGCACGAGCATCAGGCCGCGCACGGCGGACCATTGCGTCTTGCGATCGGGGCTGTCGAGCGCCTTGCGCAGGATCGGAATGTAATGGTCCGGCTCGGCCATCACCCGGCCCACGATATCCTGCCCAAACGCCGGATCGTCGCCGCGGGCGAAGATCCGATCCGGCTCCGACGACCACGTAACCACTTCCGGCAGCAACGCCGCCAAGATGCCATCGCAGTTGGCCCAATGTGCGGAAAAGAGCGCGGCGACAGCGCGCTCGCGCGCGCCGCTCGGCAGAGCGACATCACGGGCAATTTGCTCGAGCCGGCCGCCCGCCGCGTTGCGCGCGGGAATGTCATTTACTTCGATCGCGTGCTCGAAGCGGATGACTTTGGCGATCGTCGCGATTTCCGCCTTATTCGATTTCTCATATCCAATGAGCAGCGAATACGCCGTCGGCCAATCCAATTTTGCCAGCGCGCGCAGCGCATCGACATTGTCCTGCGAGCCGGAAATCGCATCCAACTTCACGTGCCCGGCGGCCGCGAGCAGGTCATCGCGAAAATAGCGGGTATTGAACGTTAGCCACTGGCGGACATCCGTCTTCCAGTCCTCCGTCGTCTGCGGCAATGCCGATCGTTTGTCATAAAGCTGCTTAACCGCATCCGCCGCCGCGGGCGATGTTGGAATGTATCGAAGCAGGGCCGGCAGAAAGACGGGATCCTTGAGGCCGCCAATGAGAAGTTTTTTCCGGATGGCATCGGACGGGTGATTGTGTTGGTTGGGACTGAGGAAGCCGTCGAATGGGCCGTCGATCCAGTAATCGACCAAAGCGTCGGCAGACGCATTCTGGTCTGGAATCGAAGGGCGCGTTTGCGGCGAGCCGGTGGGCGCTGGGGCGTTCAAGTGAAGGAGTTGATCGACGACGTCGGTCGGCGGCGCCTCTGCGCGGGCGAGGGGGGTGACGGCGATCAATAGAAGGGGACCGCAGAGGAAGTGGAGAAAGAAAAGAATAGATGAATTTGGTCTGCCCACCATGCAAGCTCCGCTATGCATCAGAATTCGAGTGTAATCTTATCATCCAACTGAAGCGAACCCGCACCGCACATTTTGATCCGCGAAGCCGCAAGCGGCAAAACCTTTATCAAGCAGACCCTGATTTTCCATGAACGTTTGCCGGCTTCCCGCATTCGGGGCATCGGTCCAGCGTCGCGCGGAGATCGTAGCCGCATTGGGAACACAAGTGGCGCGATCGCAGCGAACGGATCCTGCGCCTTCGCAGCAGATTCAGCATCACGTAGATGAGCGGCAGCACCATTGCGCCCGGCGTGAGATAGCGATAGCGAACGGTCGCCAATCTGACATCCAATCTTGCGTGCCATTGGTCGCGGATGGCGGGCAACTGGGCCGGGTCGATTCGGGCGGAACAGAAATAAACACGGCCGGTCCGCACGCGCGGCTTCAGCATCACGACAAACCCGTCCACCATCACCGGGCATTCGCCGTCCAAGGTAACCCGCTGGGGGCTGACCTTGGCGTATCGCGTCCCGGCACGGTCGGCCAACGCCAGATGCGTCGCCAGCAGCGTGTCCGGCGACTCCAATCCGCGAAACAGCGGGCCGGCAACACGGTTAAACGGAATCTGAAACGACGAAGGCGTATACCAGTAATCCGGGCCGCCATTCCAGAGAATGACGCTATCGGCGCGGTCGAAGCCAAAGGAGTTGTCGCAGTAGATGACCCAGTCGGTTTCGCCGTTGCAAATCGCGGCGGCCAGTCCCTCAGAAGATACATATCCCCTGGGCGAAGGCACCGTGGGCGGCGGTGCGAAAAGGCCCAGGGCTCCTCGATCGGAACGAAGCGTCTGGCGCTGGCCGTGGTTGATCCAGGAGACATGGTCGGAATGCGAGTAACTTCGTATCCAGAACACCGCCGACGCCGCACCGAGAAGCAGCGAAATCAGGGACAGGAACATGAACGCCCGGCGTTTCATCTCTACGCCCTAACCTGGAAGATTCTAAGCTTTGGAGTTCCTAACAAAACAGGAGGAACGCCAGGAGGCCGCGGACACCGGGATTGGAAAGAAGAGATGAAACCATCGCAATTCCGTATTCTCTTGGCGCTCTTCGCTTGGCGTCCCTGGCGTCTTGGCGTTCATTTATAGCATTATATTATGAGGTCTTAGAATCCGCAGCAGTTTATCGGGAATCATTATGAATCCACCTGCGCCGCCGCGGCGCCGGCGGCAGCTTCGGCGACCGGATGATCGAGGTAAATCTCCTCAGTTTCAGACGAATAACCCAGCAACTCCGCAAACCGGCCCCACGAGATGATCCGCTTGCTCAGCGGCTCGACATCCTCGGTCGGCAGGCGCATGACCAGCTCCTCCTGCACGATTTCCAATGGCAGGCGCTCGCCTTTGGCGCCTTTGAGCATCTCCACCACATAGCGGAAAATCCCCAGCTTCTGCAGTTGCCGATTGAGCAACGTCTTGCGGCCATTGATGTCGTCATCCAGATAATTAGCCCCCAATGGCGTCAGCACCACCCGGTTTTTTGGCGTGTCGATAAAGTCTAGCATTTCGCCGCCTTTGACGACCGACAGCGTGTGGCCGAAATCGTAATCGGTCATCTGGTCGAGGCGGAAAACGTCCATCTGCCCGCCATTGTCGCGGAGGATTTCCATCAGGCCGGAAACTTCGCCAAGGTTGGTCGCGGGGATCGGCTCAACCGCCAGCAAGTCCGGCTGGCCGCTGGTTGTCGCCGCGGCGGCCTGCTCGGGCAGATGCTCGGAGACAATGATGTCGTGCAGCCGCTGCACCAGCGCTAAAAACTGCGGCGATTGATAATCGCGCGGATGAGACACCGTGTTGGGAATGATCTGCCTGATATGGCCCGGCTTGGTGCCCATCACGACGATGCGGTCGGCCAGAAATACGGCTTCCTCGATGATGTGGGTGATCATCATGATGCTGCGAAGCCCGGTGCCGCTGTGCGCGGCGCTGCGGGCCATCGCGTTGCCGCCGCCGTTTCCATCGGCGGGGCCTTTGGCTGCGCCGCCGGTCCAGAGGCGATAGACTTCGCTGCGCAAGCTCTCGGCGGTGAAGACATCCAGCGCGCTGAAAGGCTCATCCATGCAAAGCAACTCCGGCCCGCGACACAGGGCGCGGGCGATGCCGACGCGTTGTTTCATTCCGCCGGACAATTCCTTGGGGTAAGCCTCTTCGGAGCCGTCGAGGCCGACCATGTCGATGCATTTTGTGATGCGCGCTGCGCCGGTTTGCGGGTCGAGGTTCAGGCCATTGAGGGCCACCTGGATATTTTCGCGGACGGTTAGCCAGGGATAGAGCGCGAAGTTCTGGAAGACGATGGAGATGCCGGGATGAATGCCGGAGAGAGTGTTGCCATGTGCTAAAACCTCCCCGGTGGTGGGTTTGATAAGTCCGACCAGAACGCGCAGGAGGGTGCTTTTGCCGCAGCCGCTGGGACCGAGAATGGCGACGACTTCATTGGGAACGATGGCCAGCGACACATCCTGCAGTGCCGGCCGCCCGTTAAAGACAACGCCGATGTTGCGAGCTTCGCAGATGGGAGAGTCGGGCATGGGGTTAGTTATCCAAAAAGCATCCGGGATCAGGGGAGAGGCCAGAGAAGTCAGAGATCAGAGGTCAGAGATCAGAGGTCAGAGGTCGGAGATCAGAGGTCAGAGATCGGAGGTCGGAATTAGCGGTCAAATGTAACTCGCAATGGCTCACTTCCGGTCCCTGACACTGCCTTCCGACCTCTGACTTCTGACTTCTGACCTCTGACTTCTGACCTCTGCTTCCGCTACACATTCAAACTGTACCGATCCTCCGCCAGCCGATAGAGGCGTTTCCAGAAGAAACGGTTGATCAAAACCACGAAGACCGCCATCGATACAACGCCGGCGGCCAAGAGGCTGAAGTCTCCTTCGTTGGTTGCCTTGCTGATGGTCGAGCCCAGGCCAAAGGCAGAGAAGGTCTTATCACTGAGCTGGACATATTCTGAGACGATCGTGGCGTTCCAAGCTCCACCGGCGGCGGTTACCAGGCCGGTCAACAGATAAGGAAACGTGGAGGGGAGATAGAGCCGTTTCCAGGATTCCCATCGGCTCATTCGATAGACGCTTCCCACTTCGTCCAAATCGTGCGGAATGGCGCTGGCGCCGGCGATGACATTGAACAGAATGTACCATTGTGCCCCGAGGAGCATCAGGGCAACGCAGCCGGTGGTGAAGGGGATGTGCATGACGAGAATCGCCATCGTCACCAAGGGAAAAAGCATCGGGGCGGGAAAGCTGGCAACCACCTGAATAATCGGCTGCAACCGGCTCGACCACTTGCGTGACCGGCCGATCAAAATACCGACCGGCAATGCCCACGCCGCCCCCAAAACTACCGCAGCCGTCGTCCGCAGGAACGAGGCGAACATCGCCAGGATTACCGCAACCCAGTCTTTGTGCTCGGTGATCGATTTTCCCTCGCCGGCAGCGGCCGAGTCCCACAGCGGCAGGCCAAGCAGAAGTTTGACAAGTTCCCATCCGCCCCACACCGCCCCGGCGAACAAAATGGCCACCACAAACCAGTTGATCAGCGGGGCGATGGCGATTCCCGGGCGGCCGCTTTCGGATTTGGCAGCTTGCGATTCCCCGGCCCGTTCATCATCGAGCGGTGGGCCGGCTGACGGTGCAACGTCGGCTTTCCCGGGCACTTGCAATGGAACGGCTTGACGCGCCTCGTCCTTGCGCTTGCGGGCGAACAGTTTTCCAACGCCCAGATAGAGCCGGCTCTTTTGCAGCAGATCGAGCATCCAGGATGTGGAAGCATCGCTTTGGGCGATATCGTCCATGCGAAAGCGCTGCGACCAGACGACGATCGGCCGCCAGAAAATCTGGTCCACCGCGACGATCATGATCACCATCGCCGCGATCGCGCCCAGGATCGGTCCCCAACTGGACCACACGTGCGCGTCAAAATGCAGGATCGCCTCGTTCATGTATGAGCCGATGCCTGGCAGGCGATAGTCGCGATCCTTCAGTGTAAATGCCTCGTTGACGGTGAGAAAAAACCAGCCGCCCGCCATCGACATCATCGAATTCCAGACCAGCCCGATCATGGATGCCGGGACTTCCAGCAGCTTGAAAGTCTGCCAGCCGCTCAGATGCTGGATCTTGGCGACCTCGCGCAGCGGCTGGGGAATTCCGCGCAGGCTTCCATGAAAGCTAAAGGTCATGTTCCAGACCTGGGCGGTGAAAATCATGACCACGCAGGCAATTTCCAGTCCGATCTCGCGGGTGGGGAAGATATGAATCATCGCCAGCACCAGCCCGGGCAAAAATCCCAGGACGGGAATTGCCTGCAGCACATCCAGGGCGGGAATCATGAGCTTTTCAGCGCGATGATTATGGGCGGCGATGGTGCCATAAATCAGGGTAAAAATGAGCGACAGGACATAAGCCGAGAACCCCCGGGCAAGGCTCAGAAGCGTATATTTCGGCAGCGCGAAATAAGACAGGCTGATGAAAACCTTCTGGTTGGGATCCTCGGCATGAAATGGCTTCCACGCCTGCTGCGCCATCATGACCACCAGCCCAATGGCGCAAACCGAAAACCCCAGGAAAACCAGATCGGCAAACACCCCCGTCGGCGTCTTCAGCGCCTCGCGAACTTTCCTGGTATGAAACAAAACCAGCGGCATCCAATACTCCGTGATAATATCATCGGCCCGGTTCGGCGCAGATGGTACCAACCTCAGCGGGAATGTGAACCGCGGGCATGTTAAAGAGCCGTGAATACGCCGGCGGAGGCTCCGGCGCTGCTTGGAGCGTCTTTCAGATTGATGTAGTAAGGTAACGCAAGAGAGTTTTCGGTGCTATAATGGCCCCGTGGTCAGAGGTCTTGCCAGGAGCAGACAATGGGTGCTGAAATCCGAGTCCAAACTCAGGTGTTGCCAGGTCATCGTATAGAATTCACGGCCGCTGAATTGGCTGTCGGAAGTGCCGTCGACGTGATGGTCATTCTACGCGAGCAAAACGACGAATTGAGCCCGCTTGATATGCTGCGTATGCCGCTGGAAGAGCGAAACAAGTTGCTGGAAAGTCAGGCCGAGCGACTTGCAGAGTATTATGAGTCGACTGCCAGCGAACGCGAGGAATGGCAGGGGGGAGATATCGTTGAGTACTAGAAACACTCCAACGCGCGGGGAAGTCTGGCTGGTGAAATTTGACCCGACGGTGGGATCTGAAATCCGCAAAACACGTCCTGCGGTTGTCATCAGCTCCGACAGCATCGGCAAGTTGCCGATCAAACTGGTTGCGCCAATGACTGAATGGAAAGACGCATTCCGGTCATGTGCGTGGCTGGTGCGGATTGACCCGGACGTTTCCAACGGCCTGGCGAAAAGCTCTGCCGCCGACGTTCTTCAATTACGTGGAGTAGATACTGTTCGCTTTGTTTCGCGAATCGGTCATCTGGCTCCGGCGCAAGTAACGCGCATCGCCGCCGCTGTCGGCGTTGCGGTCCAGGTTCCCTGATTTTCAAACTGCCATCCGCCGTTTACAATCTGATCCATGGCTCCATCTCCCCTTGCCGGTAAACCCGCCCCCAAAGATCTTCTGATCGATCCCGCCAAACTCATCGCCGAGTATTTTTCGCGCAAGCCTGATCTTTCCGATCCGCAGCAGCTTGTCAGCTTCGGCACCAGCGGGCATCGCGGTTCGCCTTTGGATGGATCGTTCACCGAAACGCACATCCTGGCGATCTCGCAGGCGATTTGTGAGTATCGCAAGAGCAAGGGCATCTCCGGGCCGCTGTTCATGGGGAAGGATACGCATGCGGCTTCGGCGCCCGCCCAGCGGACCGCGCTGGAAGTGTTGGCCGCCAATGGCGTGACGACGATCATTCAGCAAAGCAATGGCTACACGCCGACGCCGGTCATTTCGCATGCGATTTTGGGTTACAACCGCGGCCGATCGACGGGTTTGGCGGATGGGATTGTCATTACGCCGTCGCATAATCCGCCGAAGGATGGGGGGTTTAAATATAATCCGCCCAACGGCGGGCCTGCCGACGTGGACATCACGCAGTGGGTTCAGGATCGCGCCAACGCTTTAATGCGCGAGGGGAATCGCGATGTGAAGCGGATGCCATTTGAGCAGGCGCTGCGCGCTTCGAGCACGCAACAGCGTGATCTCGCCCAGCCCTATGTGGATGATTTGAGCAGCGTGATCGATGTAAATGCGATCAAGAATGCGAAGGTGAAGATCGGCGTCGATCCGCTTGGCGGGGCGAGCGTGAATTATTGGGAGCCGATCATCGCGCGATATGGGCTGGATGTCACCATCGTGAATAAAGTCGTCGATCCGACTTTTTCATTCATGACCGTGGATCATGATGGGCAGATTCGCATGGACTGCTCAAGCCCGTATGCGATGGCGAAACTGATCGCGCTGAAGGATGATTATCGGGTGGCGTTTGGCAACGATCCGGATTCGGATCGCCATGGAATTGTCACGCCCAGCAGCGGCTTGATGAACCCGAATCATTACCTGGCGGTTGCCATTCGATATCTTTTTTCACATCGGCCCAACTGGAAGAAAGACGCCGGGGTGGGCAAGACGCTGGTGAGCAGCAGCATTATCGACCGGGTGGCCGCGTCGCTGGGCCGGCGGCTGGTGGAAGTGCCGGTGGGGTTTAAATGGTTTGTTGACGGTTTGTTTGATGGTTCGCTTGGCTTCGGCGGCGAGGAAAGTGCCGGGGCCAGCTTCTTGCGCCTCGACGGGACGGTCTGGAGCACCGACAAGGACGGAATCATTCTCGATCTTCTGGCGGCGGAAATGACCGCCCGCACCGGCAAAGACCCCGGCGAGCATTTCGCGGAAATCGCCGCGCAGTTCGGCACCCCTTATTACACCCGCGCCGACGCCCCGGCCACGCCCGCGCAAAAAGCCGCGTTAAAAAAGCTGTCGCCCGAGCAAGTGAAGGCCACCGCCCTGGCCGGCGAGCCGATCACCGCGCGCCTGACCCGCGCCCCCGGCAACAACGCGTCCATCGGCGGCCTGAAGGTGGTCGCCGCCAACGGCTGGTTCGCCGCCCGTCCGTCGGGCACGGAAAACGTCTATAAGATTTACGCCGAGAGTATGAAGAGCGCGGAGCACCTGCAGGCGATCATGGCCGAGGCGCGGGAGATTGTATCGGAAGCGCTGGCGGGTGTGCCCTGATAAGCTCTACGTCACAATTGCACTCACTAAACAACTTCGCGCGATCATGCTCGTTTCCGAGCAAGAGCGTCATTTTGAGGTGAGTGACTCTTCCCGTATCACGGGCGTCCCGCCCGTGTTTTAATTTCAAAAAGACACGGGCGGGACGCCCGTGATACGCGTGATACGGGAGGTTCCTCCGCTTGCAACGTTGCTTTCCTGGCCGAACGTTTCAGCCGAATCGCGCAACATGTATTAGTGGACCGCGGCCGCCACGCGCGAGCCTTGATTGGCCGACGGAGCATGTTGTTGCTGCTGCCGCTGCATCTGGTGCTGGATGATTTCCAGCCGCCGGATGCAGTCGGTCATTTCCGGGCGCTTGGCAACCACCGTCTTCACGCATTCGATCACGAGGTTTGACAAGGTCTCCGGCACCTTCGGATTCAGCTCACGCGGCGATTTAATTTCCGTGTCCACCAGAAAGCTGTTTTCCGAGCGGCTCAAATTGAACAACGTCGGAAGCTTCGCCCCGGTCAAGCACCAGTACATCGTCGCGCCGAAATTGAAAACGTCCGTCTTGGTCGTCACCGCGTCACATTTCACCTGCTCCGGCGAAATATAGTCCGGCGTGCCCTGAATCCGCTCCTTCTTCGTCCCCGCTTTGCATGCCTGGCCCAGATCGATCACCTTCACGTGGCCATCGTTCGACCGCATGATGTTGTTCGGCTTTAAATCGCAATGCACGTAGCCGAGCTGGTGGAGGCTGTGCAATGCCTGGGCCGTCTGAATGAACGTGTCGACCAGCTCCAGCATGGTCCTGGGTAATTCAACTTCCAGCGGCGTGCCGTCCACCAGTTCCATCACCAGCATGCAGTCGATCGTCTTGCGCAGCATCGTTGAATTGATCTTGTAATCAACGCTCTTGCGCAGGCGCGGGTCGGCGATGTGCTTGCCAACTTCATATTCGTTTTGAAGCTGCTGAACAAACCGCTCGTCCTTGTCCACCTTGCGAACAACGTGCTTCAATGCGTAGATCTGATGCGTGCTGGGATGGCTGACCAGATAAATCTGGCTGCCGGCCCCTTGGCCGAGGTAATCCAGCACTTCGTAGCCGAACAAGGATTTGGGTAGACTGTTACCCAGATCGGATGGGTTTGAATTCATGCTGATCATCACTGACTCCCCGAAATTTACGGCGGCCTCCTGGAGCCCAAGCCCAAATTGCGCCGTTCACTCCTAGATATATACGTAGTGTCCGGCCAATTATTGACTGCGGCGTACGAATTTCCGCAAGCTGTGGCCGATAATGCCGCGAAACTGGGATCGCTCCCCCATCTGTAGGGCCAATTCCCAAAAAGCAGACGCCCTATCTACAGGAGCACTGCCCGTCGCGTTGATTTGAATTCCGGGTATTTCTTATAACCTGCGCGTGTGCCGATAAATAGACACGTATGTGATACGATGAAATCGCCACGATTGCAGGTGATTGGGATGTGCGAGCGGCCAGTACCGGCTTATTTGTCTTCAGGCACCATCGGGATGCTGTGCCCGAAATGATGCTCGAAGTTCCCCACGTAGGCGGCCAGCAGCTTGGGCCGGTCGTGGATAATCAGGAGGTTCTCCGCGTTGCGGTCTTCGGAGGCGCGCGTGAAGTTAAACGAGCCGGTGATCAGCACCTTCCCGTCGATCAGCATGATCTTGTTATGGGCAATGGCGTGTTGATCGTCAATGTAAACCGGCACGTGATGATTCAGGAAGAACGTGGCCGAGGAATAGTGGTCGGTTCGCTGGCCTTTATCCAAAACGATGCGAACCATCACGCCGCGATTGTTGGCATCGACCAGCGCCTGCGCCAAGGGGGGCGAGGTGAACGAATACGCCTGAACATCAATGCTTTTTGTGGCTTTGCTCAGTTCGGTGACAATTGCGTCGGTGCATCCGCCGTTGGGGCTGAAGAAGGCATTGATGCCGTCCTCGGCGCCGGGGTTGTTTACCGAAGCCGATGCAGAGCCGAATCGGGGCGCTGCCAGGACGAGCAGGTAAGCCCAGATTCCCAATGAGAATGCGATTGCCAGGAGCAGTTTCTTCCGCATCAACCCATTAATCGGCAACCGGGGCGGGGGGATAAAGGAAATCTATTTTTACGACTATCCACGCTTTCGTTCCCAAGCAACTGACCGACGGCTACGGCATTTTGACGGACCGGTTGTCCTCGAAGTCGATTTTGGGACGAGCGTGCCGCCAAAGTGCCATCGTTCGGACGCTTTGGGTTACTATGCCAACTGCTTGGACCCGTGGCCGCAACTTTGCTCTGGCATTTTCCACCCAGTGAGAGGATGAATGCTAGGGATACCGAAATTCAAGATACGCCTGAATCGACGCGCCCGCCGCATACTCATCGTCGTGGCCGTGGTGCTGGTCGTCGGCATCATTGCCGACGCGGTGGTCGGGAGCATTTTCCGCTCGCGCCTGGCCGCCACGATTAAGCATGGCACCGGCGCGGATCTGACCTCGCGATTTGCCTGGTATCTTCCGCCGCGTGGCGTGAGCCTGCATCACGTGCGCATCGCCATGCCCACCAAAGACGGCAAGGGCGATGATTTACTGACCGCATCCCGCATCGTATTAAAGCTGGCGCAGCTCCCGAAGAAGGGCAAGCCGCTCATTGTCAGCCTGCTTCAGATTGATTCGCCGGCGATAACGATTCGTTCCGGGAAAACGCCTCTGCTGAAGCCGCCTCCGGCCGCTGCGTCATCGGCGCAATCCAAGACCCCCGCGTCTGACGCCGCCGCCGCGCCGTCATCGCAGCCGGCCCCGGCCCAAGGCGGATCGGCCGCCGCCCACCTCGCCGCGGCAGATGGCGATACAAAAAAGCCCGCCGCCGCCACTGCATCTTCCCAGGATGAATCCAAGCCGCGGCCATCGGAAAAATTCGAGATCCAGAACTTCAAAATCACCGATGGCCAGATCACACTCGACACCGGCGACGAAGACCCTCTGGTTCTTGAGCATATCGACCTGGCATTCAATCCCTCGGCGGGCTCGACGGGCATCTACCACTTCGCCGCCGACTCTGATCCCAATGCGCCCGCATCGATCAACGGCGCAGGAACGATGAACGTCGATGACATGACCCTGGGCCTGTCCGATATCACCCTGCAGGCGAAGATCGGCGCGATCCTGTCGCAGGCGCACCTATCCGGCGGCGTTAAAAAACGCCTGGAAATGGCGCGTGTCGATGGCGTGCTTAATATCCGCGCCAGCGCGGCGATTCCAATGAAAGACTGGCGGCGCTTGAGTTGCTCAGCCGACATTCAACTCACCTCGGCCACGGGAGCTCTTCCCAACTCGATGCTGACGGTTGACTCGGCCCACGGACAGTTTCATCTTCAACACGACAACCACGCCCCCTTGACCGCGACGTTGGTCGATTTCACCGCCAACAGCGGGGCATCGCACCTGCAGATCGACGGCGCAAAGTTCACCACGCTCGATGGCGGCCGCGGATGGGAGCTTTCCAAAGTTCTCGGCAATCTCGATCTGGCGGGCAATATTCCCGCACTGCAGCACTCGCGTCTTAAGGGCCGATTCCAATTCACCGCCGCCGCATCGGGCCCGGCGCAGTTTCCCAAAAATGCCGGCATTCTCGCCGCCGTCAAACACGAATTGCTGGTCTATCCGCGCGATGCGTCGGTCCAGCCGGCCTCATTTCCCTTGCCGGTGGATCATATCAATGGCGGCCCGATCTCCTGCCACGCAGGAATCATTCACTTCGCCAATCTCATCGCGAATTACGGCGGCGATCAGGTTCTGATGGAAGACGGGCACATCACCCTCGATGATCCGGCGCATGAGGTGAACTTGTCCGACATGCGAACCCAGATCAGGATCGAAGACATTGTCGGGACGCTCATCTGCCATCAACCCGGGCCGCAATATCCGGCGGGGCTGGGAAAAGTGCTGGCGCAATTGCGGCCCAGCGGTTCGTTCGCCATTGGCGGGGGAAGCTGGTATGCCATCAATCGCAAGCTTCCGGGCGAAACGCGCAAACCCAAGCCCGACTATTTCTTCCGCGTTTCCGCCGCCGGGGGCGCATTCGCGCTGACCGACCATAAAGTCCCGCTCACTAATATTCACGCAGACGCCAACATCTCGCCAATGCTGGTCGATATTCAGGATCTTCGCGGCGACATGGTCGGCGGCACGTTGATCGGGAGCACGAAAATCACGCCGGTCCACCCCGTGGTCTATACCGGAACCGCAACTTTCTATAATGCCCGCCTGCAGACGGCATTCCACCAGACCGCCACAACGCCCAAAAAGCCGCTCAAGGGAGTGGCTTATTTAAAGGTGAATTTCGCCGGGGTGGGCCCCGGCGGCCCGCGCCCGCCGTTGCAAACTTTCGCCGCCGACGGGGAATTCCAGGTCATTGATGGAAATTTTGGAGACATTCAGACCATCCGCGCCGCGGCGTCGAAAGTGTCCAAGCCGGATCAGGACCTCGACGGCGAAGCCGCCGGAATTTTCTCGATTCGCAATGAAACGGTCACCCTGGAAAACTGTGCGGTGGGAAATCCGATGTTTGGTTTGGAAGGATCAGGCACGATCGGGTTCGACAAGAAGCTGAATCTTCATGCCGCCGCCGCGCCGCTGGGTGACTGGCGCGAGGGCCTGAAGCGCAGCGGTGTTCCGGTCCTCGAGGATGTGGCAAGTGACATAGCCGGTTCGATTCAGCAGCTTTTTGCCAGCGCTCAGGGCACGCTGTTGTGGGACATTCACATTTCCGGGACGACATCGGCCCCCAAAGTCGAACAAACCGCCGTGCCCGCGATCAGCAAGCCCGCCGCCGCCATTTTCGGCCAATTGATCCGCGGCGTAAAAGACAACGAGTTGCTGGATCAACTCCGCCCGCCGCTGGGAAAGAAATGATTATTCATCTCAAACACACACGGATCCTGGGGCAAAGTGCATCCGCAATCCACGTAGGGCGGGCACTGCCCGCCGCCATTGCTGAAAAGTGATCTAAATTTAGAAACCCGCCGCGATATAGGATATCACCGAGGGCGCTTGATAGAGGTTATTCCAGTTGGCTTCGGATTCGGCGCGGACGCGCGAGAGGAAATCGGCCAGCGTGCCCGATCCGCCGATGCTCGCGTCATAGGTGCTCACCGAACGGCTTGGGGCGGGGAAGGCGGGGGGCGTGGTAATGACAGTACCCTGGCCGGTTCCCTTGGAATTGTAATAAGTGTTTCCGCTCCAGGTTTCCTGGGCGAGATAGGCGGTTGAGGTGTTTTCGACGGCGGTCTTGGTGATGCCGTCGAACTGATTCCCGATGTAGGTGACGCGGTTAAAGGCGGTGAGGCCGCTGCCGCCGGCGGTCATGCCGCTGGCCATGTCGATGCCGATCGTCCAGGAGTAGAACGTATTGCTGCGAATGGAGAGGTCGTTGATGCCGACCGAGTCCTGCGGGTCAATCTGGGCGGTGCCGGCTTCGAGCATCATTGCCGGACCTGCGCCGCTTTCACCCTGCGAGAAGATATTGCTGGCGATCAGCGTTCCGGAATTCGCCTTGATGTTGCCGACTTCCAGGCCGATGCCCTGAGAGATGGAACCGGTATTTGCCCCGCCGATGTACACATTCCCAGCGACGATTCCCGAAACGCCGCCCACGGTCGTATCAGCGCCGTTGACCAGGCCGAAAGTCATGTCGACGGCGTCGTTGACGAACAGATTGTTGACGACGATCCCGCCGGGCCGGTCCTGCAAGCCGGTGGCCGATGCCTGCGAAAAGGTATTGTCGTCGACGACCACGCCGGAGTTGTTGGAGGAGATATAGGCGTCATGGTTATAGATCGTGGCGCCTGCGCCCGAAACGGAGCTGTTCCACCCGTTGTGATCAAAGACGTTGCCTTCGATCAAAAGGCCCTTCACGCCCAGGGCGTACATGCCCTGCGAGTGCGTATCCTTGGAATAGGAGTCGACGATGACATTTCGGCGGACGGAGATGTTGGTCAGCGGGCCGTAATAATCCTGTAAATTGATGTTTTCGGTGAATTCCTTGATCTGGCAGTTTTCGATCAGGATATCATTGCTCTTGGTGAGAATGTTGATCCCGGTTGGATCGCTGGTGGCGGGGCTGGCAACCACGCTGGGATCGCGGCTGTTGGCATAAATGCTGATTCCCATAATGGCAAGATAATCGACTTCCGGAATTGAAGCCGAGCCGGTGGTGATGCCAGGTGAGGTTCCGGTATCGAGGATGGGCCGTGCGCCGCTGCCGTAGGAGCCGATGACCATGGGGTCTGACGCCGATGCGCCGCTCTTGGTCCAGGTTCCCAACCCGCCCGACCAGGTGTCGCCGTCCTTGAGAAGCAATTCGTCGCCGGTCTTATTCCGCAAGAGCGAAATGGCGTGGGCGAGGGTCTTCACCGGTTTGCTGGTCGAAAGGCCGTTGTTGCTGTCGCTTCCCGAAGAGTTGCTGCAATAGATAACATGATCGGAGGCAGTCGGCGTGATCACCGTCCAGCCGGCAGCGTTCTGGGTGACTGACATGAGCAGCCGGGTTTCAAGGAATTCAGGTATAATTCGAGACTGACGGGCGGCGTTGGCGGAAATCGCGGCGAGGGAAGAAGACTTTGCCATTGGACCTCCAAAAGCGACTGCAAGAGGGTATGAAACTCAAGCGACCAGGTTGCGAAACCAGGGTGTAGACCGTGATCCGGAAACCGCCACTTTCACCAGGATGTCGTAAACTTTAAAAAGCGGCCCTTGACGCCGGCTTCGCACAAACGCCGACACCAACAAACGGAACCTATCGATCTTGACCGAACGATTCCACTCCAAATTGATCGAAAATGAAAAATTTTCTTCAAGGGAATGTTTGACGGCTTCAGATTGTAGCGATTATGGCAATTCAATCATGAAACCAAGATGAGTACGGGCCAATGCCGTCAGGGTTCACCAACCAAGCGGGAACGACCAAATTTCCTGTCGAAATCTTGACTAATCGTGTGATAACCCGGGTATGTTTCGCGCCGAATTGGGTCGACGAAATTCATTTTGTCATTGTTCTCGCTGCGAGGAATGCGCAAATCTTCGTACCCCATACAGACTTTACCTAGCGTCTCACTTTGGCCAGACATTCATCACGACCATTCAATACGAGTTTGCCGCGAGTTGATTCACCGAGCCCCGGCCCGCGGCAAGCGCGCCGGCATCGGCGCGGCGCCGCGCTTCGTCAAGAATTGCCGCCGTGGCGCTGGCGCCGATGCGCGAAACGCCCAAGCCGCGAACGGCAAGCGCCTCGTCGAGCGTCCTTACGCCCCCGGCGGCTTTGATCTGCACGGTAGGCGGGCAATGCTTCCGCATCAGCTTCAAATGCTCGATCGTCGCGCCCGTGTACGAATAAAACCCGTTGGGCTGCTTGACGAAGCCATAGCCGGTTGACGTTTTCACGAATGCGACAGCATGTTCCGAGCATATTTCGCACAGCCGGACGATCTGTTCTTCCTTAAGAAAATCGTTCTCGAAAATGACCTTCAGAATTCCCCCGTTGCCCACCACGGCATCATTGATCGCCTTGATCTCCGCCGAGACGTAGGCCCAGTCGCCGCCGATGGCTTTACCGATATTGACCACCATGTCGATCTCCGGCGCGCCGTCGCGCACGGCCGCTTCGGCCTCGGCAACCTTGATCGCCGTCGTGCTGTTGCCCGCTGGAAAGCCGATCACCGCGCAGGCTTTCACATCCGACCCCGCCAATACTTCCAGGCTCATGGCGATTGAGTATGGCTTGATGCACGCCGTCGCCACGTCATATTCGCGCGCCAGTTTGCATCCCGCCACGATCTCGGCATCGGTCATCGTGGGATGCAATAGGGAATGATCGATCATCTTGGCGATGGCGTGAACGGTGATGGCATCGGACATCTTCGGATTCCTTATTGGGTTCTACCGGGCGTCATTCGTGAGGCAGGGCGTTCCTCGAATGAAAAAACATGGGAGGGCCGTCCATGCCACCAACTATAGCACCTTTCAGGTTGGCGGCGCGGTCGCGGAAAAATGCAGAAATTCGCCACAGATGAAAAACCGATGGACACAGATAAGACTGTCACATTTCAAGTTTTTATCTGTGTCCATCGGTCTTTCATCTGTGGCGATATCGCATTTGCTTTGGTTGCAGCAGCGGCCGCGCTAAGGAGTACCTCAGGATGACGATTGCGCGCTGCATCAACTTGAAAAATGCTCTAGACGACGTAATTCTCCAGAAACCGCTTCGATTGCACCAACGATCGCTTGCGATCGTGCAAGCTTCCCTCAAAAGCCCGGTCTTCCACTTCGATGCAAACCGGCCCGTGGTATCGCGCATCGGTCAGTGCCGCGAACATCGCTCCCCAATCCACATCCCCCAGTCCCGGAAGCTTCGGCTCATTCCAGCCGAAGTCGAATATCCCGCGCTCGTCCAGCTTGTCGCGATGAATTCTAAGATCCTTGGCGTGAACGTGAAAAATACGGCCGGCGAATTCCGCGATGCAACGAGCCGGGTCCATGAACTGGAGAATGAAATGCGAAGGATCGAAATTCAGCCCGAAGTTGGGGCTGGGAATCCGCCGGAACATCTCGCGCCAGACCTTCGGCGAAACCGCCATGTTCTTTCCCCCGGGCCATTCATTGGCGGAAAAAAGCATCGGGCAATTCTCAATGGCGATCTTCACCTTCCGCGTCTCGGCATGAGCCACGATCCCCGGCCAGCGCTCATCGAACGCCGCCCAATTGTCGTCGATCGATTTCTGCGGATCGCGCCCGATGAACGTGGTCATCAGCCCCACGCCCAATGCCGCCGACGCGTCAATGACCTTCTTGATATGCGCGATATATAAATCCGACTCCGCTTTATCGCGGCAAAGCGGGTTGGGATAATACCCCAGCGACGAGATGGAAACGTTATGCTGCCGCAGCATGCGATGGACGCGCTCGACATCGCCCGCACCGAAAGCCGCCGCATCCAGGTGCGTGACCCCCGCATAGCGCCGATCGGCCCCGCCCGCCGGCCAGCACATCAGCTCAACGGTTTCAAATCCCGTTTCCTCCGCGAACTGCAAAACCTCTTCAAGCTTCAGGTCGGGCAAAATCGCACTGACAAAGCCAAGCTGCATCGAATCCTCCGTTTGAATTCCGAGCGGAGTGTAGTCGGCGGCGTGAATCAATCAATCCGATTGCTGGTTCCACGCGAGCGGACGTAGCGCTTTATGCGGCGAATGGCGTTAGTGCGGAAGTGGACCAGACATTCATTCTTGTTACAGTAAAAGGGGATTTCGCTCGCCGTGCTATAACATTCGCCTCTAACGGCGTGAAGGCAAACGCCGCTGGGCGATGATCAGGATTGACGGGGATCAGGAGAGATTAAGAGGTGGCTCATTTTGACCCGTTTTCCGGACCTCGAGGGTCAGCACAATGAACTGGTTTCAGATAGCTGCACTCAATATTTCGGAGGCCATGATCGCGACTGGCGACCGGGCAATGGAGGGACGGCGTCTGAACTCGGGAAGCCCACAAGTGCGCCTGGCGACAGCTCTTGCCTCCGCATCGAGATTTTTAGTGGAATTTGCAAGAATATCCGATCCCGAGACCGTGCGAAAGTTCGTCAAGCAGCTTGCGCTGATGAGAATGCTTCAGCAGCGATTCGATGAGTCGCAGCGACTCTACGAAACGGTCTACGCGACTACAGGACTTTCCAATTATGAAGCAGTCACGGTGCGGCTGAACCTGGTGAATGTTTACCGTTGTCAGAGGGATATAAGTGGCATGTCGCGAATGTATAGCGAGGTCGTCACGATATTGCGGGCGGCGGACGATATTCCAGCCGCATTTCGGATTGACTGTCTACGATCCGCCGCGATCCATTCGATTGAGACCCAGGACCTGCTGTCCGCAAGAGCGCGCGTCGAGCAAGCCAACGCACTGCTGCCTGCCTTGGCGCAAACCGACACCGCGAATTGGCAACGGCTGATCTCGGATTTGTCTGATGAAATCAGCAACAAAAGGCATAACCTCGATGAAATCAAAGAATGAAGAAGACAGGATAGGTGTGATTGCGGGAAGGAAAGCGGGACCGGCGCGGGCCGGCTACGATTTTAGGTTTCAGGGCATGCGAGCTTCTTCGGCCCTTTTCAATGCTTGACGTGATTGATCTTCAGCACCCGCGGACCACTTCCACAGACCTTCCCGTTCCGATCGTGGTCGCACGCGAGCAATGATTAGTGACGAGGAGAACGGAAAGGCGCCAAGATGAAACGAACATTGACACATCTCAAATTAGCCGTAGCGCTTGCTACTGCCGTCATTGTAATCGCGGGATGTGCGGAGCGCAGAGAAGATCGTATTATTGCACCGAGTGCAATTGACAGTAAAGCGCGGGCGGATCACGCGCAAGCGGCTGTCCTCCTGCTGCGAAAGCTGGATGCCTTGACCATTGAACAACGTGTCGCAAGGGTCAAATATGATTCGGCGGGGCGGCCAACCTTAATTGTTTTGCCGAACGAGTACGCGACGGACGCAAACATTTCCATGCTGGACCAGTTCCCCACGCTGGTTCAAGTAAAAATCGTCTGCGCGAGGGGACCGATTCTCACCGATAGCATGGCCCATATTGGCAAGCTTCCGGCCCTCCGAGAACTGAATATCGCTGGTTCTCCGCCGGCAATCACTTTAGACGTGGCCCGCGCCATAGCACGAAACGGCACGCTCCGCGCTTTGTCTTTGGACGCAGGCAGAATCAGTTCGCCGGCACTGCAAGTGTTCGCCCATTTGCCTGAACTACGAAGAATAGATATCCGCTCTGATCCGGATTTCGACGACGCCAAGGCGGCATTATTATCCGGATTCAACCGTATCGAAGAATTAGATCTCAGCGGCACGAACGTAACGGACGGCTGCCTTCCCGCATTGGCAAAGCTGCCCGCCCTTAAACGGCTCGTCGTACGGTCTACACGAATATCACAAGAAGGTATCGCCGCGGCAGGATTTCCGGTTGGAACCGTCGTGGTAGAACGTTAAGGCGAAAGTTAAGGGGAAGGCGAAAGTTAAGGGGTCGGGAGTCTTTGCTTATGCCGGGGGAAAACAAAAAGGGACATTCCTAATTCCAGGCGGAGCCCGGCACGTTGGCTCTGCCCCAACCCCGAGATTTTGCGATTGAGGTGCAACCAGCAGGGGGGTGGGGGCGGGGAGAAAGGGCAGGCGGCGTCGCGCCGCCCGTGCCGTATAGCTACCGCCGCGGCGGCTCGGGTTGCGTGCGGGCAGTTGCCCTATCCTCCGCGACAGCAAAGCAGATAGACCCAGGAGCTTCACGCGCACCCCGGCTGGTTGCCCTTTAGGCGATAAATTTCCGGGTCTGGGGCAAAGCCCCGAGGTGCTGGTTTCGCTTGGAATTGAGGAATGTCCCTTTATTTTCTCACCCCCTTTTTCGACAAGCCGCTCTCGCGGAACGGCTCAAGGCAACTTGGACATGAATCCATTGGAAATATAAGAATTCGTCGCCGCGGTGGTCAGGCCCGTGCTCCAATTGGCCGCTGATTGCAGGCGGCACAGGTGGATGAAATGGGCATCGGTTCCCGGGCCGGCAATCAGCGCATCGAGCGTCGCGACGGTGCGGTTGGGACTATAAAACGTGAAGGGCGTCGACCTGATGATGCCTGCCGCCGAACCGGCTGGGCTGTTCACAAGTTTGTCGGCGTTGTAATAGGAATTAGCTGACCAGGTTTCCTGCTTGAGGTAACTGGTTGAGGCATTCTCGACCGATGCGCCGGCCATGTTCTCGAATTCGTTGCCGACGATGCTGAGGCGGTTCAGTGCCGTCAGGCCGGCGCCGCCGGGCGTCATGCCGGCTTCGACGCTGATGCCGGCGTTCCCGGCGTAAAAGATATTGTATGAAATGCTCAGGTCATTGATGCCGACCGAGTCCTTCGGATCGATCTGGGCGATGCCGTACATCAGGCTGATGGCGGGAGCGGATTTTGGCCCGGCATCATCGAAGATATTGCTGGTGATGACGGTTCCCGAATGCGGCGTGATATTGCCGACCTGGATTGCGCCCAACTGGCCGATGGTTCCCGCCGGGGCGGAGCCCATGAAGACGTTGCCGATGACCTGGCCATGAACGCCGCCGGGCGTGGTGTCGGCACCGTTGACCAGGCCGAAGGTCAATCCCACCGGGTCATCCAGAAAGAGATTGTTTTCGACAATTCCGCCGGGCCGATCCTGCAAGCCGGTGGCGGCGGCGTTGGAGAAAATATTGTTCACCGCGATCACGCCGCTGTTATGTGCGGAAATATACGCATCGTGATTATAGACCGTGGCGACTGCGCCCTTGACCTGCGTGTTCCATCCATTGTGATCGAATAAGTTGCCGCTAAGCGTGAGATTCGTGACGCCAAGGGCGTAAAGGCCCTGGGCATGCGTGTCGCTCGACCAGGCGTCGACGTCGACATTGCGGCGGACGGACACGTTCTGCAACGGGCCGTAATAATCCTGGAAATTGATGTTCACATCGTAGTCCTGCACCATGCAGTTTTCGACGAGAATTTCATTGCTTTGCGAGAGGAAATCGATGCCGGTCGGATCGCTGGCTTTGGGGCTTGGCGTGATGCTCGGATCGCGTCCGTCGGCCCAGAAATGAATGCCGAGAATATCGAGAAAATCCACTTCGTGCGTGGAGGAGGAGCCGGTGATGATTCCCGAGGCGGTGCCGGTCATGATGATCGGGCGCGCGCCGCTGCCATAAGCACCGATGACCATCGGGTTGGCGGCCGATGCGCCGCTGAGCGTCCAATCGCCGAAGCTTGCGTGCCAGGTGTCGCCGGTTTTAAGAAGAAGCTCATCGCCGGTGTGATTTCGTAAGAGCGATTCGCCCTTGGCGAGTGTTGCCACGGGCTGGCTGGCGGAGAGGCCGCTATTGCGGTCGTTGCCGGTGGAACTGCTGCAATAGATCACGCGATCGCCGGCGGCGGGCGTAACGAGCGTGAATCCCGCGGCGTTCAGTGAAACCGAAAGCAAGCTGCGGGTTTCGAGCGTTTCTGGAACAATTCGCGAGGCAGGCGATCGGCGTGTCGAATCAGTGACTGATAACAAAAGCCTCTTCAACATCAAGACTCCAGATAGACAGTAACCGATCGATAAGAACGCGAATCACGGGATTGGCGTCGTTTGCCCGGATGTTTGTCGGCAGTTTTTGCGCTGTGGTAAAGGGGGCGTGGGGTAATTGGGAATTCGGCGTAATCCGCCTGCGAGTTTAACGCTTATGATGGCGCGATCCGACGCTTTTCGACCTATAATCCAGAGCGTGGAACCCAACTCCTCTAACGCAATACAAAGGGCGCCGGCTGAAAAAGAACCATCCGACCCGGCGGCTGATTTGCGCGAACTTCGCAGAGGCCTGCTGAATTTCGGATTGAAGCTTGGCAGCGGCGTCAACAAAGGCGGCCGTCCCTATCAGTGGATGATTGATTGCCGGGAGTTGTTGCTGAAGACTGCTTATCTGAAACTTGCGGCAAAGATCATCTGGGAGCGCATCCGGCATTTTAAGCCCGATTTCGTTGCAGGCATGACGCTTGCCGCCAACCCGCTGACGATTGCCGTGATGTGTCAAAGCGAGCGCGAAGGGCATCGCGTTGATGGTTTGCTGATCCGCCGGGAAGCAAAACGGGACGGCTTGAAAAAAGTCGTGGAGGGCCCAGAGGTTTGGCCGGGAGCGAGAATCGTTCTGCTCGATGACATGGTGCATTCGGGCGAAACCCAGATGGCTGCACTGGCGGCGTTGGGGCAGGGTCATGGGACGGTCGTGGCGATCGCCACGCTGGTCGATTGCCAGCGCTCCGGCTCGCAGTTGATTCGTGCGCGAGGCTTGCCGTTGGAAGCGGTCTTCGCGCTTGGCGAATTGGGAATCGCGCCAACGCCGCCGTTGGATCCGGGCTTGTTGCGATGGGAGTGGAAAGCCGGGCCCATTAATGTGAAAGCAAACGGGATCGTCAAGTCGTCCCCGTCCTTTGCCGACGGCACGATCGTCATCGGGTCAGATGCAGGTTTCGTCTCGGCGTTCGCGACCGATGGAAAGGAATTGTGGCGATATCTGGTGCGCGACACCGATCGCGGCGTTCATTCCACCCCGCTCCTTGTGCGCGATCGCGTTTTTTTCGCCGCTTACGATGGATACCTCTATTGCGTCGATCGCAATACCGGACGCCTTGTCTGGGAAAACCGCCTCGGCCAATGGATTGGGTCTTCTCCCGCGGCGATCGGTGACACCGGCATGATCTGTGTCGGCGTCGAGTTTGGCGAGGCGGGCGGCGCGTTGGTCGCGGTGGACGCCGACACTGGCGCCGAGCAATGGCGTTTTGCCGCCCGGGATTACGTCCATGGGTCGCCGGTGTATGATGCGCCGCGCCGGCAGGTGATTTTCGGCGCGAATGATTTTACGTTATATGCCGTCGATTTGTTTGGGAAACAGCGCTGGCAGTTTGTGTGCGGCGGGGCGATCAAGGCCAGGGCTGCCGTCGACGAGCAAGGCCGATGCTTCGCCGGATCATTCGATGGGTCGCTCTACGCGCTTTTGGCTGATTCCGGTGAATTGCTCTGGAAACGCCGGCTTGGCACATCCGTTTATTTCACCCCGCTGGTTGCCGGCCCCTTGGTCATCGCCGGCGGCGATTCCCATCGGCTGGTTGCCTGTTGCCGTGAAACCGGGGAAATCCGGTGGGTGGCCACGGCGGGCGGCGCGATCCGCGGCGGCGCGGCGGCCATTGGCGATGACCGTCTGGCATTCGGCTGCAACGATGGATCCGTCTACCTGCTCCAGCGCGATACCGGCCGATGTGTGGATCGGTATCAAACTGGCGGAGAGATCGGCGAAACTCCGGCATACGCCGATGGCCGGATCATCGTTTCCTCGCTGGACGGATTTCTCTATTGTTTCGCAATCGATAAGACCCGCACTCGGGCAGGCGATAACCTGCCGACGCTCAAGCATTTTCGCCTGGAGATTTCTTCGGTGGAGCTAAGCGAAATTGGCGCGGAGATCGAACGGAATAAAGGCCTCTGGCTGGCCAACACGCATCGCCAAAGCAGCATTTCGGTACAGCGCGAAACAAACAACATTTCGCTTCGCGGAGCAGACCTCAATCGAAATCCCGGCTGCAAGATCAACGACGTCCATGAATGCATCACAAGTGCAAACGCGGCGGTTTTTCCAACCCTCATGCATTTCCTGGAGCAGTTCGCGATGGATCAGCGGGCGAGCCTGCAGCGCGCCATGATCGTCCGCCTGCAACCGCGCGGAATGGTTTACCCGCACATCGAAAAGGGCCACTACTACGAAAAACGCGACCGCTATCACCTGGTGATCGCCAGCAAGGAAGGCAGTTGGCTTTGCAGCGGCGGTGAAGCGGTTGTCATGAAAGAGGGTGAGCTCTGGTGGTTTGACAATAAATCAACGCACGAATCCAGAAACGATTCGGATGAATGGCGCGTCCATGTCATATTTGACTTGTTACCCGGGCAAATGTCAGCCAATTGTTAAGACGGCGGGCTATATGCACAATACGCGTTCCGCCCCTCGTCGAAAGAATCTATAAAACAATCGGCCTGGCTGCCTAACGCGCCGCAGGGATACGGGTCTGTAATACAGCGGGCGATGGCGCCGCGGCGGTTACGCGGAAGGAGACGACGATATGTCCACTTCCTCCAATGAAAAAGCGGGCATCGAAATCCTGGAAACGCGCCGGTTGCTCAGCGCCGATCTCTCATCTGCATTTGCCGGACACATTCCATCTGCCCTTGCACCGGGTGGAAGTAATCAAATCGTGGTGCGGGTGGTGAATCGCGGTGACGCCCTGGCGGCCGGACCAATCAACGTCGCGCTTTATGCTTCCACCGACGCCGCGCTCGATTCTGCCGATACGTATCTCGGCGAAACGAATATGCGCGTGCATCTCAAGCCGGGGGCCGGCGGGAATGTCGTTGTCCGTTTCGCTTCGCCCACCACGCTTCCCGACGGCAACTACTACGTCGTGGCGAAAATCACGGCCGCCGAGGGAATCGAACTTTCCAACGGCGGGGTCTTTGCCACTGCCAATCCGATCGGCATTCAGCAGCCTTACATGGATTTGGTCACCGAATTCGCCCATACGCCCACGGCGGCGGTGAAAACCAATGGCAATATCTCATCCCGGAGACAGGCAAATGTTGAACTGGTCAATATTGGCAACGTGGCGGTCAACGCAACCGTAAATGTGGATCTTTATTTGGCGAGCGGCACGGTTTTGAACAGCACTGCCGCGTCAACCGCCAGAACCGTCCGCGTCGCCGTGCATCTTGCGCCAGGCGATGCGCGGCTGATTCCGGCACGGCTGATTCTTCCCAGCGGAACGATGCCCGGCAGCTACAAATTATTCGCCGTCACGACGCCGGTCCGGGGCGCGATGCAAAATCCGAAACAGCACGCGGACAACGTCGCTGCGGCCGCCAATGATCTGAACGTTGTGGGCACGGCTCCTGATTCAGTGATCGCCGCCAATTATCACCGGCATCATCGTCATTGCGTTTACTATAATGGCCCTGATTATTGCGACGACGAAGGCGCTGTGTATGGCGACAATGCCGTTGTCGTGGAAGGCGACTCGGTGCCGCCCGGCTTCAGCCCGCCCGCCGCTCCTTCGGCTCCCACCACCGGTCCTGCCAGCCAGCCCAGCAGCGAACCTTCAACGGATAGCTGGGACTCGGGCCTTCCCGACGCCAATGCCGTGGCTGCTTCGGATCAGGCAAATGGGGACGGGGGGAGCAGTGGTGGCGATTTCGGCGGCGATGGAGGATCGACCGGAGACGGTGGCGATGGCGGCGACGGTGGGGACGGCGGCGACGGTGGGGACGGTGGGGACGGCGGCGGTGATGGAGGCGACCGGGGGGACGGCGGTGATTAACGGTGTGCCCGAAAACAACCTGTACAATCTTCTCGATCGTCTTGCAAATCTGTCCGCTCGACGCCGGTTCTGAGGTACTCCGAAGAGCCGGGTCTCTCCCCATAAAACCCGGCTCTTCATGGATATCTCGCGATTTCTTGTTTTTTTGACAAGATTTCCTGAGACGAA
>DASRRM010000371.1:0-6325 GCA_035695715.1 Tepidisphaeraceae bacterium
CATGGTAGATCACGCCGCCGGGGGCAATGCGTCCAACTCGTGGCATGGGTCGGAGTGTCGTCTTGGGGAAGGGCTTTGTCAAGATATATAGGAATGTCCCCTTATGTTTTTTCCAAGATATATAGGAATGTCCCCTTATGTTTTTCTAGGAATGTCCCCTTATGTTTTTCCCATGGTAGATCACGCCGCCGGGGGCAATGCGTCCAACTCGTGGCATGGGTCGGAGTGTCGTCTTGGGGAAGGGCTTTGTCAAGATATATAGGAATGTCCCCTTATGTTTTTCCCCCCTCTTCGCCGACATCGCCGGCAAAAATCTCAGCGCCAGCTCCGAATACAACCTCATCGGCGCAGGCGGCGGCCTCACCAACGGCGTACACGGAAATAAGGTGGGCATCACCAACCCCAAACTCTCCGCCCTGCAAAACAACGGCGGCCCACGGCGGCCCCACCCTCACCCTGCTCCCCCTGACCGGCAGCCCCGCCATCAACGCCGGCAGCAACGCCCTGATCCCCGCCGGAATAACCACCGACCAGCGCGGCGACGCAAGGATCGTCGGCAACGTGGTGGACATCGGCGCAGTCGAAACGTAATCGAAGGACGTTGACGTCTGCGAAAGAAAGAACCGCCGCTGAGTGACAACTCAGCGGCGGTTTGGCATCCGATATAAGGCGAATCTCCGTCAGCAAGAAGTGAAAGTTTATTAACTGCACTCGCCAAGACCGTAAACATGGGCGGCCCATTTCAGATTCCTGGATTGAAAAGACCTTTTGACCTTTGGCCCCTTTTCAGCGGCTTTGACCCCTTTTCAGCGGCCGCGACGGCCGCGGGCAGTCCCCGCGCTAATCGGGACTGGCTGATTCATACATGGTAGTCTTTTCCTGCCCCCGCCAAAGGAAAAGCCCCTCCCGTTTTGCGGGAGGGGCAGTGGCACCGGATTTCCTCCGAATGTTCTAACGCCAGACAAACCCACGCAACGGATGGGCCGCCCCCCATCCTGTCGGATACCAATACCAAACCTGTTGCGTCCAGCTATCCACTGCAACCCAATAGAATTGCAGTGGCGCATTCCCGTTCCCGACTGTGCTCGGCGACCAGTTCCACTGGACGGTATAAACCATCGACCAGCCTGGTCCCCAGGAATTGGTGAGATCCTCGGTTTCGAGCGTCACTGCGACGTGCCCGAGGGGATTCTGCGGCCAGCCGCCGAGGACCATGATGCTTGGCCACTGTGGTGGGACAATGGAACGGAAATACCCCGCGCCCGGTGCATCGTCCCACCAGAAAGTCGCGGATCGCGTGCTTGGCACCGAAGGATGTCCAAGTTGTTGCACCCAGACTTTCCAGACGGCGGCGGTGCACTGCCCGGGCTGAAACGGGTTCTGAGCCGGTCCGCCCTTGGCGGGGGTCGTGGCGGAAAATAACAAGCCAGAGAGAACGACAAGATAGGGAATCGCGCGCTGCATTGAGCGCTCCTTTCGATGGTGAAGATATGCGGGTCGCGACAACACTGCCGCGACTTCGGAATCGGAAAGAACGCGGGATAGACGGCGATGGGCGTCCTCGATACGATCTCTGGACATCGCTTGGTTCCAGTTCGCATCAGTTTCGGAATCAAGGGATCCCGACGCTTTGCGGAAGGCGGATGCAACCGCCTTCTGCGAGCGTCCCAACATTTCATGCGCCGGTCACCTCCGTTTCTAGCATTCGTTGCTCGTTAGTGGGTCCGGGCGTAGGCGGAACTGACCTCGGCCATACGGAGTTTTTGATTCGAGCTCCGGCGACGTTGGCGGTGCTCAGCATCGCTAAATCCTCCTTTCAAAAGGAACCCGTCCCCCCGCCCTGATCGGCGCGGCTTGTCACCGCTCCACCGTGCTGCAAGCTTCCGAGAAATCAACCCTCCGGCCTGCCCTTTTTGGACGGTGACAACGCGCCGTTCAAAATCGCCAGAGCTTCGGCGATGGGAATCCCCCGCGGAAACTGAACCGTGACGGACTCCCCTTCTTTCATGATCGAGAAATGCGGAACCTGCGGGCATTCCGCCAGCCATGCCGCGAGGCCTTCGATCGAAAAAAGGGCGACCGGAAATGTTGCGATAAATCCATCATCATCGGCGTTGGGGACGATCATTTTGACGCTCCAAAAAGGTATTGCTCGCGATCACGTTGGAACACTGCACCCCTATTCTTCTGATGATTCATATGAAATCTCCTTCAAGGTCCCATAATGCCGATCTTATCGATATTAGTCAATAAAATAATTGGTCGAAATTCACATTCGACGAAAAATAAATCCAAATCTTTCTAATGCGGGCAGAAAAATCGCCGACAATTTTGCTTGCCGAAAGTAAATCTGATAGAATCTAGGAATGAGAGATTTCTGCAGCGAATTGGCGACTGTAGCTCGCTGTATGGGGCTTTACGAACGGATTTCCCGAAGCGCCCATTTCCAGAAATCAGGACAGCAGATGACCGCGCTTCCAGGCGATCTTAACGAGCGCGAACTGATGATTCTGGAAACGCTTTACAAAAGTGAACGGGCGAAGAAAGAATCCTTGCAGTTTGACGAACTCGTCGCCGCTGTGGACGCTTCAGTTAAGAACCTAACCAACCGAAGCACAATGTCGCAAACAGTTCAGCAGCTTTTCGACGATTCGAAAAATAAGTTGCCAAGGTATGTCGAAAAGGACTTCAATCCACACAACCAACGCCAGCCCCTGATCAAGCTCACCGGCGCGGGTAGGGAAATTGCTAAGCGGATTGAAAGCGACTCCAATTGCATTGCAGCGGAACTGACCGCCGCTGCGCAAAAATTCGTAACGCGACCCCAAAGCCTATGGGACGGACTAGTCCAAGTTCTGTGCGATGGCAACCTAGGCGACCCATGCAGAGCCGTCTCGTCAAGGATATGCAACTACCTCCTGGGCGGCGACTGTTATCTCCCAATCGATCGGCTCGCCACCGAAGCGCTGCTTTCAGAATTCAACGATCGAAATGAAGAGCCGCGACTTTTCTACCAGAGAGCGGTGGAGGTTCATCGCGCCTTCGTCAAAAAGGCGTGCGTTTACGCAGCAACAAACGAGAAGATTTCGCAGTTCCTCGATCTTGGCGCGGGATTTCCTGAACCCACTGAAAAAGGCCGGAATATTTTTGAATTAGTTAAGGATCTGGTAAAGCACCCGGTCGTTGTACCTGTCGATAAGGAGCCGGCAGTTGTTCGGGAGTGGAACCGCATCAGGAATGCAAACAAAGTTCTGCGAGAAGCCCGGATAGGGGACGTACTCAAAATTGAAGACATTCTCGACTCAGATATCGGGATCGATTTCGGCAAGCCCGTTACGGTCGTTCTCTGCGCCGTCCTTCATTTTGTGCAGGACGACGCTGAGGCAAAGGCCATAATCAAAAAATTGCGGGACAAGCTGGCGCCCGGATCCCTTCTAATCATTTCACACGGGTTTACGTGGGAGCCACGCGAGGACACCCTCGCAGGCTCGGCGCGCGCCATCAAGAGCTACAAGCGCTTTACGTCTGTCGGAGCGAAGCTTAGAAGCATTGATGTTGTACGATCTTGGTTCAGCGACATGGAGCCGTTGATGGGCGGCCTTCTCGAGACGAGCAAGTGGCTTAAGATATTCGCGCCCGACTCAACCGTAAAACCACTAAAGAGGGACGAGAATTCCCTTGCATACGGCGGTGTCTTCAGAATTCGCCCATTTTAGTACCAGCCCTTCCGTCGTGGAGGAAAGCGGGTGGGAAGAAAGCGGATGAGGTGCGCTTCGGTGGCGAGTCAGGTTTCAGTCTGGCCCGATTGATTCGGAAAGCCTCCGGCGCGGAGAGTTTCAGTTTGTCGCTTTGGTGCGTCAAGCAGTGAGAGACGCTTTATTCGCGGCGCTATCGACGTCCGGGAATCCGGGCGGGGCCGAAGTTAAGGACCTCTTGCGGTTAAAGAAAATGCCGGTGCTCGGGCGAGTAATCTAAGCAAATAAGGCCGGCATTCATGGGCGCTTCTACCACATCCGTAAAGGTCGCTGAGCGAAGAAAACGGGACAGGTCCGGGACAGGTCCAATTACCGAGTTTTCGCTCCGAAAAAGTGTGAATATAAGCCTGTCGGCCTGTCCCATTTCGCACACCCGTCGCGGTGGGGCCGACGCCGGAACTCGTGGTGTCGCTACCGCTGGAAAGCAGAACGGTTGTCGCGCACCAATAGCTCGGGGCGGTGTTGGTCGAGTGGCCCGCGTGCAAAGCCTGCTTCAACCGTTTTCCCTTTCCCGGCTATTACCAGTAGACGCAATTCGCCATTCGTTTTTCCTCCGACACTGGAATTCGCATGAATCGTTCGCGGATGGGTTGCCCGGAATTTCTTTCGCTGCTGCGCGCACAGCGCGTCAGTCGGCGGGGGTTCTTGCAGGCTGGCGTTTTGGGGACGGCGGGGTTGACGCTCTCGGGGCTGCTGCGGGCGGAGGACCGTGCGGCGGCGGCGGGCAAAAATCCGGATCGGGTTCGTTCCGTTATTATTTTGTGGATGCGCGGGGGGCCGGCGCAGCATGAAACGTGGGATCCGAAGCCGGAGGCGCCGTCGGAATATCGCGGCGAATTTGGGGCGATCTCCACCAGGGTGCCGGGTGTTTTTATCAACGAATATTTGCCGATGAGCGCGCGGATTATGGATAAGTGGTCCATCGTCCGCAGCCTGCATCATACGGATGCCGGGCATTCCACCGCCGACCAGGTCACTTTCACCGGCTATCCTTCCGATCCGCGTTCGCCGGATAGTAATGTTTATCCAAGCTGCGGATCGATCGTCGCGAAACAGTTGCAGGGGCAGGATCCGATGATGCCGGCGTATGTGGTGATTCCCAAGGGAGTGCCGGGCACGGACGCGGCGTATCTGGGCACCAAATATCGGCCCTTCGAGACGATGGCCGACCCGGCGAACGAGGGTCCATTTTCGGTGCCGAATCTGAGTTTGCCGGACGGAATATCCGCCGGGCGGCTCGACGATCGGCGGGCGCTTTTGAAGGGAATGGACAAGCTGCGCGAGGACGCCGACGTGGGCGGGCAGTTTGAAGCCGTCGATCGTTTCCGCCAGCAGGCGTTCGGCCTGTTGACCAGCGACCGGGCCCGCAATGCGTTTGATCTCGATGCCGAGCCGCGCTCGGTGCGCGAGCGCTACGGCTATCATCCCGCCTTCAAAGCCCCGACGCCCGATCGATGCGATTGCCCGGCATGGAGCCAGCGCATTCTCCTGGCCCGGCGGCTTGTCGAGGCGGGCGTGCGGCTGGTCACCGTCGATCTCCGCTGGTGGGATACCCACGTCAAGGGGTTTGATTCGCTGAAGAACGGGTTTCTGGCCCGTTGGGACCAGGCCTACTCGGCGTTGATCGAAGATCTCGAACAACGCGGCTTACTGCAAACGACGATGGTGGTTGCCTGGGGCGAGTTTGGGCGTACGCCCAGGGTCAATGCGACTGCCGGCCGCGATCACTGGCCCAACGTTTTCAGTGCCGCCCTGGCCGGCGGCGGAATTCAGGGAGGGCGGGTGGTCGGTTCGTCCGATGCCCACGGCGGCGAGCCGCTGGAGAATCCCAAAACGCCGCAGGATGTCCTGGCGACGATGTACCGGCATTTGAACATCGACACGACGGTGAACTACACCGACCTGGGCGGTCGCCCACACCCGGTGCTGCCTTCAGGAACGCCGATCGGCGAGTTGTTCTGAGCGGAATGAGCGTGGAATATCCGGGTTTTCATCAATACCGCCATGCAGTCGCTTGCGAATCTTTACGTGCGAAGCACTCGGGCCGTCCGATCGCTTAAACATCTACAATATCAAATATTTGCTGCGCACGGTCGAAAAAATCGTGCGCCCCCGTGCGCAATCGTGCGCGCGACTGCGTTTTTGAAGGAATAACGCAGGTTGGATCGGGGGACCGTGCGCGCCATCGTGCGCGCAACCGCGTTTTTTGATGGAATAACGCGGGTTGGGATCGGGGGACCGTGCGCGACATCGTGCGCGCGACCGCGTTTTTGATGCAATAACGCGGGTCCGGTCGCCGGCCGTGCGCGATATCGTGCGCGCGATGTATTGGTGGTCGCGGGGCGGATGGGACGCGAAGAATAAAACCGGGACGTAGACGCAGCTGGTTTTTTTGCGCATCGTTACTCCTTCCCATCGACTTTTCCAGCAACGCCGGTTCTGACACACCCGCCGCATGAAGTTGTCCGGTTTCACGTTGGGACGGGTCGCCATTTTCCCAGCAGTTTGATCACCCGAGTGCCGATGCGTTGCAACCGCTCCACCGCATTGCGTACTGCTGACCTCAACTC
>DASRRM010000372.1:0-5280 GCA_035695715.1 Tepidisphaeraceae bacterium
CTCGGCAGCCATTTCGCCGATCGCGCTGGAAAGACCGCCCGCGCCGCAATCGGTGATGGCCGTGAAGAGATTACGATCTCGCGCCTGCAGGATGACATCCGCCACTTTCTTCTCGGTGATGGCGTTCCCGATCTGCACGGCGTGAGAAAATTCATCGGCGTGGGTGTCGGTGAGTTCAGCGCTGGAGAACGTGGCTCCGTGAATCCCATCGCGGCCGGTGCGCCCACCGACGACCACGATGGCATCACCGGGCTGCGCCGCTTTGCTGATCGCATTCCGCGGGATCAAACCGACGCAGCCGCAGAAGACCAGGGGGTTGCCGAGATAGCGGTCGTCGAAATAGACGGCGCCGTTGACGGTGGGGATGCCCATGCGGTTGCCGTAGTCGCGCACGCCGGCCACGACTTGCTGGAGGATGCGCTTGGGATGGATGATTCCGCGTGGTAGTGCTCCGAATATTTGATCCCGTGTAGTGACGGGCACGCCGGCCTGCTTCATCTCCTCTGTCGAATATCCAAGGTCGCGAAGATTTTGGGTGTTCGCGTCGGTCGCAGGCTTGAGGCAGTTCCCGTCTTTGTCGAAAGCGCTCACAGAGAGGACGCGGTATGTTGGGTGCTCATAAAGCGCGAAGCTGGCTGCACCGGTCGGATATTCTTTCGCGAGGAAATCCCGCACACGCGGATCGGTCGGCGTATACGGTATTGCCATTTTCGAGGCGGCAGAGCGCGAAACCGTCAGGCTTGTTCTCAACATCGAGTTTTTCTGACCGAATTTCGGATCAGCCACGCAGAATACATCCGTATTCGCGATTGGCTTTGCCGCCAAACCGGTTCCGAGGATATCTCGAATGACGCCGCCGACGCCCGTGGCGCTTCCGCCATAGGGTTCAATTGCGCTGGGATGATTGTGCGTTTCCACCTTAAAACAAACTGCGTCCGTGTCGTCGAACGCAATCACGCCCGCATTGTCTTTGAAAACTGACAGGCAAAAGCCGGTGACGTCTTTGCGCATCAGCTCCATCGTGCTGTCAAAAATCGTCTCCTTGATCAGATTCTTATACCGCCGCGTCCCGACGACCTTTCCACTGGCATCCCGCACCTCCACATCCACCGCGCTCTTGAGCGTCTTATGCACGCAATGCTCGCTCCACGTTTGCGCCAGCGTTTCCAATTCAATATCCGTTGGCTCGCGGTTTTGCCCGCGGAAATAATTCTGGATCGCCTTCATCTCCGCCAGCGACAAAAACAGATGCCCTTCGCGGCTGAGTTTTTGCAGGCCGCCATCGTCCAGCGCGCGCAGCGACACATGGCGAAGCTGGAATTGATATTCGCGCCCCGTCTCGAATTTTGTCGGGATATACGCGTCAAAGTGAACCGATTCGATCACGCCATTGGCCAGCACCCGGCTGGCGATGGTTTGCAATTCCTCGCGCGAAACAACGCCGTCAATAAGATATGCCCGGCCCGTGCGCACCTCGCGCACCGCAACCCCCATGTCGCGCAGGGCCATTTCCGTCGACGACGCCACCGGATCCATCACGCCGGCCTTGAGGTGAATCTCGATCCGGCTTTTGCCGGTGTCCACCGGTACGGTGTCCATGAAATATGCCGACTCCACCAGCGGGTCGGCCAACAATTCCCGGGCGGCGCGCTCGATCTGCGCGCGCTCAGCCTGCGCATCAATGAGAAAAATGCGTGCCGTGGTGATGTTCCCGACGGTGGTGCCGAACTCCTGAATCTGATGGCGAATCGCCTGCCCAACCGGGTCAACCGCGGCCTGCCCGCCACGGGCGGTGGGGGCGTTCTGAACGTCGATGCGATAGATCATCGGGGGGATTCTAGCGAAAGAGGCCGATCCGTGAAGGGATGCGGATGTCGGTGTGATATGATGCGGTGTAATCGCAGGTTGCGCAGGCGAATTCCGATCGATTTTTCGCGCATCAAAATCGCGAAATCGCAAGCGACGACCCGGCGGCACAGCGCGAGGCGCGTTTCGCCACAGCGATTAAGTAATCAAGCTGAGCGATTTTTGCATAATGCCTTCACGCCGGGGCAAGCGGCGCGCATAACGCTTCGTCGTGAAAACATACGTTATCGCCGCGCCGCCCCGGATTTACGCAGCGATCTGCAAATCCGGGGCGGCGCGGCGATAACGCTCATTTTGCTACCCACCGTCGTGCGCGCCGCTTGCCCCGGCGTGGAGGTTTTCTTCCACCTTTGGAGCCAATTCCGGGACGGGTTGTTTACTCTGCAAAAATCGCTCAGTCGAGTAAGTAGTCTCTTGCGATTACGCGATTTCAATGCGGAAGCACCGAGTTACTCTCAACCCGACCGCACCATCTGCCCGGCCGAGAATCCCTTCCCCGCCGGGAGCTCGCCCAACTCGATCGTCGCAAATCCCGCTCCCGCCGCGAACACCGGCAGGCCCAGCGCGCCCAGCAATTCCCCATGGCGGTTGATCGCATATTCAAACGGCTGGCCCGGCTTTGCCTCCTTGCGAAGAACCGTTTCCACCCGCCGTTCAAACCGCTCGGCGTCAAACGCCGCACACAAAACCGCCGCATTGCCCGCCGGGGCTTCGCCGTCGAGTTCCAGGTCGCCGTGCGGCGACGACACATACGCGTCGGTCTGCCGGCCATCCTCAAACAGCGTGTAAAGCAGCACCGATTGCCCATACACCATCACCAGCAATGCCGGGCATTGAAACTTTTCCGAAAGCCGTGCCGCAAGGCCCTCCTGCCCCGACATATCCTCATGAAAAACCACGACCGCCTCGCGCACCGCCGGAGAGACATATGCGACTGTTCCCTCGGCTTTAAGAAACGCCGTGATTTCTTCGGGCGATGGTCCGCCGAGGGTGATATTCGCGTAGAAATTGGTCATGATTTTCGTTTCTTCCGAAGGAGTCCGGCTACCACCGAGTCGTTGCTGACGAAGGCTTCGTCGTAGTACAATTTTCGCTCGATGCCCGAAGGAGGTCAGGAATGGAGGAAATCAAATTAATCATCGGGCACCGTAGCGGCAAGCCATTCTTTGAGACAGTTCCGGCGGAGAGGATCGCTGAGAATACCTATCGTGTCCTCGCAACGCCGGGTTTGGCGCCGGGAGTCGCGGCCGGCGATATCATCGTGCGCGACGCAACCGATCCGTTGGGATTTCGAGTGATCGAGCGGAGCGGAAACGTTGCGCTGCAGGTGTTCTTCGAGAACGATCCGCGTTTCGATGAGTCTCAAGTTACGACTATCATAACCGCTATCGGCGGCTGGCTTGACGGTGGTATTGGCAACGACGGCGGACACCTTCGCATTTTTACTGTTCCAATCGGCATCGGGTTTAACGCAATAGAAAAGGCGATGCAGCAGATCAGTTCATTGCCGACTTTTAATCGTTGGTACTGTGGAAATGTCTACGATGTGCGGGACGGAAAGACTCCTTTGAACTGGTGGGATCAAGTACCGGGTGGCTTTGATACGGGTCGCCGCAACGGCGGTTTTATGGGGTGAGTTACCCGGGGGTTTTAAGCGGGGCCGACTTGGAACAGAATGGCGGCTGCGTCGGGCGATCGCGCGTGACCAGATTCCCATCATCGACGTTATATATTATATCAAATACTTGCTTGCACGATCCGAAAAAGTCGTGCATTTTCGGGCGAGATCGTGCATGCCACCCTGCTGGCGGGGCCGAAAACGCGGGTGGGGGTTGCGGATCGTGCATTGATCGTGCATGGGTTGCGAGGGAGTCGTGCATCGCAAGGATTGGACGAAATCGATCTCGGGCGCGGAGTGCGAGGTTGATGAATATCCGGGCTTGAAGACGGCACGCAAGCGTGCAGCGGCTAAACGGTTGGGAGTGCTGCGCACGCGAAAGGATTGTTGGGGCTTGGATCGCGAGAGACGCGCAAAAAATCCTTCTGTCCTCTTCCGAACCGTTTAGCCGTTGCACGCTTGCGTGCCGTCCGTCTGTCCGTGTGGACGCAAGTCTTATCACGACACCACGGGCAGCGCCGTTCCCGTCTCGACCTTTTTCCCCCGCAATTCCATTGCCGAGTCGTAGACCATGGCGGGCGTGATGCGCGTCATGCAGCGGTGGTCGAGGGGGCAGACTTTTTTCTGGCAGGGGCCGCAGAAAACTTTTACCGACACCTGCCGCTCGCGCGGATAGTAGATTTCCGTCCATTCCGGGAAGGTCGGGCCGAAGATCGTCACCACCGGGACGTCCATGGCGGCGGCGATGTGACGCGGGCCGGTGTCGTTGGTGATCATCAAATCGCAGCGGCGGATGATTTCTTTCAGCGCGCCAAGCGTGATTCCCGTGTTCGATAAATCCAGGGCCGCCCGCTTCATCGCCTGCTTAACGGCGTCGGCGATCCGCCGTTCTTTTGGAGCGGCGCTGATGAATACCGTGGCGTGATGCTGGTCGATCAGCCGGTCGGCCAGCTCGGCGAAATATTCCGGACGCCAGCATTTAGCCGCCCCGTAATTAGCGCCCGGATTCAATAAAATCAGGGGCGAAGCGCCGGCAGCGGCGGGGCGGGAAATGGCGCCGTCCAGGCCCAAACGCGTCAAGACATCCTGTGCCTCGCGGCGTTCGGGTTCGGTCACGAACAATTCCATCTTCAAATCGCGATCGTCTGAGCCGAGATATCGCGCCAGGCCAAGATATGTCTTGATGATCGGCGTGGGAACGAATTTGCCTTTGTCCTTGGTCGGCAGCAGGCGGTCGGTCAGCAGAAAACCCCGGCCGTCGCGGTCATAGCCGACCACGCGCGGGATGTTGGCCATCTTGCACATCAAGGCGGTTTTGAAGCTGTTGGTGAGCAGGACGGCCAGGTCGAAATGCCCGGCGCGCAGCCGGGCCGCGACGTCGAACAGCCCCTTGCCGACCCGGCCGGTGGTCTTTCCGGTGCGATAAGTAATGAGCTGGTCGGCCCAGGGCATTCCCGAATAGAGCGGCTTCACATACCGCCGCAGCAAATAGCTGATATGCGCCGATGGATACAGCCCGCGCAAGGCGCGAAGGGCGGGCGTGGCCATGACGGCATCGCCAACCCAGCTTGGCTGCACGATCAGAATTTTTTCGGCGGAGGAGGTCATGTCCATTTACGGCGAATGCTTTTGTACAGCGGCACGCCCGGTCTGTCACGGGAAATACCCACGGGGAAGATTCCTATAAATGTGGTCGTTCACGCCGGTGTCTGAGGTACTCCGAAGACCCGGATCGTTCGCGCGACCGATCCGGGTCTTCGGAGTACCTCAGACACCGGCGTGCGCATCTAGAAAAT
>DASRRM010000373.1:0-12448 GCA_035695715.1 Tepidisphaeraceae bacterium
GCAGACGGTTCTGCGTCGGCGATTTAACTGGGAACAGGCGGATGATTCTCCGCTGACTTTGGAAGAAGTCGGCAAGATCATCGGCGTGACCAAGGAGCGCGTCCGCCAGATCCAGAATAAGGCCCTGGCCAAGATTCGCGGGGTGCTTGAAGAAGGCGTGTTGCGAACCAAGACGCGGCCGATTCGGGAAGCCGCGGATTGAGTTCCGCCGGTATGGTCGCTTTAGTGACCCTGTTCGAGTCGATCGAAAACGAAAATGCCCGTTGAAGGTTGGTCCTTCAACGGGCATTTTGGTTTTAGGTCATCTTTCTCCTGGCGATGTCAGGTAAATGAAACATGCAAGACCTTGATAATATTCTCGAATCTGTTTCCGACGAAAACTCCTTCCTTGACTTCTTAAATGCGTTGGCGACTGACCGTGAAGATTCCCTCGCGAAAGAAGCCGTGAGGCCAAGTTCTCAATTTGTCGCTGATGCAAACGGGTGGGAAAATACGTCAATCGATAGGTTCCTCTCCGCTGCAGAAAGGTGGGGACGTGCCTCGGCGAAGGGCCTGCCGCTTGCGGGCTATACGCCTCCGTCGAATCCGTGGCGTCGATGCGCCGAGATATTGTACTTGGGAAGATCCTACGAAAAAGCCGCGTGTGGATTGAAGTGGCTGGTACGCGCCGTTGCGGTTTGTAGCGGAGCGCCTTTACCCGGGCTTGCCGAAAAACTCGGAAACCTTGCACTTAAATGTTGGCAGGGCGGATTCGCCATCGATTTCGTCCGTTTCATGTAAACGAGAAACCGATCCATCACCCCGGTAAACTGTAACGGTTCTTGTCCTTGGCTCAACTACCCAGATCAGCGGGAAACCATTGGCGAGATATTGGTCAATTCGCCGATTATGGTCGTAAATCAGTTCGGCTGAATCCACCACCTCGACAGCCAAATCCGGCGGGATTGTGCACAGCGGCGCGTCTTGGTCCACGCCCTTCATTCTTGCCGCTTTGATAACCGACACGCTTGGCTTGCGAAAGCCGGTCGGATCGTCGGCGAAGCATTGGTAGCCGAGGTTCGACGTGAAAACCCACGGGGCTTCGGCCTCATGTTCGCCGGGGCCCAGCGCCATTATTATTTGAACCGACGTTGACGACGTTGTTCGGCTGCAGGGCTTGTCGATGAGCCGTCCCTGCACAAACTCCACGCCCCCTTCTTCACGAGCGAGTTCTATTTCTCGCTCCATAGGTTTTTCGCCGGTGCGCCATGACATAGCCTTGTTATAGCAGAATCAAGCCGCCTTCGGCTCAAACTCCTTCAACGTCACTGGCAGCGTCTTGATCCCCCGCCGCAGGGCTTTTCCGACGGCGTATTGCATCGACAGGTTATATCGGTTGAGCACCTTGTCGGTCGGCTCGATCTTCAGCCGGCGCATTTCATCCAAGGCCCATTTCCAGGCGTGATATTCCTCTTCGCAGCGGCGCTTGTAGCACTCAAAGCCGATGACGTGATGCCCGACCTCGTGGAGGAAGATTGCTAGGCTGAGCGGCGTGCGCGGGTAGGGGGCTTCGATCCAGCGGATCACCCGGCCGTCGCCGTAGCGAACCTGCCAGGCGCTGCCGCTCATGTTGCTGCGCCACTTCCGCACGCGGAGACGGTGATGGCAAATCGTCTTGCGAACAATATCTGCGAAGTTGGTCATAAGCACAGGGACTATCGTCCGGAGGTTTCAGACGCATGACTTTCGCCGACAGCCCAACCGCCCGGTTTTTTAGGACCGGTAATAAGGCGTCGGCCGGCAGTTGTCGTCAGAACATGAAACGGTCGGCATGAAAACAACAGGCTATCGGTCCTGCCCTGTTAAAAGCAGCGACAATCCTGAGAGCGTCAGGCGAGTACGCGCTGTTTGCAAAACGGAAAATGTCATCCTGAGGTATTCCGAAGGATCTTGCCGATTCTTCGCAACGGCAAGATCCTTCGGAGTACCTGCTCTGAAAATGTAGGGCGGGCACCGCCCGCCAACACCGTGCTCGGCGGGCAGTGCCCGCCCTACGTGAGTTTCATGCGTAGCGGGTACGGCGCAGCGGCGTGAGGACTCAGGATGACAACTGCGCTATAGTTCCGCGACCTCCGGTGAGGCTATTTCCTCAATTCACATTATAGCCCGTCGGCCGTCTGTTGGCGGCCGTCCCTCGCGATAAATTGGCGCGGTGCGGGTAAACTTCAACGACGATGCCGCCGTCACCTTTGATCTTTGTCCCCGCCGTGATTCCCTCGATCTGGAGCAGCATTCTCATCCCCGCCGTGATTCCCTCGATCTGGAGCAGCATTCTCATCATGCTGACGTTGATCGTGATATTCGCCGGGTCGTGGATCACGTTCTGGATTTTGTCGACGCGCTCGACCACGCAGCGCCGCCGGGTCGTGGTTGGCGACTGGGGTCGCGAGCGCGGATTTCGGCAGCGGCCGTGCCTCGATGAGGAGCCGCCGGCCCCGCTCGATTCGATCACGGTTCAACGCGTCGAGCTCAAGATTGTGTTGGCGGGCAGGCAGACGTTGCTGCTGCAGGTGCAGAGTTTCAGCCCCGTTGGCCCGGCCACGCCCGGCGAGCGCGTCTTGCGCGAAGGAATGTGGAACATTTTGATTCGCGAAATTGAAACGCCCTGGCCGCCGACGGGCTTGCGTCCCACTTCCGCCGATTCCAGCGCGCTCGATTTGTTTTCCCTGACCAGTTTTCCCCTGTTGGGCGCGTCGGAACGATTCGTGATCTACGGCACGGCTTCCAAGGCGGCGGCGTCGCTGACGCGCTCTTCGGCGCGCGGCCTGCTTCCGCCGGACGTCGGCATGCTGCTGCATGGCCGGCGGCTGATGCTGGATTTTTCCGATCGGCCTTTCGACACGGTGGAGTTCGACCGGATGATCGCGGTGGCCGAGCAAATCGTCGGGCACATGCCATCACCCGAGGCGGCCGAGTAACCGTTTGCCGAGCCGCGCACGAAGGGTACTCCGGGTACTCCCGCAGTAAGCGGGGGTTGGACGGTTAACTCCGCTTACTCCGGGAGTACCCTTCGTGCGCGGCTCTTCCTGAGGGATTTCCGTGGGCCTTACATTTCCCGCAACCAGATATGTTCCACCCGCCCGTAGTGGCTCACGCTCGATTGCACGAATTTCCGCCCATCCCATGCCCGCACTTCAACGCTTACCGCGTCCTTTTCCAGTGTGATGTAATTCCAGGCGTTGGGGTCATGGCGGCGGCGGGTGCTGGTGGCGGTGCCGGCCTGGATGGAAAGCACCGATTGCCGGGCGCCGACGTGATGCGAGCGGACATCGTTGTGATAGGCGCGGTGAAGGTGCCCGGCCAGCAGAACATCCACGCCACAGTGCTCGAATGCCGTCAGGGCGCGCGATGCGCCGCGGAGGATATTTTCGCGGGGATGTCCCGGCGGAGGGATAAAGGGATGATGCGTCACAAGAACTTTGGTCAGCCCAGGCGGCGCGGCCGACAGCCGGCGGCAAATTTCTGTCAACTGCTCTTTGGCGAACCAGCCGCTCTTTTGCGTGAAGGAGCGGGCGGTGTTGGCGCCGAGGACGAAAAGCTCATCGTCCTGAAAAGCCGGGCTGAGGTCTTGTGAGATATGTCGGCGATAGCGCGTCAGCGGAAAGAAAAATCGCCGGATGAAATTATACATCGGCACATCATGATTCCCGGGCACCACGAGCTGCGGCACGGGAAGGCGCTTGAGGTATTCGGCCGCCTGTGTGTATTGCCCGACGCGCGCCCGTTGCGTGAAGTCGCCGCTGACAACCAGCAGTGTTGCCGGGTGCAGGCGAAGATCATCCACCAGCGCTTCGGCAACGGGCGGGTCGATCCGGCCGAAGTGAAGGTCGGAGATATGGGCGATGGATCTCATGGCTCAAGTCGGCGCAGCATCAAAAGCAGCCGACGGGTCGGCTGCATGCCATCGTATCAGAAATGATAGTAAGGACTGAATGGCGTGAATTGCCGCTTAGGAATGTCCCGCCCGGTCTGCCTGCACCTGGCTGAATCCTGAGGCCTGGTAGCCGGCTTCGTTAACCGAGTCCATCAACTGGGCGACTGTCACGGCGTCGCGATCGAAAAGAACCGAGGCTTGGCCGCTGTTAAAATCGACCTCAACTTCGTGCACGCCGGAGTGTCGCGACAGTGCTTTTTGCAGGGTTTGTTCGCATCGATGACAATGCATTCCCTCAATCCGTATTAAAACAAGCTGGTCGCGGCCAACATCCGAGGACATACAGAAAACCTCCGCTTGGCGAACAACATAGTCCGCATCTTCTCATGCCGCAATATCGGAGCCACAACGTCTTGCAAAAGGCGAGCTGCATCACATAACGCAAGACATCGGGCCTCCGCGGCCTTCACAGAAGACTTTACTATTATAAACCCGCAGGCGTTCGGCGAAATTGCTCGCGTTGCAGAAATTTTCGGCCGGGCGCGACCCCCGGTGCCCGCCATCATTGGAATAACCGGTAAAATGCGTGATAGAAAAAGTCGGTGGACGCGTTAAAGCCCATCGCATCAAGCAATGGCGCCATCAGGTGTTCAAAAACGATCCCGACAAAATCCAGCTTCCAGATTGCAACGAAAAAAACAAACAACAGAACATTACTCACCGGCGGCGTCCCCAGCTTGATGCGCGTCTCACGGGGAAGCCATGGGCCAATGGCCTGAAATCCATCAAGCGGCGGCACCGGAATCAGGTTGAACACCGCCGCAAGAAGTTGCAGAAACGCCGTGACGGCAAGGAAGATCTGTGCACCGGTGGCGTTGGCAAATATTTGCCCCGTCGCCGGGTCGAATGATGTATCGAGCCACCCGAAATGCGGATGCAGCGGCAGGATGCAGGCGAAGAACAGCAGGATGTTCATGGCAGGCCCGGCCAGCGACACCGCCGAATCCCACCCGCGGCTGCGCAACAAATCGCGGCGGACATAGGTCACCCCGCCTGGCAGCGGAATTCCGCCCATGCAAAGGAAAACGATTGGGAGCAGGATGCTGAAAACCGGATCGACGTATTGCAGAGGGTTGAGCGTCAGGCCGCCGCGTTCGCGGATGGTGTAATCCCCGCCCCAATATGCCACCACGCCATGGGCAAACTCGTGAAGCACCACCGAGAGGATCCACCCGATGAGGACGGCCCAGAACAGCGGATTATTAAAATTGACCATCGCCAGCATGATTTACAGCGTACCGGGGCGCAGCAGACGCATCAAATCGCCGACGGGTGAAGGGCAGGATTGAGTGGTGGCACGGTCGGTCCGAGGCAACCACTGAGCCGCGCACGAAGGGTACTCCCGCAGTAAGCGGTGGTGAACCGGTTCTGAAACCCGCTTATTCCGGGGGCGTGGCGCTTAATGGAGGCGAACGGCTTGCAACAACGGTGGAGCGGACATTCTTGTCCGCTTCGAATGGTGAGTGAGGGACATTCTTGTCCCTCGCGAATCATTCGAGTCTGCTCGGCGGGATAGTAATGTCCCGCACGGCTCGACTGAGCTCGCCGAAGTCTCGCAGACTCGCGGCAGACAGGAATGTCTGCCCCGCCAGTCGGCACAAGCACGAGCTACACCCTATCCCGGGAGCACCCTCCCAAAACCAAACGGGCCCCGCATCCGCTTACTCCGGGAGTACCCTCCGTGCGCGGCTCGTTCCGCCCTCGGTACCCGCCGCTCATGGGCGGGCCACATCACAGCGCGAATTGGCTGCTGGTGATCGCGTCCAGTTCCAGGCCGCTGCTTCGCCCGGCGCGCAGATGAATCTGCGCCAAAGCCGCGGACATCGCGGCGTTGTCGGTGCAGTATTTCATCGGCGGAAAAAAGACCGGCACGGGGAACTTCGCCAGCGCGGCGCGCAGGCCCTGGTTGGCGGATACTCCGCCGCCGATGATGACCGACCGCGCCTTGATTTTTCGCGCCGCCCGTTCCAGTTTCCTGCACAAGACATCCACGCATGCCTGCTGAAACCCGGCGGCGATGTTCTTCAGTTCCTGATCCGTTAACGTGGGCTTGCGTTCCTCGGCTTTGACGTTTTCCCCTCGCCGCGGAACCCCGCGAACGTGATACAGCACGGCGGTCTTCAATCCGCTGAACGAGAAATCGAGCGAATCGCGGCCCAGCAACGTGCGCGGGAAATGAACGGCCTTGGGATCTCCCTCCGCGGCCAGGCGGTCGAGAATCGGCCCGCCGGGGTATCCCAGGCCGAGCAACGCCGCCACCTTGTCGTAAGCCTCGCCAACGGCATCGTCGATGGTTGAGCCGATGAGCTGCACGTCGAGCCAATTGCGCACGGCATACAGCGCGGTATGCCCGCCGCTGCAAACCAGCCCGACCGCCGGCATCGGCGGCTGGCGGTTGGTTTCCAATACGACGCTGTACAAATGGGCATGGACATGATCGACGCCCACCAGCGGCTTATCCAGCGCCCACGCCAATGTCTTGGCCGCGGTAACGCCAATCAGCAGCGACCCGATCAGCCCCGGCCGATGCGCCACGGCGATGGCGTCAATCTGATCCCATGTTGCCCCAGCTTGCTGCATCGCTTCGCGAAGCACCGGCAGGATATTTTCGATATGCGCCCGGCTGGCAATTTCCGGCACGACGCCGCGATATTTGGCGTGCAGTTCCACCTGCGTGGCGACCACGTTCGAGCGCACGTCGTAGCCGTCGGCGACGAGCGCCGCGGCGGTTTCGTCGCAGGTGGATTCGATGCCGAGAATCATTTGACCCGTACCGTCATCAGCGTGATGTCGTCGATGGGCGGCGCCATGCCGACAAATTTCCGCAAGTCCCACAGCACGTTTTGCGAGACAATTTCGGCAGTTTCGCCGCCGCGGGCGAACGCTTCGGTCAGCCGTTCCCGGCCATAACGTTCTTTGTTGAAATTGGCGGCATCGGTTACGCCGTCAGTATAGAGCAACAGCGAATCGCCAGGCTGCAGGTCGACGATGAACTGCTTGTAGACTTCATCGACGCTGATGCCGAGCACCATGTTATCGCTGGCCGACAGCTCGGTCACCTTGCCATCGCGCAAAAGCAGCGGGGCGGGATGGCCGGCGTTGCAATAGGTGAATCGGCGGGTGGTGGCGTTCAACACGCCGTAAAACAGCGTGACGAATTCGCCGACTTTGGTATCGCGGCAGATCATCAGGTTGATTCGCCGGATCACTTCGTACAGATAATAGACATTATCCACCTGCGCCCGCAGAAACGCGCGAACGGATGCCATGATCAAGCTTGCCGGCAGTCCCTTGCCGCTGACGTCGGCGATCGCCAGCCCGATGTTATCTTCCGGCAGGGGGATGAAGTCGAAAAAGTCGCCGCCCAGCTCAAAGCACGGCACATATTCGCTGGCCAGGTCGAGCCCCGGGATTTCCGGCGGCTTTTGCGGGATCATGCGCTGCTGCACATCCGCCGCCATCCGCACCTGCTTTTCCAGTACCTCGGCCTCGCGCGCCTCGCTGACCAGCCGGGCGTTTTCGATTGCCGCCGCCGCCTGTGCGCCGACGGCTTTCAGCAGATCAATTTTCAGCGGACTAAAGGCCTGCTCCTCATCGGTGTAAACGCGCAACACGCCGACTGATTTCCCCTTGTAGCGCAATCCCACCGAAAGCATGGAAACGATTCCCTCGCGCACCGATTCCTGCGGATATTGAATCCGCGGATCAGTCCCCATGTTCCGCACATATTCAAACCCCTCGTGGCTCAGGGCGATCTTGTCGATCTCGGCGGTGCTCATCCGCACCGGGCCTTTGTTCAAATATTCCGCCGACAAGTTGAAGACAGCTTTAATCACCAGCTCATCCCGCTCTTCATCGATCAGCCGAATGCTGGCGGCTTTGGTCTGCATGATATCGCAGACGACTTTCACCGTTCGCGTCAGCACTTTCTGCAAATCGCGGGCATCGGCCAATATCATGGCGACGTGATACACCGCCGTCAGTTCGTTGATGCGCTGGCGAAGCTGAAATTCCTGGAAACAGAGCCGGGCGATGGCGTTGGCCATGAGGAACATGAACTGGATGGCCGCCGGGCGGGCTCCGCGCGCGGTGGAAAGCTCGGAGCAAATGGTCTTGAGATGGGCCGGCGGAAGTCCGAGGCGCAGCGAGAGGGATGAAAGTTTTTCCTCGTCCAAACCGTCGCTTGCGCCGTGGAGCGCGCCGTTGAGTGCCATGCGCAGCGTGCCGAGTTGTTGGTCATTCACCACAATCGGCGCGACGAATTCGCCTTCGTTTTGAATGAGGTTTCCGTCCTCGGCCAGCGTTCGCTGGCGGCGCAGAAAAGCCGCTGTCGGCTCGGGCTGGGTGAGAACGTGTCCATCGGCATCGGTAATAATCGCCTTGACGCCGGCCACGGCCGTAAAACTGTCCTGAATCTCCTGAAGCGTTGAGAGATCGAGGAAGTCGGTTAGCTGAAGTTTATCTGGGTCCAGGGCCATCCGTTGCCAACACTTACGAATAAAACATTGTGCAGCTTAAAAGCGCTTCCAGCGCGGGGAAAAACGCCTCGCCGCGCGATCATACAGGGCACCGGCCCAAGGTCAATTGGGCGTGAAATTCCGGCAGAAATCCGCGTTTCAGCCGGGTTTTCGCATCGTCGACCTACCCTCAAACCCGCCACACGACCCTGCCCTTTACCCAATCCTCATCTGCCTGTTGTCATGTATCGGCGACGATCAAAAAAGCTTTTGCTGTCGCCAATCGCACCGCGCTGCCCGAGCCTGGGCCCTCGTGAGACAGGCATCTGGCAAGTCGCGCCCGTGCCTGACGCGGCGGCAATACGCTACAATCGTCATAATGTCGGATCCCGCCCAAGCCAATCCCACCGCCATTCCCACCGTTTCGCGCGAGCAGATGCAACTGGTATTGGATGTCGCGCGCTCGCTGGCGGTCACACCCGACCTGAGCGCCCTGCTGACGCGCATCGCCCGGGCAACCACCACCCTGCTGGGATGCGAGCGCGCCAGCGTTTTCATTCACGATGCCGGGCGAAACGAATTGTGGTCGCTGGTCGCCCTGCAATCCGATCCAATCCGCGTGGGCGTCGACAGCGGCATCGTCGGCCTGGCCTTTCGAAACAATCAGGTGATTCATTGCCCCAACGCCTATGGCGACGCGCGGTTTAACCCCGGCCCCGACCGCCAAAGCGGATTTGTGACGCGCAATCTACTGGCCGCGCCAATGGTCGACTGCGACGGAAAACCGCTGGGCGTCTTACAGGCGCTCAATAAAATTGCCGGCGTGTTTTCCGATACCGACTCGGCCCTGCTGCGACTGCTGGCCGACCAGGCCGGGGTGGCGATCCAGCGCTGGAATTTGCAGCAGGAAGCCGTCAAAAACCTGGGCCTGAAACATGAAATGGCTCTGGCCCGGCGGGTGCAGGATGCGATGGTCCCCAAGCACCCGCCGATGCTGCCCAACCTTCGCTCGGCCGGTTGGACCCAATCGGCCAGCATCAACGGCGGCGATTGTTACGACCTGTGGGCGTGCGGCGATCGGCTGGGAATCCTGGTGGCCGACGCGTCGGGCCATGGCATCGCCCCGGCCATGGTGGTGTCGCAGGTGCGGGCCCTGGTGCGCACGCTGTGCGAAACCGAGCCCGATCCGTGCAAGGTCCTCATGCGGATCAACGCCCGGCTGGCGGCCGATCTTGAGCCGGGCCGGTTTGCGACGGCATTTTTGGCTTTCATGTCAAGCGATGGATCGACGCAGTGGTGCAGCGCCGGGCATGGGCCGATGGTGCTGTGCCATTATCCCAACGGCGCGCGTGTTCTGGATGCCATGCTTCCGCCGCTGGGGCTGATCGACGACGAGCAGCGCGGGAGGGCATCGGCGGTATCGCTTGATCTTGAGCCCGGCGCCAGCCTTGTGGCGATGAGCGATGGAATCACCGAGGCATTCGACGCCAACGAAGACCTTTTCGGCATCGAGCGCGTGATTGCCGCTTTGGAAACCAATTCCACCGGCGACCCGGAAAAATCGGTTGCCGCCGTCAGGGATGCGGTGATTCGCTGGCAGGGAAAGATTGAGCCGCGTGATGATCAGACGCTGGTGATCGTGAGATATGATCCGGAGGCGAAGGAGTGAACCGTGCGCGATTCGCGATTCCGGCAGCGGAGGCGCTATCGGCGAAGGTGCGGAAATCAGAAGACTCGAAGAGGTTCCGAAAGTTATATCGCCTCATTGCCGACCCTTCCTCGGATTAATTCTCGCGACGGATTCGGCCCGTTGCATTGGGACAGGAGGTCCGAGAGCCGGTATTTGCGATGCGGCAGATGGCGCTTTATAACGAGGCAACCGTCCTCTTTCACAATATCGACAAGCGTTCCGCGGTGAAATGACATTGCATTCGCAACAGGTTCCGGAATCCTCAGTGCGAGGCTTCCGTCCCAGTTTTCGAGTTTTATCCTTTTCATAATTCCTCGTGGTTTCCAAGAAATTGTAACCGATCGCCCGGCGGTAATCCGGACGCGTAGCCAATTTTCCCTGGTAGCGGCATTCTGCAACTCTCACCGGCTTGCGGTGTATCATCTGCGCAGAGCGTTATCCACGACAACCATCTACGTTCAAAGAAAAAAGATGAAACGCATTCCACCCATCCTCCTTGCCGTTGCATTGTTGCTGGCACTTTTTCAGATTTCCGCAACTGCCGATGATGCGAAGAAGCCCGCCACGCAGCCGGCGCCGGTGGTGGTTGTGCAGCCGGATGGATCGCTGTTGCTAAAGGCCGAGGGCGCGCGAATTCATGGCTTTAAGATGCACCTGGAGATGAAGCCGGAGCCGACGATTATTTTCTGGGTGAACAACCAGGAATATCCCGAGTGGCCGCACGCGGCGGCGAAGAAGGGAACTTATGCCGTCGAAATCACCTACTCCTGCGCCCCGCGATCCGGCGGCGATTTCGCCGTGACGGCCGCGGCCAATAAAATTCAGTCCAAGACCGAGGAAACCGCAGACTGGCACACTTTCAAGACCGTAAAGCTCGGAAACCTCAAGGTGCTGAACGACAACACGAGCATCTCCATCATCGCCAACGGCCGTCTCGATCGCGCGCTGATGAACGTGCGCTCTCTGAAGCTCACGCCGATTCCGGATAAGGAAAACGAGAAGAAGAAATAATTCGGAAACTCGTCACGAATGTTCCGCCCCGTGCCCGTGCGACATCTCCCATTGCTTTACCGAACCCCCGCCGGATTTCTCCGCCAGCGGCTTCCACGACACCCGCGCCAGCATTCGATGGCTTTGCCCCGCCGGCAGCAGCACCGCGTTTTCTGCGACATTGGCCGTCTCCACGCAGAGCATTTCCGGCCATTCCTCATCGCCAAAATCCGCCATCGCCTTGGCCTTGGCGATCCATGGATTCCACAGCACCGTTGCCCGCGAGCCTTCCTTTTCAACCGATATTTCCCGCGCCAAATCCGGGTCGTGAACCAGCACCGTGTCATTGGTGTTCAGATAGACCCGGTCGGTTTCGCCGGTGATCGCGATCTTCTCGCTTCCCTCCTTCTTGCGGCGGGTCGAATCGGTCTTATCCAGAAATTCGCGCCCGCCCAGCCCGTCGATCCGAACCTTCTTCACATCGTCCACCGCCAGATACGTGTGGAGGGCCGACTCGAACTTGAAATCCGCATGCGAAATATTCCGCACCTCAAGCGACATCTCCAGCGATGACCCGACCGTGACGGTATACCTCAGCCGAAATTCGTTAGGCCAGAATTTCTGCGTGTCGGCTGAGGAGGCCAGTTCCAGAACCAGCGCCACACTGCCATCCGGCGAGCGCTGAATATCGCGCAATTCCCATGGCCGGTTGCGCACAAAGCCATGCGCCGGCGCGGTGGCATTATCTGCCTTGGCGCCAAACCACGGAAAGATGACCGGCACCCCCCCGCGAATCGCCTTTCCCGCCTCAAACAAACTCTTGGCGCTGAGAAAAAGCACATCCTGTCCCGCCCGCGGGCGATAGTGCGTGATATGCGCGCCGTGCAGGTAGACGTGGGCCTCGGCCTGCTCGGTCATGATGGCAACGCGCGTCAACCCGCCATGCCCCGGCTCAATATGCACCACGCCGGGAATGGAAAACTGCCGTCGAAGATCGTTGATGTCGTTCATACAGGGTTGGAAGATTACTGCGCGGCGCGCCAGATTCCAAAGAACGGCATATTAAGAATGAAAGATTTCGGATTCCATCGCGGCGCTGGTCGTCGAACACGAACACTGGAAGTCGGCATCGGACGAGAATCTTGCTGCGCATGGCCAGCCACTTCCTTCCTTCTCCATAAGCCGCATTTCGTCGCCAACTTAGAGCGTTTCTCAGGTTGGTGTAGCGTCATAGCCGCAGTGATCGAAGAAGCCTTGGCAGTCTTCCGGAGTCACAGACCGCAGGGCTTCGCCGACGGCGTCGACGATGCCGCCGAATGTACGGGCCGCGGCTTTTCG